>DDSO01000067.1:11425-28712 GCA_002343425.1 Brevundimonas sp. UBA2388
AAGCCCATGACGCGTTCGACGCCGGCGCGGTTGTACCAGCTGCGATCGAACATCACGATTTCACCCCGGGTGGGCAGATGTTCGACATAGCGCTGGAAATACCATTGGCCGCGTTCAACATCGCTGGGCTTTTCAAGGGCGACGACGCGTGCGCCGCGCGGATTGAGGTGTTCCATGAAACGCTTGATCGCGCCGCCCTTGCCGGCGGCGTCGCGTCCTTCGAACAGGATCACGACCCGTTGATTTGAGTCCTTGACCCACGACTGCAACTTGAGAAGTTCGGTCTGCAGGGCGAATTTCTCGCGCTCATAGTCCCGGCGGAGCATTTTGAATTTGTAGGGATAGCCGCCCTGCCGCCAGTCGTCGGCCAGTTCGTCACTGGTGCGACGCGGACTGCCCGGCGGCTTCGGCAGGCCGAGCGACGCGCGCAGGCGTGCGGCGTCGTCGGGTGAGGCGCCGGTCAGGATCGCTGCGATCCCCTCGTCCATACCGGAGCCACCCGTTCGGGTGATGTCCCGCAGCGCGGCGATTTCGGCTTCCTGGGCGGCCGAGGTGCGCTCATCGGCGAGGCCGGATTCGGCAGCCGGTGACACGCCCTCCGACGGATCTTGCGAGCCGGGCCCCTTGGCGCTGCTGTCCTGATTGATGGTCATATTGTCCAGCCCGGCGAGTTTTCCCGAATACCTGTGAGCCCATTTCCGCACTTCACCAGCGCCAAACGCAACCATCAATTGGAGTCGTCCCGGAGATTTGCCGACGCGTCGCCCGATCGGGTCGTGGATGCACGGGGCGGGGCAGGGGAGCCGAGTCTGTCGAGATAGCGGAACAGGCTGGCTCGTCGGCTTCGCTCGTCAAACCTGACGGGGGCGGCAAAAGCGGGGTGTTGCAGGCAAGATCCCGCGATCGGAGACAGGCTGTCCGTCTCCGGGTTCGGCAAAAGGCGCCGTAACGTCGGGGCTATTTCCCGGCTTGCAGGGATCCCGCAGCTATCAGGGAAAGGCGTGGCGGACAGGGTGGGATTCGAACCCACGGTAGGCTCTCACCTACGGCGGTTTTCAAGACCGCTGACGCGGGCTATAGCCATCAGGCGGGCAGGCCGCAAACCCTGACGACAAGGGTTACTGGGGTTCGTCTCGGTCGCCGGTGGTTTCCCGAAGTTCCGCAGGGTTTGTCCCAAAGCGTCCCAATCTAAAACCGCATGTTGCCGGGCCGTTCTGGTTAGGCGATGCGGTCGAGGAAGGCCCGTGCACCATCCATGTCGCCATTGGCAAGGTCGGAAAGGAATGCCAGCCATTCGCGATCAGGGGACGCACCGTAGGCCATTTCGTTGGTCAGCGAACGTGTGGCGTAATTGGTGAGCCGTTCGAAGAAAGCGGCCTCGTTGTCGGCGGCCAGCCGCTGCACGAAGATGTAGCGGTATCGCATATCCAAGTTCATCCGAGTCGCCGGAGAGAAGCTGCTCCACAGGTCTCGCAACGCCGCGCGGAATGCATCGTCGCTGATCTTTAACTTGGGGAAGCCATCACGCCCTTCCATGAGCTTCACGCGGTCAACTGCGCCGGTGTCGTAGGCAACATCCTGCACCGAGATGTTGAGCAAGGTGACGCTGAAGGCGACAACCATCATCTGGTTCTCCACCCCGGTCCTGACTCCGAGGTCGATCTTCTCCCACTCGTCGGAATACGCGCTAACGTGTCCGTCAAAGACCCTGCGCGACTTTGCTGTGGCGAGGATCATCGTTTCAGCGGCATCAGCCTTCGGACGGAGCGCATCGCCCGCTGCTGAAGCAGCTTGCCCCATGCCGCGTTTGATCGCTGGCCAGATCACAAAAAACCAGACGGCAAGGGCGGCCATGCCGCCGATTACGCCGATTAACTGACCGTCCATGGCTTTTCCCCCCGAGACAAGCGTAGCCCTAACTACCCCTCGGCGGCCTTTATACCGACCGATATGCCTGCGACAATCCACCACATGTGCGCGACAAGTCTTAAAAATCGCCAGATCAGTCCCGTATGGAGTAATATAAGTCATAACCTTTCTGGATATTACCAGTGACTGACTATTACTCTACTATTGAACTTGTGAAAGCATATCCTGCACTCTTTTCTGTTTCCAGTCTTAAGAAAAGTCGAATGCATGGAGCGACCAAGGACGGCCCCCCTTTCATTCATCACGGACGCAAAGTCGCTTACGACCGTCAAGATGTTGACGCTTGGATCACGGCACTGAAACGCCCGGCGAAGCAGCCTATTCGTGCGCGGAGCGGAACCGGTCAGATCGGCCGTCCCACCAAGGCGCAGGAAATCGCCCGGAGGTCGTCCGCCGGGTGAGCTAAATACCCGGTGAGATGGTGGGAAGTTATTGGTGAGGCGATTGACCCTGCGCGACTCGCGCGGGACGCCCAGCGACGCCGAGAGCGCGAAGCGAACGCTCGCCGTCGTATCGCGGACGCCAGCGCAAGGAAGGCCGACGCCTCACGCCGCCAGCAGGACGCGATCCGGCGGGCAGAAGACGCCCGGCGGGCCTCACGAGCCAGTGCCGAGCGGGCTGAAAAGTCGCGCCGGGATGCGGTCGCCCGACATCAAACGACGATGACGGCAGCGAACGATGCTATCGCTCGCGCGACCAGAGACCTCACCTAAAACTGGGTCGAAGCCCGCCTCGGATAAGTATCCGATGGTCAATAATATCAAAACAATCAATCGGCAGGTGCACCGACGCCTGATGGAAGCTCTGCCTTCCGACTCCGAACTTCGGATGAAGCTTGATCTCTGCGGAACGGATAGCCTCGGCTATTTCTACACCTGCCGCCAACCCGCGTGCTTCCACTGTCGTCGGCGATACGTTGCCCGGCAGACGAAGGCTGCGCTCGACCGTTTCGCGGGGTGTAGAAGAGGCGATCTGTCGTTCCTGACTGTCGTGTTCGACCCAGCCTATGATGTTGCCGACATCGAGGGCGTCGTGGCCCGCGCCAGACCCACAATCCGAAACATCTTCGCCAAACACCGCAGAGGAAGTCGTCGCTGGCGGAAGGCGCAGCTTTTGGGCTGGATCGAGGTTGATGCGCTGTGTGGCGATGATGTGCCGGGCCTCGGAAACGAGCGAGCCGGGTTGCTGGACGCGATGGGTGTGCAGCTTCGCCCGGAACGCCCAACCTACCTCCCGACGCTGCACGCGGTCATCGCCCACGAGGGTCTTGACTGGCAGGAGGTCAGGGACGCCTTCAGCGAGAAATGGACGGCTGCGCGACAGGTGCATGTCAGGCCCCTCTACGGCCATCAGCCAGTCGAAAAGAGCATCGGCTGTATCGTCCGCTATGTGATGAAGCGCACCTGCACAACATCGCTTATCGGGACCAAAGATATCTGGCCGACATCATGGCTGGTTGAGTTTGAAACATGGACAGCCAGTTGGTCCCGAAGCTTTCAATCCCTGAAGGTCAGCGTTGGTCCCTCCAAGGGAACGAAGACTATTTCCGCTCCGTCCGTCGCTCATGTCGTTAGTGATTCGGACTACGGCGTAATGCCCATTGCATTCTGATTTATTGGATTTCTTACTATGTATAACTGTGGCCGACCCGCCTTTTTGGCGAATGCAAGTGCGATGATGTCTGGCGAATTTCGGACCGAGAGTGAGGTCGAGGTCGCGTTCGACTTCAGCGTAGATTCCGGTGTTGCCGAATACATCGGTGCCAAGTCGTGGGCCTACGACCGGTTCGCGAAGGACTTTCGCTGGCGGATGAACGAGACGGAGGGGAGGGCCTTGTTCAGCTTCAAGAGATACCCGGACGCACTCATGTTCGCCCTTTACACTGGCGGGGTCATTCGGGCTGTGGGCGCGGCGTAAGCCGCGCCCCGCGACATTTTGGCGATCTCGCGTTCGCGAAGCTTCCGGGAACGGTCCTGCGGAGTTTCGTTCAGATACCGGGACAGAACCGAAAGCGTCTTGTGGCCACTGGTCTTCTGAAGGTCGATGACATCCGTGTGGATTTCGGCAAGCGCGGTCAGGGAGACGTGGCGGATGTCGTGAAATGTGCATCGCTTCAGGCCGTAGTTTTCGGCGGCGTATTCCGATGCACGGCGGAAAGCTTGCTGAACCTGCCACTCCGTGAACCCACCCTCTTTTGCAGGACGATCCGGGTGGCCGAAGACCCATCCGTCCAAACGTCGAGGCAGTGCTTGACGAATATCATCAATTACGCTGGCGGCGGCGTAGGTCAGCGGCACGTCGCGGGTGGTGCCGTTCTTGGTTGCTGGGAGGTGAGCGTAGTCCTCGAAGATATGGTCCCAATGCAGTCGTCGAATCTCGCCTTGCCGCATTCCAGTCGTAAGAGCCAGCCTGACCACGAACGTCAGCCATGCTGGGCCGTGGTCGCACGCCTTCAGAAGGAGTGCCTGTTCGCTCTCGTTCATCACTGCAACGCGCGGCGGACTTGCGGTCGGGCGACTGACCCCGGTGCAGGGATTGTCAATCTTGTAGCCCCATTCCTTGGCTTTCTTGAACACTGCCGAGAGGATGTTCACAGGATTGCTGACTGTCGTTGACGCTTTCCCCTCGGCCTCGCGCGCGGCGATCCAATCTGCGATGTCTTTGTGGTCGATGCCAGAGATCGAATAAGAGGCAAGGTCACTCTTCAACCAAGTTTTGATCCGGTTGGCCTCCTGACGCGCTCCCTTCTTCCTTGGCGTGACCTCTTTCAGATACCGCTCAAGAATGACGCTCAACGTCGTTCGCCGCTCTTTGCGAGTATCCACATACTCGTCGCCCACCACCTTTCCGGTCTGAACATCACGAAAACGCCTCGCCGCGTTCAGCGACTCAAAGGTGCCCGAGACGGACGCGCCATTGCGACGGATTTTGACTTGGAACTGATAGGGGCCTCTTTTGTAAATCCCCTTCTCCACGCACTTCATACTTGGTCGTCCTGAACTATTTCTATAGTTCATTTGTCCCAAATTGTCCCTAATACGTCAATAAAAACCGCTGACGTTAAGCAGTATTTGGCGGGTGGTGAGAGATTCGAACTCTCGGAAGTCTTGCAACTTCGCCGGTTTTCAAGACCGGTGCATTAAACCGCTCTGCCAACCACCCGTTTTTCGCGCCACTTGTTGGGACGCATTTAGCCGGTTTTCAAGACCGCTGCCTTAAACCACTCGGCCACCTGTCCGTGTTCATCGAGCGGACTGGCCGCATAGCGCCAAAAGGGCCGTTAACCAAAGCGGAAATGTCTTTGGCCATGCTGATCGCCTTCAAGGGCGGGGACATGGCCGGAAATATTCCCATGAAAGCGCTTCGGGGCGTCGCCGTCGCGGCCTTGCTCTCGCTGGTCGCCGCCTGCGCCGGCGTCGCCCGTCCGGAGGCGTCGCGCCTGCCGGTCGTGACCGATCCGGCGCCCATCGTTTCGGGCACAATGCGGCGCTATCAGGTGCGCGGGCGCTGGTATCAGCCGGCCGAGCAACCCGGGTATGACGAGACCGGTCTGGCATCCTGGTACGGAGAACAGTTCAACGGACGGCCCACGGCCACCGGCGAGCGGTTCGACATGCATGCCCTGACGGCCGCCCACAAGACCTTGCCGCTGCCCGGTCTGGTCGAGGTGACCAATCTGGCCAACGGGCGGCGTATCGTGGTGCGCGTCAATGACCGCGGGCCTTTCGTCGACAACCGGATCATCGACCTGTCGCGCGGCTCGGCCGAGGCGCTGGGCATGCTGAACGCCGGCGTGGGCGAGGTCCGGGTCCGCTATCTGGGCCGGGCGCCGCGCACCGGCGGGGGAACGACCCTTCAATACGCCGCTGCCGGGCAGGCTCCGGCCCAGCGCCCCGGGCCTTCCGCGCGAGGCGACTACTGGATTCAGGCCGGCGCCTTCTCGGACCGCCGCGCTGCGCGGCGGGTTGCGGACGAACTGGGCGACCGGGCGAGTGTGGACGGCGATCGCAATGACGGCCTGTTCCGGGTCCTGGTCGGCCCCTGGCCCGATCCCAACGCCGCCGAGCGGTCGCGTCAGGCGGTGATCGCACGCGGATACGCAGACGCCCTGTTGATATCGGCGCGCTGAGGCTTGCTTGATCGCCCGCCGTCGCCATTGTGCGCCGGTGACCCAGGGCAGATTCATCACGTTCGAAGGCGGCGAGGGGACCGGGAAGTCGACCCAGGCCGCACGGCTGGTCGACCGGCTGCGCGCGCTTGAGGTGGACGTCGTCCAGACCCGCGAGCCGGGCGGTTCGCCGGGCGCCGAGGACATTCGCGCCATTGCGCTCAACGGCGATGCGGGACGCTGGTCGCCGGTGACCGAGACCCTGCTGATGTTCGCCGCCCGCTCCGACCACCTGGAGCGCACCATCCGCCCCGCCCTGGAGGCCGGTCGCTGGGTGGTCTGTGACCGGTTTGCTGACTCGAGCCGGGCCTATCAGGGCGTTGGCGGGGGAACGCCGGCCGCGTTCATCGAGTCGCTGGACGCCGCTATCGTGGGCGCGACCCAGCCCGATCTGACGCTGATCTTCGACCTGCCGGTCGAGGTCGGGCTGGAGCGGGCGTTTGGCCGGGGTCTGTTCGAGACGCGGTTCGAGTCCAAGGGGCTGGAGTTCCATGAGCGTCTGCGCCGCGGCTTCCTCGATATCGCGGCCCGGTTCCCCGGACGCTGTGTCATCATCGACGCGGACGGCGATCAGGACGCGGTGGCTGCCCGGGTCTGGGCCGCCGTCGAGGCGCGGCTGCCGTGAGCGAGCACGCGCGGGATCGTTTTGACCTGGTCCCCGATGCGGCGGCCGAAGTCGCCTTCCTTGACGCGTTCGGCAAGGACCGGCTGCACCACGCCTGGCTGCTTTGTGGACCGGAGGGTTCGGGCAAGGCGACCTTCGCCTTCCGGGCCGCGCGTCGCCTGCTGGGCGCCGCGCCCGATCCGTCGCGCGGGCCTCTGGGGACCAGCCCGGACGATGCGGTGGCCCGGCTGGTCACGGCCCGGTCCCATCCCGACCTGCTGGTGCTGGAGCGGGCCGTTGAGGGCGGCAAGACGAAGAAGTCGATCTCGGTCGATCAGGCCCGCGAACTGCCCGAATTCTTCTCCAAGAGCCCGTCGCAGGCGCGCTATCGCGTGGCCATCATCGACGCCGCCGACGATCTGAACCTCAACGCTGCCAACGCACTGCTGAAGGTGCTGGAAGAGCCTCCGGAGCGGGGCGTGCTGTTCCTCGTCACCCATGCGCCGGGGCGGCTGCTGGCGACGATCCGGTCTCGCTGCCGCCGACTGGCCTTCCCGGTCTGGCCGCTGCATGCGCTGGAGGAACTGGTGCGCAACCGGACCGGGGTGAGCTCGGGTGAGGCGGCGCGGATCGCAGGCATGGCGGGGGGCTCGCCGGGCCGGGCGCTCGCATTGGCTTCGGGCGCGACGCTGGAGGCCGACCAGCTGGCCCAGGCCTGGGTCTCGGCGCCGAGCGTCGATCGGGCCGAGGCGCTGGCGGTCGCGGACAAATTCCGCGGTCCCGAGGGGCAGGACCGGTTCGAAACCCTGATGGACCGGCTCTCGGCGGCCGTGAAGGTGAGGGCGTTGGAGGAGGGGGCCTCCGGCGCGCGCTGGGCGGACCTGTGGAGCCGGCTGGCCGAACTGCCAGACCGCACGGCCGCCATCAATCTGGACCGGGCAGATGTGCTGGCCGGGGCGCTGGCGGACCTGCAGCGCGTCAAGGCGGGCGGCGGATGATCATCGACAGCCACGTCAATCTGCACGCGCCCCAGTTCGACGAGGATCGCGACGCCGTCATCGCCCGGGCACGCGAGGCCGGGGTGCAGATGATGGTCGAGATCTCCGACAAGCTGTCGACCTTCGAGGCTACCCACGGGCTGGCCATGGCTCATGATGACATCTGGTGCACGGTCGGGGCTCATCCGCATGAGGCGAAGGACCATGTCGACCTGAGCGCAGACCGGCTGATCGAACTGGCGGCGCGGCCGCGGGTCGTCGGCATCGGAGAGTGCGGGCTGGACTTCCACTACGATCTCAGCCCCCGCGACGTACAGGCGGCGGTGTTCCGGACCCACATCCACGCCGCCCGGCGGACGGGCCTGCCCCTGGTCGTGCATACGCGCGAGGCCGATGACGTCATGGCTGGAATTCTGGCCGAGGAGCAGGCGGACGGGCCGTTCCACTTCCTGATGCACTGCTACACCAGCGGCCCGGAACTGGCGGAAAAAGCGGCGGAACTTGGAGCGTGGTTCTCGGTCTCGGGCATCGCCACCTTCAAGGCCGCGAACGAGGTACGCGCGATCGTGGCGGCCATGCCGGCCGACCGCATCATCGTCGAGACCGACTGTCCCTATCTCGCGCCCATGCCGCATCGGGGGCGGCGGAATGAGCCGGCCTATGTGGTTCATGTGCTGGACAAGCTGGCGGAAATCCGTGGCTGGAGCCGTGATGAGGCGGAAACGCGCACGACTGACTCCTTCTTCGCCCTGTTCGATCGCATCCCGAGACCGGCAGGAGCATGAGAGCCTTGGGCGAGCTGGAGTTCGTCATCCTCGGCTGCGGCTCGTCGGGCGGCGTGCCGCGTGGTGACGGCGACTGGGGCGATTGTGATCCGGCGGAGCCGAAGAACTATCGCACCCGCTGCTCGCTGCTGGTTCGGCGGCACGGGCCGGCTGGCGTGACCTGCGTGCTGATCGACACCTCGCCTGACCTGCGCGCGCAGATGCTGGCCGCCGGCGTCCGTCACGTGGACGCCGTGCTCTACACCCATGACCATGCTGATCAGGTCCATGGGATCGACGATTTGCGGGTCTTCGCCATGCGCACCCGGCGGCGCATTCCGGCCTGGATGGATGCCGCGACTCGGGACGCGCTGACCGGGCGGTTTCCGTATATTTTCAAAAGCCAGGAAGGCTATCCGGCGATTCTGGACGAGATGGCCATCCCGCCGCACGGCGAAGCCTGGTCGGTCGATGGCGCCGGCGGCCTCCTGCCCGTCGTGACCTTCGATCAGGCGCATGGTCCGATCCGCTCGGTCGGCTATCGCATCGGGCCGGTGGCCTATTCCAGCGACGTGTCCGACCTCGACGAGGCGGCGATCGAGGCGGTGCGAGGATGCGACCTCTGGATCGTCGACGCCTTGCGCTGGACGCCGCATCCGACCCACGCCCATGTCGAGAAGACGCTGGACTGGATCGCCCGGTCGGGCGTGAAGCGCGCCGTCCTGACCAATCTGCATCTCGACCTCGACTACAACGCCCTGAAGGCCGCCGTGCCCGCCAGTGTCGATGTCGCCTACGATGGCTGGACGGCGCGGCTTTCGCTTGAGACCGGAGCGCCCCGATGAACCGTCTGCTGTACCTCGTCTGCGGCCTCGCCGCCCTGATGTTGTCGTCGGCGTCCGTCGCCCAGCCGGCGCCGGCCGAAGGGGATTTCAGCGCTGCCGGTTTCACCCTGACATCCGGCCAGTCCCTGCCGGAACTGCGGATGCATTACCGGACCCTCGGCCAGCCGCGGCGGGGTGCGGACGGGCGGGTCGAGAATGCGGTCCTGCTGCTGCACGGGACAGGCGGGACGGGGGCCCAGTTCCTGTCGCCGCAGTTCGCGGGTGAGCTGTTCGGGCCCGGACAGCCGCTGGATATCACGCGCTACTACATCATCATGCCCGACAACCTCGGCCACGGCGGGTCTTCGAAGCCCTCGGACGGGCAACGGGCCCGGTTTCCGGAATATGGCTATGCCGACATGGTCGAGGCTCAGCGGCGGCTGCTGGTCGACGGGCTGGGGGTCGACCGGGTGCGGCTGATGCTCGGCACCTCGATGGGCTGTATGCACATCTTCGTCTGGGCCGGGACCTATCCGGATTTCGCCGAGGCCCTGATGCCGATGGCCTGCCAGCCGACGGCGATCGTCGGGCGTAACCGGCTGTGGCGGACCATGCTGAAGGACGCGATCCGCAGCGATCCGGCCTGGGCGGGCGGCGACTATACCGCCCAGCCGGTCGAGGGGCTGCGCACGGCGGTCGATCTACTGCTGCTGGCGGGCTCGGCGCCGATGGCGATGCAGCAGGATCTGGCGACGCCTGCGGCGGTGGACGCCTATCTGTCCGCCCAGATGGACCGGCGCCTGCCCGCGCTGGACGCCAATGACCTCTGGTACCAGGTCAACGCCTCGTTCGACTACGACCCCTCGGACGGGCTGGAGCGGATCACGGCCCCGATGACCTGGATCAACTCGGCGGACGACTTCATCAACCCGCCCGAGCTGGGGTTGGCGGAGCAGTTCGTGCCGCGCATCACCGGGGTCCGGTACCGTCTTGTCCCCAACAGTCCCGCCGGCAAGGGCCATGGGACCCATACCTGGGCTGTATTCTGGAAAGCAGATCTGATCGACCTGCTGGCCCGGACCGAAGACTAGGCGCCCATCAATCTCGCCGCCTGCGGAGCGAAATAGGTCAGGACCCCGGCGCAGCCGGCGCGCTTGAAGGCGTGCAGGCTTTCGAGGATGGCGCGGTCCTCGTCGAGCCAGCCGTTGGCCATGGCGGCGCGCATCATCGCGTACTCGCCGGACACCTGGTAGGCGAAGGTCGGGACCTTGAAGGTCTCGCTAACCCGCTGAACAATATCGAGATACAGCATCCCGGGCTTGACCATGACAGCGTCGGCGCCCTCGCTGATATCCATGGCCACCTCGCGCAGGGCCTCGTCGGAATTGGCGTAGTCCATCTGGTATGTCTTCTTGTCCCCGATCAGGGCCTTCGCCGACCCGACGGCGTCGCGATAGGGGCCGTAGAAGGCCGAGGCGTATTTGGCGGCATAGGACAGGATCAGCACGTCGTGGAAGGCGTTGGCCTCCAGCGCCTCTCGGATCGCCTGCACCCGGCCGTCCATCATGTCCGAAGGGGCGACGACGTCGGCCCCGGCATGGGCGTGGATGAAGGCCTGTTCGGCCAGGCGTTCGAGGCTGGCGTCATTGAGGATGCAACCGTCCTCGACCACGCCGTCGTGGCCGTGGTCGGTGTAGCAGTCCAGCGCAACGTCCGTGATCACGCCGATTTCGGGGGCGGCGTCCTTGATGGCCTTGATGCAGGCGGGGATCAGACCGTCGGGGTCGGTCGCGCCGGTGCCGATGGCGTCCTTGATCGCGCCGTCGACATTGGGAAACAGGGCCACGGCGGGGATGCCGAGGTCGCGCGCCTCGACGGCGGCGGCGGCGGCGGCCTTGGGCGACAGGCGGAAGACGCCCGGCATGGAGGCGACCGGAACGCGGTCCTCGGCGCCGTCATGGACGATCAGGGGCCAGACCAGATCGGTGGGCGTCAGCACGGTCTCGGCCACGAGCCGCCGGACCCAGGGGCTGCTGCGCAGGCGGCGAGGGCGGGCATAGGGGAAGGCGGCGGGGGCGAAGGGCTGGGTCATGGGGCCTCATAGCTCCCTTCTCCCCATGCGAGAAGGTTTGCCCTAGAAGGCGCGTAAAGACTGAAAGGAAACGCCCCATGGACTTCGCCCTCAACGACGACCAGCGCGCCATCCAGGACGCGGCCCGGCAATTCGCCGAGGCCGAACTGGCCCAGCACAGCGCCGAATGGGACGAGACCAAACATTTCCCCGTCGATATCATGCGTCTGGCGGCCGAGATGGGCTTCTGCGGCATCTACACCGGCGAGGCGCACGGTGGCATGGCGCTCGGCCGGGTCGAGGCGGCGCTGATCTTCGAGGAGCTGTCGCGCGGCGACGTTTCGACGGCCGCCTTCATCTCGATCCACAACATGGCCACCTGGATGATCGACAAATTCGGCTCCGACGACCTGCGCGGCCGCTATGTCTCGTCGCTGGTGACGATGGAGAAGATCGCCAGCTATTGCCTGACCGAGCCGGGCTCTGGCTCGGATGCGGCAGGCCTGCGCACGACGGCGAAGCGCGACGGCGACCACTGGGTGCTGAACGGATCCAAGGCTTTCATCTCGGGCGCCGGGACCTCGGACGTCTATGTCGTCATGGCCCGCACCGGAGCGGACGGGCCCAAGGGCATCTCGACCTTCGTGGTGGAGAAGGATGCGCCCGGCCTGAGCTTCGGGGCGCAGGAGAAGAAGATGGGCTGGAATAGCCAGCCCACCGCCATCGTCGCCTTCGACGATTGCCGCGTCCCGGCAGCCAATCTGCTGGGCAAGGAAGGCGACGGCTTCCGCTACGCCATGATGGGTCTGGACGGCGGCCGGCTGAACATCGCGGCCTGTTCGCTGGGCGGGGCCCGGCTCGCGCTGGAGACGACGCAGGCTTACGTCACGACCCGCAAACAGTTCGGCAGGCCGCTGTCGGACTTCCAGAACACCCAGTTCAAACTGGCCGACATGGCGACCCAGCTGGAGGCCTGCCGGCTGATGGTGCTCCGCGGCGCCTGGGCGATCGACACCAATCATCCCGAAAAGACCAAATGGTGCGCCATGGCCAAGCGCATGACCACCGACGCCTGTTTCCAGATCGCCGACGAGGCCCTGCAACTGCACGGCGGCTACGGCTATCTGAAGGACTATCCGCTGGAGCGGATCGTGCGCGACCTGCGGGTGCACCGCATCCTTGAGGGGACGAACGAGATCATGCGGGTGATTACGGCGCGTGAGATGTTGCGGCAGTGAGCCTGCGCCCGTAGGTCAGCGCCATGAGTGAGTCCGAAGTCCTGACCCGCGTCGAATCCGGCGTCGGCCGCATCACCCTGAACCGGCCGAAGGCCCTGCACGCGCTGAACCGCGCCATGTGTGAGGCGATGACCGAGGCCTTGCTGGCCTGGCGCGAGGATGACGGCGTGCATTCGGTGCTGATCGACCACGCCGGCGAGCGCGGCTTCTGCGCCGGCGGCGATATCCGCATGATCGCCGAGAGCGGGGCAGGGGATGCGTCGGAGGCCAAGGCCTTCTTCAAGGTCGAATACCGGCTGAACCATTTGATGTTCGAATATCCGAAGCCGATCACGGCGATCGTCGACGGCATCGTCATGGGCGGCGGCGTCGGCATCAGCGAGCCGGCGGACATCCGCATCGCCACCGAACGCACCACCTACGCCATGCCCGAAACCGGCATCGGCCTGTTCCCGGATGTCGGCGGCGGCTGGTTTCTGCCGCGGCTGCCGAGCCAGACCGGCGTCTGGCTGGCCCTGACCGGGGCGCGGCTGAAGGCGGCGGATACGGTGGCGCTGGGCATCCACACCCATTTCGTGCCCGCCGAACGGGTCGAGGCGCTCAAGGCCGCCCTGCTGGCTCATCCGGCCAATCCGCACGCCGTCGCCGCCAGTTTCGCGGAAGTCGCCGGTCCGGCGCCCACCGCAGAACACCACGAGGCGATCGACCGGCTGTTCGCCTTCGACACGGTCGAGGACATCTTCGCCGCGCTGGAGGCGGACGGGTCGGACTGGGCGCTGGCCCAGCTGGCGACGCTGAAGACCAAGTCGCCGCAATCGCTGAAGGTCACGCTGCGGCAGTTGCGGCTCGGCGCGTCCCATGAGTCCTTCGCCGACAATATGGCGCTGGAATACCGGCTGGGCGGCCGCGTGGTCCGCACCCACGACTTCCAGGAAGGCGTCCGCGCCGTCGTGGTGGACAAGGACAATACGCCGAACTGGTCGCCCGCCGATTTGTCCGGCATCAGCGAGGCCGAACTCGACCGGCTGTTTGCGCCGCTTCCGGCCGGGCAGGAGTGGACGCCTCTGGACTGAGCGCACACGGGCCTTGCTCCGAACCCCCTTCCGCGCGCAGATGCCGCCGTCGTTTCGGGAGAACATCATGCGCCGTCTTCTGCTGTCCGCCGCCGCCCTGCTGATGCTGACCGGCTGCGTCATGGTCGTGTCGAACGACGAGGATGAGGCGGCCTGGTCCGGCAATGTTGAATGGGGCGCTGACGCGGAGGGCCACTATGCGGCGGCCATCGCGGATCCGCGCCGTCCGGCGGACGAGGTGGCCCGTGATGATCTGAGGAAGCCGGCCGCCATGCTCGCCTTCGGTGGGGTGGAACCCGGAGACCGGATCGCGGACATCCGGCCGGAGGAGGGTTATTTCACCCGCCTGTTCGCCCATGTCGTGGGCGACAACGGCCGTGTCTACGCCTTCGTGCCGACCCGCACCGCCGCGCGCGAGACGCCGTTGGCCCGGGGCCTGGCCGAAACCTATGCGAATGTCACGGCCCTGGAGGGCGCGCTGGACACCATGAGCTTCCCGGAGCCGCTGGACGCGGTCTTCATGGTGCAGGAGTACCATGACTTCCATATCCCGGCCTTCGGCGTGGATGTGAGCCGGATGAACCGGGCCGTCTACGACGCCCTGAAACCCGGCGGCTACTATATCGTCATCGACCATGCCGGACGGCCGGGTACCGGCATCGGTGAGGTCCAGACCCTGCACCGGATCGAGGGTGAGTTCCTGCGGCGGGAGGTCGAGGCCGCGGGCTTCATCTACGAAGGCGAGAGCGACGCCATTCGCAATCCGGCCGACGATCGCACGATCAATGTCTTCGATGCGGCCATCCGTGGCCGCACCGATCAGTTCGTCTATCGATTCCGCAAGCCGGGCTGACGCCGACGGGGGTTCAGTCTAGCTTGCGCCATCAGCGCCCGCGTGGCGCCATGGGAGATCCCGCGATGCGCCGTTCCGTCATTCTGGCCGCCGTGGCGGTGATGAGCCTGTCGGCCCTCGGCTGTATGGCGGGGATGGGCGCCCCGTCCGCGCCCATGCTGCCGGCCGACTACGCCGCGGCCCTTGCGGATCCGGTCCGGCCCGCCGACGACCGCGCGCGCGACGAGGCGCGCCGCACCGCCGAGACCCTGGCCTTCGCCCAGGTCCGGCCGGGGCAGAAGGTCGCCGACATGATCATCGGCGGCGGCTATTTCACCCGAGTCTTCGCCGCCTCTGTCGGGCCGGAAGGCCGGGTGACGGCCTGGCAGCCTGCGGAGTTCATCGCCTTCCAGGCCAGCTATGGCGACAGCCTGACGGCGGTCGACGCCCTCGCCAATGTCGACGGCATCCGCTCACCGATCGCCACGCCGGACTTCCCGGCGGGTCTGGATCTGGTGTTCACGGCCCAGAACTATCACGACCTGCATCTGAGCATTGCCCCGCCCGACACGGCGTCGCGGGTCAACACGGCCGTGTTTCAGGCCCTGAAGCCGGGCGGTCTCTATGTCGTCATCGACCACCATGCCGTGGCCGGTTCGCCGCTGACGTCGGCCACTTCGGTGCACCGGATCGACATCGAGGCGGTCAAGCGCGAGGTTCTGGCCGCCGGCTTTGTGCTCGATGCTGAAAGTGACATTCTCGCCAACGCCGCCGACCCCCTGACGGCCAATGTCTTTGACGGCTCCATACGGGGGCGGACCAGCCAGTTCATGCTTCGCTTCCGCAAGCCGGGCTGAGGCCGTGCGCCGTTCCGCCCTGATCCTCGTCGCCCTTCTGGCCTTCGCCGCACCGACTTCGGCGCAGGAGGTGGGGCTCCACATCCTCGCGTCCGTCGCCAGCGCCGATCGCCCGGCCGCGGACCGGGAACGGGACGCGCTGCGCAAGCCGGCCGAGGTGCTCGCCTTCGCCGGGGTGCGCGAGGGCTGGCGGGTCGGGGAGTATATGCCGGGCGCGGGCTATTTCACCCGTATCCTCGCCCGTGCGGTCGGTCCTGGAGGTCATGTGCTGGCGTATCAGCCGGCCGAGATCGTGCGGATGCGGCCGGCCTTTCTGGCCGAGATCGAGGCGGCTGCGGCTGAACCCGGTATGGGCCAGGTCAGCGTGGTCTCGGCCGCGACCCGCGACTTCGCCGCACCGGAACCGCTGGACCTGGTCTTCACGGTCCAGAACTACCACGACCTGTACGGCCCGTTCGCTGCGGAGGGCACGGGCGCCGCTTTTGACCGGGCGGTGTTCGCGGCGCTGAAGCCGGGCGGCGTCTATCTGGTGGTCGACCACCATGCCGCCGGCGCAACGGGTTTGAGCGGCGCGGGACAGCAGCACCGAATCGAACGGCAGGCGGCCGTCGACGCCATCACCGCCGCGGGCTTCGTGCTGGATGGCGAAAGCGATCTGCTCGCCAATCCCGACGATCCGCTGACCGCCAGCGTGTTCGACCCCTCGGTCCGCGGGCGCACCAGCCAGTTCATGTTGAGATTCCGGAAGCCCGGCTGAGCAATTTCGCGCGCAGTGCTGGCGAGAGCGCGGACGAGCGGCTAACCCTCCCGCCAACGCATTCGGGAGACGACGCCATGACCCACAAGATCGCCTTCATCGGCCTCGGCAACATGGGCGGAGGCATGGCCGCCAACCAGGCGAAGGCCGGGCACGCCGTCGCGGCCTTCGACCTGTCGCAGGCCGCGCTGGAACGCGCCGCCACGGCAGGCTGCACGCCGGTTGGATCGGTCGCCGAGGCGGTCAAGGATGCGGATGTCGTCATCACCATGCTGCCCGCGGGGCCGCATGTGCTGAAGGTCTATTCGGAACAGATCATCGGCGCGGCGCCGACCTCGGCCCTGTTGCTCGACTGTTCGACCATCGACGTGGACACGGCGCGCAAGGTGGCCGGACTGGCGAAGGATGCGGGCTACGCCTTCGCCGACGCCCCGGTCTCGGGCGGGACGATGGCGGCGGACGCCGGGACCCTGGCCTTCATGGTCGGCTGCGACGAGCCCGACTTTGCCCGCATCGAGGCGGCGCTTGAGCCGATGAGCCGCGCCACTTTCCGCGCCGGCGATCACGGGGCGGGGCAGGCGGCCAAGATCTGCAACAACATGATCCTCGGCATCACCATGCTGGGCACGTGCGAAGCCATCGGCCTGGCCGAAAAGCTGGGTCTGGACCCGGTGAAGATGTTCGACATCGTCGCCAAGTCGTCGGGCCAGAGCTGGTCGACGACGACCTACTATCCCTGGCCCGGGCCGGTGCTGACGGCGCCGTCGAACCGCAACTATGACGGCGGTTTCGCCGCCGCCATGATGCTGAAGGACCTCAAACTGGCCCAGGACGCGGCGGCCAAGGTCGGCGCGAGCACCCCGCTGGGGGCCCAGACGGAAGCCCTCTTCCAGATGTTCAACGGACTCGGCTACGGCGGTCGCGACTTCTCCGCCATCCTGCAGATGCTGCGCGGCAAGTTGGACGATTTGCCGAAGGGCTAGGCCTCGTCCGGTCGGGACGGCAGAGCGTTCCGAGCGCGGCCCAAATACCTGCGAACCGTTATCAATTAAGGGTTTGCGGCGTTTTGTCCGGTCGGTTTCATGGACAAATCGGCCCGATCAGCGCATCACGCGGCAAGGATTTCGCCGCCAGCAGAGCTGTCAGTTTGTTCGACTACCAGGCCGCATTCC
>DDSO01000032.1 GCA_002343425.1 Brevundimonas sp. UBA2388
CACCGGCGCCGGCATTTCCGCCGAGTCCGGCGTCCCCACCTTCCGCGCCGACGACGGCCTGTGGATGGGCCACCGGATCGAGGACGTCGCCACGCCCGAGGCCTTCGCCCGCGACCCGGTCCTGGTGCAGGACTTCTACAACCAGCGCCGCCGCCAGCTTCCGACCGTGCATCCCAACGCCGCTCACCGCGCCATCGCCGACCTCGCCGCCCGCTGGCGGGGGGATTTCCTGCTGGTGACCCAGAACGTCGACGACCTGCACGACCGCGCCCACGCCGTGACCCCGCCCGCGCACGGCTTCGACCTGATCCACATGCACGGCGAACTGCTCAAGGCGCACTGCACGCGGACGGGCCAGGTCTGCGACTGGCCCGGCGACCTCGCCCCCGACCAGCCCTCGCCGCACCATCCGCAGGGCCGGCTGCGCCCGCACATCGTCTGGTTCGGCGAAATGCCCCTGCACATGGACCGGATCGAGGCGGCGCTGGCGGCCTGCGACCTGTTCGTCGCCATCGGCACTTCGGGCGCGGTCTGGCCCGCCGCAGGGTTCGTGCAACTGGCCCGGCGCGCGGGCGCCCATACGGTCGAGCTGAACCTCGAGCCGTCGCAAGTCACCGATCTGTTCGATGAAGTCCGCCACGGTCCGGCCACTGCGGTGGTCCCGGCGTTCTTCTCCAGCCTGACCTGACGGTCGGTCTTCGGTGACGATCAATCCCGCCACCCGGTTCGGCCCCGGGGATGATACGGGCTCCGGTTGATCAGCAGCGGCTTTGCGATCCCGACGGCTGACGATGTCTGACAGGCGCTTCCGGTCGCCCGCCGCATCCGCCAACAAGGCGCCATGCCCAGGCTCGATCTCCCGCGGCTTTTCGCCGGATCCAGATTCTCTGTCGCCGCCATCGTGCTCGGCAATCTGGCGCCCGTGTTCGGCGTGGCCTTCCTCGGCTGGGACGGCGCCCAGATCCTGATCCTTTACTGGTTCGAGAACCTGATTGTCGGCGCCTTGACCCTCCCGCGGATCCTGTCGGCGCGCGGCAGGTCGACGGCGGCGTCCGCCGGACAGCGGGCCGAGGCCATAGGAACGGGCTGCTTCTTCATGATCCACTATGGCATCTTCTGCCTCGTCCACGGCGCCTTCGCCCTCGCCCTTGCGAACGACATGGCCGCGGTTGACGGCGGCGGCGTCACAGCCGGGGTCTGGGAACGCACAATCAGCCGGTCCGACTTCTGGTGGACTGTCCTGGCTATCGCCCTCGTGCATCTGATCATGCACATCCGGGACTGGTGGCTCGCCGGGGCCTGGCGCGGTTCCAGCCCGATGGCCGAGATGTTCCGTCCCTATGGCCGCATCTTCGTCCTGCATCTGACGGTGCTGGGCGGGGCCTGGCTGATGGCCGCGCTCAATGCGCCCTCCTCCGCCCTGCTCATCCTGTGCTTCGGCAAGATGGCGCTGGAACTGGTCGGCCTGTTCGTGGGCGGCCGGATTCGCGGCGCCCCGACCTGACCGCACTGGGGTCGGACGTCAGGCGCCGTCCGCCGCCTTTCTGGCCAGCTTCTCGAGCACCCGGCCCCGCCCTCTCGACAGCGCCGTGATCACGCCCCGGAAGGTCGCCACCTCCTGCTCCGTGAAGGCCGCTCGCCCCAGCATCACCCGCAGGTTCTGGCTCATCGAGCGGAATTTCTCGGGCGGATGGAAGAAGCCGGCGGCGTCCAGCTCCTTCTCCAGATGCTCATACATCCCCAGCATCAGCGCCCCCGAGGCCGGCGGCTCGCCCTCGCGGAAATTCGGCGGCGGGGCGTCCAGCACCAGAGTCCGCCACTCATAGGCGGTGATGGCCACCGCCTGGGCCAGGTTGAGGCTCTGGTGGCGCGGATCGATCGGGATGGTGACGATGCCTTGGCACAGGGCGATGTCCGTGGTCTCCAACCCCGCCCGCTCGCCCCCGAACAGCAGGCCGACGCCGAGCCCCGAGGCGCGGTCGTCATACAGCACCCGCGCCGCCTCGCGTGGCGTACGCACCGGCTGGCGGGTCTCGCGCGGCCGGGCCGTGGTCGCGAACACCGTGTTCAGATCGGCGACCGCCTCCGCGACGCTGCCGAACACCTTGATCCCCTCCAGCACCCAGTCGGCGCCCGAGGCCGTGGCCCAGGCCCGCTCCTGCGGCCAGCCGTCACGCGGCGCGACCAGCCGGAGCTCGGACAGGCCGAAATTAGCCATGACCCGGGCCACGGCGCCGATGTTCTCGGCCATCTGTGACTTGTCGAGGATGACGACGGGGGGCGTGGGTTCGGACATCAGGCCTGACTAGCGGTTCCGAGCGCCGCCCGCACCCCGTCCAGATGCCGCTCATAGTTCCGCCACCGCCCCGACGAGCGCTGGTAAAGAGGCTCGCGCACCTGCCACACGCTGGCCGTCCGCACCGGCGTCGCGGCCTTGTGGAAGTCCAGCACCCCCTCCTCCCAGTCCAGCCCGCAATACGCCAGCAACCGCCCCACCGCCGGGCGCGGGTCGGCGACCATGGCGTCGTAGTCGAGGTCGAGGATGTCGGGATACAGCGCCTTCCAGTGCCGCATCAGCCGGACATACTGGCCATGCCAGTGCGCGAGATCCTCCAGGTCCAGCGCATGGCCCATGGACCGGTCCAGATGCAGGAACCAGTTGGACAGGATCACATCCAGCGGCTCGCGCACCGTGTGGACGATGCGCGCATCAGGGAACATCGCCTTGATCAGGCCGATGTGCAGGAAATTGTCGGGCCGTTTGTCGGTGACGACATCCGCGTCCGGCCGCGCGACCCGCAGCCCGTCGAGGTACAGGCCCCGCAGCCGCGCCAGCGCATCCGGCGCCGCGCCGGCCATGGACCCCGGATAGCCGACCACCGCCCGCGCCAGTCCCGGCACCAGCCCTAGCTCCCCGCCGCCCGTGACCCGACTGTGCCCGGCCATGATCTGTTCCGTCAGGGTCGAGCCCGACCGGAAAAGGCCGCAGATGAAGATCGGCGGGTCGCCGGCCTCCGCGACCGGCGCGGCGGGTTCGGGGAAGGCCGCAATGAGGCTGTCGATGAACCGCTCATGCGCCGTCCGGTCATAGCGGGCGCCCTCGGGGTCCGTGGCGCGGCTCGCGGCGTTGGCGGCGGCATAGGCGGCGAAGGCCTCGTCGTAGGCCCCGACCTGATCCAGCGCCCGTCCCAGCGCAAAGCCCAGCTCCGCCCGGTCGCCGACATGCAGGCCCGGCTGGCCCAATGCGGTCCGCAGCCCGGTGATCACCGGATCGTCCGGCCCGGTCAGCCGCGCCAAACCCGCCGATCGCGCCAGCGCCACCGGATGCCCCGGGGCCACCACCAGCGCCCGCGCATAGGTTTCCGCCGCCGCCTCGCGCCGCCCCATGTCCTCGTGCAGGTTTCCCAGATTCAGCAGGGCCGGCAGCCAGTCGGGCGCGACCGCCAGCGCCGCCTCCAGATCCTTCTGCGCCAGATCGGGTCGCCCCAGATCGTCGGCATGGATCACGCCGCGGTTCAGCCACGCCTCTTCCGGCCCGGAGACCCCGCGCTGCAGCGCCTCGTCATAGGCCGTCAGCGCCGCCTCGAACCGCCCGCACTGGCGCTCCATCAGGGCCAGGTTGAACCAGCTGTCGGGCAGGTCGGGGCGTATCGCCAGCAGTTGGCGATACGCCTGCGCCGCCTCGTCCGCCCGCCCCGCGGCGCGCAGCCTCGAGGCCAGGGCCATCAGGGCCTCGGCCGGTTCGATGCTCATTTCCGCTCATCCCCGCGAAAGCGGGGACCCAGTGATCTGGATGATCGGTGCTCGAGCGCTTTCCCCGACGGCGATCCTAAGCACTCTGCCTCGCGAAAGAACTGGGTCCCCGCGTTCGCGGGGATGAGCGGAGGAAAGAGTTCAGTCATCCCCGTACATGGCCAGCCAGGGATCGGCGGTTCCAGCCTCGACCTCATTCACCTTGACCGCCGGCCAGCCGATCGAGTCGTCCGCCGAATCCCGCCACGCCAGAATGAACATGTCGCGCAGCTCCGACGCCCCGGCCGCCAGCCGTGCGTTCACGAAGGCCGCGCCGCGCGCGTCGCTCCCGGCGAAACCGCCGGCCTTCTCGAGCCGATAGAATGGCGTCACCTGGGTCAGCGTCGATCTCAGATAGACGGGCACCCGCGCCCGCAGGTCGAACCCGTCCAGCGCCGGCGCGGACATCGCCGCTTCAACGGTGTCCAGCCGCGCTGTCCGCGACGTGAAGGCGCCCTCGAAGGCGCCGTGGGTCTGGCGGGAGGTGGTGAAGCCCTCGGGGTTGGGCGTGTCGCGGTTCCAGCCGTTGTAGTGGATCGTCGTGTGATGCGGCTGGGCGCCGTCGCCGATGTAGTGGCCCAGATAGCCCATGTCGCGCAGGATCAGGGCCTCGCGGCGGATGCGGTCCTCACGGTACCAGGCCCGCTTGCCGGGGTCCGTCTCGCGCCCCTCGGCGGCGTAGAGCACGCGCCAGGTGGCGAAGTCGCGCACCAGCTGCTGATACCCGTCCATGATGGCGTAGGGCAGATAGCCCGCGTCATCGACGTCGCTGCCCGCCGCGATCAGGGCGGCGTCATATTCCGACTTCAGCCGCGGCAGGGCGTCGATGGACGGTCCCTGCTCGACCATGATCCGGCCATCCTCCAGCATGTCGACGAAATGGGCCGTGTCGCGCTCGCGGTCGTGCGGCTGACCGCCGCCCTTGGTGCGGTCGGGCTCGCGGGACAGCTCCCCGACCTCGGCCGCCGCGGCGGGCGTGCGCAGGAAGGCAGGCATTTCGTCGGGCAGGCCGCGCACGGCCGCCATGCCGATCAGGCGGTGGCCGGTATTGCCCCAGGCGGAGACGACGGCAGGCGCCGCCATGACGGCGGCCCCCAGGGTCAGGGCGGCGAGGGCGACGGCGAGACGCTTCATGACGGACATCCGGACAAGGGGGATGGGTCGGGTTAAATCCACGCCGCGATGGCGTCCAGCGGCTTCTTGACCAGGGCCGCGGTCGGCACCGTCGCATCCACCGCCGGATGCCCCGCCACCAGCAGCAGGAAAGGCTTCTCAGACGCCGGCCGTCCGCAGATGTCGGCGAGGAAACTCATGGGCGCGGGCGTATGGGTCAGGGTGGCCAGTCCGGCCGAGTGCAGGGCCGCGATCAGCAGGCCGGTGGCGATGCCGACGCTCTCGGCCACATAGTAGTTCTTCTTGTCGTCACCGGCGTTCGGCCCGCCACGCTTCTGGCCGAAGACGGCGATCAGCACGGGCGCCGTCTCCAGGAACCCCTTGTCCGGGTCAGTGCCCAGCGGCGCCAGGGCGTCCAGCCATTCCTGCGGGGCCTTGGTCGCATAGAACTCCCGCTCCTCGGCCTCGGCGGCTTCGCGGATGCGGGCGCGCGCCGGTGCGCTTTCGATCACGCTGAAAAACCATGGCTGGTGGTTCGCCCCCGAGGGCGCCGAGCCGGCGGTCAGGATCGCCTGTTCGACCACGGCGCGCGGCACGGGCTGCTCGGAGAACTCCCGCACCGTGCGGCGCCCGGCCATGAGGGCGCGGAACGCGGTCGCCCGCCCGATCCGCTCGGCGTCGTCCAGGGGCCCATAGCCGGTCAGGGGCTGGCAGGGATGGTCGCGCATGACGGGCTCCGGACGGGGATCATCCCCGTCTAGCCTATGCCGAACGCCCCCTCCACCCGCGCAACCCACGCCCGCACCGCAGGATAGGCGTTCAGGTCGAAATCCCCCTCGTGCGCCACCCGCGTGTAGGCGACCAGCGCCAGGTCGGCGAGCGTCGGCCCCTCCCCGACCAGCCAGTCCGCTCCGGTCAGCGCCGCCTGCATCCGGGCCAGCGCCGCGTGGCCGCGCTCCATCAGCCGGGGCTCGATCTCGTCCGCCCCTTTGCCGCCCAGCAGCCGCTGGAATCGCACCACGGCGATGTACGGTTCGTGGCTGTACTGCTCCCAGAACAGCCATTCGTACATTCGGGCGCGCTTGTACGGATCAGCGGGAATGAAGGTGGTCCCTTCCCCGAAATAGCCGATGATGGCGTTGGACTGGGCCAGAACCCGACCGTCCTCCAGCACGACGGCGGGAACCTGTCCGGCGGGATTCCGGGCCAGAAAGTCCGCGCTACGGGTCACGCCGGACATGACATCTGTTTCGACCCAACGATAATCACGCCCGAGCCGGTCCAGCAACCACTTGACCTTCAAACAGTTGCCGGAGCGAATATCGCCATAGACAGTAAGCATCTCGACTCAGCAAAGTGTTTCTGATCTGCGAATACAGCTTACAGATTTCGCTGCGTTGGCCAAACGAGATTCGGCTTAACCATCACAAGCCCCGCTTATCCACCGCAAAGGCGGACACGAGGTCGCACCGCGCCCCGATTGACTGGTTTCCGCCACATTTGGGACGGACAAGCCCGCCGCCGGACGCGTCAGGGGCCGGTGATTCCGTGAGTTAATTCATGCTCGGCACTGCCGCTGCGCTCGCCCTCATCTGGGCGATGGCCTTCCCTGCCCAGGCAGGCGTCGTGGAAGATCCCGTGTCCTACGAAGCGGCAGTAGCCGCCGGTCTGGGCGCTGAATCAACCCCCTCCACGAGTGAAGGTTCCGACAGCGGCGCTGGCATGCTCAGCCCCGAACAGCAGGCCCTGATGGCCGAAGGCGCTGACTGGACCGCACGGGTCAATCTCTACCACGCGGGCGGCGGCGGCGCGACGGGCAACGACAGCCTGGGTTGCCGGCCGATCGCCATGCGCACCATCGCCACGGACCCGCGCTACATCCCCCGCCGCACCCGCCTGTTCATCCCCGAGACGGTCGGCATGCGGATGCCGGACGGAGCCATCCACGACGGCTACTGGTACGCCTCCGACACCGGCGGTGCGATCAAGGGCCAGAAGATCGACCTCTACACCGGCCACGGCCGCGCCTCGATGTCCCCGGCCATGCGTTTCAACCAGCGCCGCCTGACCCTCATCGATGCCGGTCGCTTCGACGGTTGCCCCCCTTCCTGGGACAGCCTGCCCAGCCAGACCACGCAGATGGCGGCGCTCGGCTCCGACGCGGGTTCGCGCTAGAATTTCCGCTTGCCGCTGACCGTTTCCCAAAACATCCGCCAGTCGCCCATCAGGCTCCACAGCGGGTACTGAAACGTCGCCGGCCGGTTCTTCTCGAAGAAGAAATGGCCCACCCAGGCGAAGCCATAGCCGACCAGCGGCATGGCCAGCAGCCACCACGGGTTCAGCGTCACGATCGCGACGGCCAGCACCACCAGCACCAGCGCCGACCCCACCACGTGAATCCGGCGGCAGGTCCGGTTCGAGTGTTCGTGGATGTAATAGGGATAGAAGGCTTCGAACGACGTATAGCGTTCACCGGGCGCGGGCTGGCTGGTCATGACGCCAGCCTCTCTCCGCCCTGCGCCGCGGTCAAGCCGCCGCCGTTCACCATCCCTGTCAGCGATCGGGAAAGGCCCGCGCCGCGATAGTCGGCCTCCCTCGTCCGGAGCCGCCCCATGCAGGCCTTCGCCATCGCCGCCTCCGGCATCGCCGGAGCCACAGAACGGTTCGCCGCCAGCGCCGCCCGCACGGTCGCCGATCCCTTCGCTGATCTGGCCGGCGAGACCGTCGAGCGGATGACGGCCGAAACCGCGCTCAAGGCCAATGTCGCGGTCCTGAAGACAGCCGACGAGATGTACGGAAGCCTGCTCGACATCCTCGCCTGACAGGCGGCCCGAAGCCTCAACCCGAGCCTCAGCCAGCCTTGGGCGGCAATTCGAAGAAGTCGACGAACTGCTCGAACACCTCGGCCCGTCCGCTTATCTCCAGGCCTTCCATACCCGCCCCGACATAGACCGCCGCCGCCACGGACTCAGGCGAGCCGACGACAATCACCTCGGCCCCGTCCGCTTCCATCCGCCGGACGCCCAGTTCGCCGTCCGCCACGGTGACCACGAAGGTCTCGAACCCGAAGCGGAAGCCCAGCGTCATCCGCGACTTCCCGGCCTTGCGGGGGTCGAACATGGTCCTGAACGACAGCATCATCGACACGGGGCTCAGCGGCAGGGTCGGGTCATGGCCCGGCGACCGCGCCGCCCAGCGTCCCAGTTCACTGATGACCGGCTCGGCCTCGCGACCCCAGTCCGTCAGGTCATAGACCTGCACCGACGCCGGCGGCGGCAGCCTGCGCTTCACCACCACCCCCGCGGCCTCCAGCCCTTCCAGCCGCTGCGTCAGCACATTGGCGCTCAGTCCCGGCAGACTGGCGCGCAGATCGCCGAACCGCCGCGGCCCGAACATCAGTTCGCGAACGATCAGCAACGCCCATCGCTCGCCGATCAGCTCCAGCCCGTGCGCCGTGCCGCAGGCGTCATCGTATCGTCGCCGCGACTCGTTGGTTATTTTTTCTAACTTCATACTTGCCATATCTAACTGATTGCGGCATCAGTCTCAAGCGCGCGCCATCGAGGGCGCTGAACATTCACCCGGGCCCGGTCGGCCCGAAACGGCGACCGGGCCTCCGCCCCCGCCAGGAAGGAGACTCCCATGCCATACGTCACCGGCTTCCTGACCCCCGTGAAGACCGCCGACAAGGACCGCTATATCGAGTCCGCCCGCAAATCCTGGCCGCTGTTCCAGAAATACGGCGCGCTCGAACAGGTCGAGACCTGGGGCGAGGACATCCCGCCCGGCAAGGTCACCGGTTTCGACCTGGCGGTGAAACAGGAGGCCGACGAGGTCGTCGTTTTCTCGTGGCTGCGCTGGCCCGACCGCGCCGCCGCCGACGCCTGCTGGGAGCAGATGCAGTCCGACCCGGACTTCGCCAACATGGATATGCCGTTCGACGGCAAGCGCATGATGTGGGGCGGCTTCACCCCGGTCTTCGAAGGCCGCTAGGCCCCGGCGGGGCGGGAAAGGCGGTTCTTCCGGCCGGCTTTCCCGTGACCCTTTCGAGACCCTTCCGCCTCCGTCGCGTCAGCCCTCAGCCACCGGCTCGGGTCCCAGCATTCGCCGGATCGCCGGCCAGATCTTCGCCAGCGCGGAGAAGAAGCCGACCACGGTCGAAACCCACTGGAAGGCCGTCCAGACCCAGCCGAACAGGTCGCCGTCGCCCAGCGCCTGGCTGATCGGGAACAGCACCCGCGACACGCCGATCTGGAAGGCGGCATAGCTCTCCGCATATTCGATCGAGCGGTCGGCGAAAAAGGCGATGGCCACCGCCGCCGACACCGGCGCCCAAAGCAGGGGCAGGGCCAGCAGAACCGCCAGCAGCAGCACTGCCAGCTTGGTGCCCAGCGTCTCGCCCGACACCAGGCTCAGCACCACCCCGACCCCCAGAGCCAGAGCCAGCGCGCCCAGCAGCACCGGCAGCACCCAGTCGATCGCGACCATCAGGTCCGCGAACATCAGCCCGATCAATATCGCCGCGCCACTGACCAGAAAGCCGCCGACCCAGAGGGCGGCATACTGGCCCAGACGGCGCTTCAGATAGCCGAGATTGAACATGGCGGATCTCCGGAACGGCCCGGACAGAGTGCCGCGCTGCCTGCGGGATGTCCATTGGCGGAACGCCGCTCCGTCAACCGTTCGGACCGGCCCTTGGGAAGGCGGTCATAGAAGCCGACGAACGTTTCAAACACCGCGCTCAGCGCGGCCCGACCCGCCCCTGGCCGGTTACCGGCAGAAGCGGGTGTCGGTCGCCTCCAGATGCAGATGGTCGGCGTGGACCCCGTTGTAGTCCGGGCTCAGGACGGTCCCGAAGATGCGGCAGGCGTCGTCACGGATCCGCCGCAGGAAGCGGGCCTCGGGGGCATCCCCGGCCCAGTCCCGCGCCACTGAGATCCGCCGCCCGTCCCGCAGTCGCACGCCTGCGAAATCGAGCGCCGCCGCCTGGGAATGGGCGCTGACCCGGTTGCTGACCCCGCCATTGTTCACATTGCGACAGGCGTAGGCGCCCATATGATCGATCTGGACCACGTCCGAACCCAGGATCTCACGCGCCGCCGGCTCGAGCGACTGGCGCCGCCAGATACTCAGCGCCAGCGCCGTCTGGCAGGTCATTTCGATGTCGCCCGGCGTCATGCGCGCCACAGTGCCCATGTCGGGGCCGAGCACCCCGCCGGCGGTCAGGCCACAGGTCGCGGTGTTCGTTCGGTCGGGCACGGGCCGAAAGGTCACCCGCGCCGCCGTGAGCTGGGCCATGCATTGTTGCAGCCCGGCGCTCTCCCTCAGCACCGCCGCCCGGGTGCCGCTGCCAATCGGGAGATCGATCAGGGCCCCGACCAGCGGGGCCTCGGTGCGCGAGGGGGCCGCGGGATAGCGCTCCGGCGCCGGCCGCTCGGCCCGCATCGGATTGCAGGCCGCCAGCAGCAGGGCTGTCGGGACGGCGGTGGCCAACAGGCGGAGGGCGGGGCGCATGGCGCGGAGGCTAGGGTGATTTGCGGCAGGGGAGAATCCCGAGGCGGTGGGTCCGACTCTTTCAGTCTCGCAGAACCGGTTGTGCCCGTTGTGAATCCGTTATGCCCGTTGTGATGAACCGTCCGGCCGCGGCGCACGGTTCCCCTTGACGGAATTGCGACCCAGGCGCGCAGCCAGAAAAAAGGGCGGCCCCTGCGAGCCGCCCCTTGTCCGTATCAGCTGTCCAGGAAGCTCCGCAGCTTCCG
>DDSO01000077.1 GCA_002343425.1 Brevundimonas sp. UBA2388
CGTTGACGTTGATGTTGCCGCCGCCTCCCCCCCCGTTTGGCGGCGGCAACATCAACGTCAACGTCAATGTGAACGCGAACTCGAACTCCAACGCCAACTCGGGCGCCAGCGCCGGCGCCCGCGCGGGAATCGGCGCTCGCGCCGGCAGCTTCTCCACCGGCGGTGGCGGCGGCGGTTCAGCCTATGTGACGGTGGACCAGCCCTATCCGACCACGATCAACGGCCTGATGGTCGAGGGCGCGCGTGTCCGGCAGGTCATTCGCGTGCCCTATGAGGCCCGGCGTCGCTGGGAGAAGCGGGTCGTCATCCGCGCCTTCTGCATCGATGACCGCAATGTACCGCATCCGGCTTCGCAGGTGCGTCCCGACCGGGACGTGGACGGCGACTATGAGGGGGAGCTGTATCGCTGCCTCGCCGGCACCTGGCTGCAGATCACCTGGGCTGAATACGAGGGCCATGTCGATTTCGGGCGCGGCGAAACGATGGACTGCCGCAAGGGCGAGGCCCTCTGGCACGGCCGCGGCGGCCGGATCGAGTGCAAGGCCCAGCGGGCCGAGCGCGAATGCAACGAACGCTCGCTGCTGCGCCGCTATGGCGCGGGCGTGAAGATCCTGACCTGGGTCCGCGAGGAGACCTATACGGAATACCGCGAGGAAGTGGTCGAGCAGGCCGGCTACGCCGTGCAGGGCGCGACGATCACCCTGGACGGCGGCGTCGGCGGTCGGGTTTTCTGACCAGCAGGTGAACCGGGCCGTTCAGCCGCGCGTCAGTCGCGGCGGCCCAGAGTGCGACCGTCGGCTCCGTCGACGATCCTGAGAAGCAAACTGGCCCCGATCCGCAAGGACCGGGGCCTTTTTTCGCCTATTGCGCCGGGGCCGCTGCGGCCGGGGCGACGGGGTTGTCGGAGACCGCCACACCGCGCCAGGCCGTGTCGGGCCGCAGATACTGACGCGCCGCCCGCTGGATGTCGGCCACGGTGATGGCCTCCAGATCGGAGATGTGGGTCAGGATCTGTTCGACGTCAGCCGGATTGGCGGCCACGCCGGACAGTTGGCCCAGCCAGTATTCGTTCCCGGCCTGGGTGCGCTTCAGCCGCTCTACCTCGGGCAGACGGGCCCGGTTCAGCTCGTCTTCCGTGATCGGCGTATCCCGGAGCGAGGCCGTGATGGCGTTCACGGCGTCGTAGAAGGCCGTGAAGGACTCAGGGCGAGTCAGCGCCTGGACGAAGATCGAGCCGTAGCCCGCGAAGGTGTCGGATGAACTCGCGCCGACCCCGGGGGAATAGGCGATGGCCAGCCGCTCGCGGATCTCTTCGGTGGCGCGCAGGCTCATGACCTCGCCGAGGATCTGGATCGTCCGGGCCTCCGTGCGGTCGACGACCGAGTCGGTGGTCGGCCAAGCGATGTAGGCCAGCCCCTGCTCGCCGGGGCCGGTGTGCTTCAGCACGACCGGCTCGGGCGTGCCGGCCGGGAAGCGTCGCTCGGTGGCGCCCGGCGCCGGCTGGGGCGCCGGGCCGCGAGCGGGCAGGGCTCCGAAGGTCGTTGAGACGGCGGCGATCGCGTCTTCCACCGTCACGTCGCCGACCACCGTCACGTCGATCGGGCCGGAGGCCAGACCAGCGGTGACGCCGCTGCGCAGTTGCTCGATCGTCCAGGAGCCAACCTCGGCAGCCGTCGGAAGCGACTCGCGCTTGTCGCCGCTGGCGAGAAGCTCGCCGGACTGGAGGGCGAAGGCGCCGCCCGGCGTGGCCATCTGCTGGGCGATGATCTGCGGGAACAGCGCCTGGATCTGCTGGAACGGCGCGGGGCGCAGGCCCGGATCGGTCAGATAGGCCGCCAGAACCTGCATCTGCAGGTTCAGATCCGCGGGCCGGGTGGCGCCCGACAGCTGCCAGGCGTCGCTGTCGGCGCTGAAGCCGACGCTGTAGATGCGGCCGCTGAGTACGCGGTTGATCTCATCTGCCGTGAGCCTGCCGAGTCCGCCCGACTGGAATACGAAGCCGGCGAAGGCCAGCGGGGTGGAGCGGTCGGTCGGCAGGGCCAGCTCGCCGATTCCGGTCCGAACACTGACCAGGATTTGCTCGTCACGGAAGGTGGTCGGCTTCACCGTCAGGCGCACGCCGTTCGGGAAGGTGACGACCGTGGCTCCAACAGCGGTCAGTTCGGTACGGTCTGTCGGGGCCGACGCGGGACCGAAGTTGGCGTAGGGCCAGTCGAGCTGCGCCTGGGCGGCAGGGGCCGCGACCGGCGCTTGACGCGAGGCCTCGAGCGCGGCGGTGACGGCATCCGCCCCGCCTTCGATCTCGACCGGGGTGATGACGAGGATCACCGGGCCCTGTCCTTCAAAGACAGGCGGCAGGACGCTGTTCACCTGCGCCGCCGTCAGGCCTTCGACGGCCTGGTTGAACAGGGCCAGGTTTGTCGCCGGGGCGGTGAAGACAGTCTGGTTGTTCGCGGCGTTCAGCAGGCCATTGACCAGACCCGGCGTGGTACGGGTCGCGGCGGCGGCGGCGGCGTTCTCCAGCGCCGTGCGGGTGTCGGTGATCTCGCGCTGCAGTTCGGCGTCCGATACGCCGAACTGGACCAGACGGCGCTGTTCCTGTTCGATCGTCTCAAGCGCGCGCTGCCAGCCGCCCGGATTGAAGGTGGCGTTGATCCCGCCGATCTCCAGACTGTCCACCACGGTCGAGCTGGACGCGCCGGCGGCGATGATGGGGGCGTTGTCCTGACGGGAGATTTCCCCGAGGCGACGGTTCAGCACGGCCAGACCAAGGTTCCGGATCAGGTTCGAGCGGCGCTCGGCGACGGTGTCCGGGTCCAGATCGGGATCGCGGACCCAGTTGAGCTGGATCGATGACTGGATGCCGGGTTCGACCAGAATGCTGGTCTGGGGTCCACGCGGCTGGACCGTGCCCAGATCGGGCTCCGGACCGTCGGCGGCCTTCGGCTCCCAGCTTTCGAAGGCCGCGCGGATCTTGCCTTCCATGACATCAACGTCGAAGTCGCCGACGGCGATGAAGGTCGCCCGGTTGGGACGGTAGTAGGCGTGATAGAATTCGACGAACCGTTCGCGCGGCGCGGTGCGGATGATGTTCAGGTCGCCGATCGGAAAGCGGTTGGACAGACGCTGGCCCGGAGCCAGCAGCGCCAGCTGCGCCTTGGCGGAGCGGAGGCCGGGCGTGTTGCGGGTCCGCTCCTCGCCTTCGATCACGCCGCGTTCGGCATCCAGGGCGGCGGGATCCATCAGCGCCTCGGACACCTGCTCGCGCATGATGCGCAGGGCCGCATCGACGGTCTCGTCGTTCGTGCGCGGCAGTTCGAGTTGGTAGAAGGTCTGGTCAAAGCCGGTCGCGGCGTTGGTGTCGGCCCCGAAGGCCAGACCCAGACGCTCGAGGATGCGAAGCAGCTCATTCTCGGGGATGTTGGTCGTCCCGTTGAAGGCCATGTGCTCCATGAAGTGGGCGAGACCGAGCTGATCCTCGTTCTCCATCAGCGAGCCGGCGTCGATGCGCAAACGCAGTGACGCCTGTCCGGGCGGGGTGGCGTTGCGCATGACGGCGTATTGCATCCCGTTGGGCAGGACGCCGAAACGGACATTGGCGTCCACGGGAATGTCGCTCGTCGCATGGGCCCATGGATCGGAAGGCTGGACCTGCGCGAGGGCCGGAGCGGCTGCGGTCAGGGCGGCTACGGAAGCCGCGACAAGCAGGAACAGACGGGCGGAACGCATTATCGGTCTCTTTCCGAAGGGCGCGAAGGCTCCCGGATCGGGGCCGCGCCGGACAAATGGCAAGGACCGCAATACACCTATCGCCGACGCCCCGAGCAACCCTTCGGCGACGGGGCGACAAGGCTCAAGTTACCGAATGTTAATTTCCAGGTCGCGAGACGTAGAAGCTGGCCGAGTTTCCGACCGCATTGGCGCCGGAGATCACCGAACGGTTCGAGCCCGCGACGGTTGTGTTGGCGACCGCAGATACATCGCCCGTGTTGGTCTGGGTGTTGCGGGCTTCCAGACGGCCTTCGCAATCCGAGCAGGCGTAGCCGGTGACGCTGTTGCCGACGGCGTCCGCGCCAACGTAGACGTCGTAGCCGTTCGTTCCCGAGAAGTTGGAGATCACATCGACGCCGCCCGTGTTGAACTGGGTGTTGTCGATCTCGACGTAGATGTCGTTGTTGCCGACCGACAGCTCGTTCGCCGCCCCGCGGGCATAGGCTTCGGCGCGACCGTAGTCATAGGCGGTGGTCAGGGCCGAGGCGCGAACGAAGCTGGAGTTCCTCTGGTCCGACGCATTCACGACCGAACCGCCCTCGTTATAGAGCACAGCCTGGTTGGCGGTGGCGCGGGCGCGGGCGGCGAGATCCCAGGCATTGCCGGCGTTGGCGCTGGCCTCGGCTTCGATGAAGCTGCCGAAAGAGCGCTGGGCGATGCTGAGGTTCTGGCCCGAGGTGCTGTCGCTGTTGACCGCGATGGCGTTGACGATGGCCTGGCTGGTCACACTGGCCTCGGCCGGGATGTACTGGCTCTCGATCCGGCCGAAGGATCGGACGATGGCGGACGAGGACTGGTCGATCGTCCCGCTGACGAACGAGGTCTGTCCGTAGGCGGCCACGGTGTTGGAGATGGCCGACGCTCCGACGGCGGCGCCGGCGTGCAGGCGCGCGGTGCTGTCGCCGATCTCGGTGGTGGCGCTGATCAGGCCGTCGTCGGTCGTCTGGGTCGCGTCGAGGGTCAGGCTGGCGTCGTAGGCGCTGACCGCCAGATAGTTGCCGCCGGCCTGGGTCGTGGCGTTGACCACGCCATAGGTGTCGCCACCCAGGGTGATGTCGGTGGTCGCCACCGCGTCGCCCTGCATCGTCTGGTCGGACTGGACGGTGATCGAGCCATTATAGACGGCGCCCGAGGCGCTGTTGCCCTGGGCCGAGGTCTGGACCGTCACCTGATCCTGCGAATCGACGACGTTCAGCGTCTGGCCGGCGAAGACGTCGCCCAGTTGCAGTTGCTGATTGAGGACGATCGTGCCGTCCTGCGCGGCGGCCTCAGTAGCGGCTGCGGCGCACAGCACCGTCGCGGCGATCGTGCCAGCGAGACGGATCCGCGCGGGTTTCGCCATTGTTCGTGTCCGTGTTGGGGTAAGCGGCATAATAGCCTCCGGTCGGGCCGACCGTGCCGCCCAGGGGATCCGGTCCGGCGCTGAGGCAGACTTCCGGTCCGGGAGCGCCGTAGAGGTTGGCCATGAACTCCACCGTCGCGCGCTCGATGAGCGCCCGCACGGCCAGCTGGACCGGTTCCAGCCCGCCTTCACCGGCGGAGATGTCGAAGACATTGCCGTTCAGGAAGTCGAACACGCCGGCCGAGATTTCGCGACCAATGATCTGCTTCTGGTAGGAGACGACGTCGACGACCTCGAGCGTGGTGGTCTGGATCAGTCGCAGGTCGATGCCGATGTTCATCACATAGGCCTTGGCCGCGAACGCCGTCGACAGCGGTGTCTGGCTGGAGGCTTGGCCCGCGGCGGCGTCGAAACCGCCCGAACGGATATTGTAGTTCACCTCGGTGATGCCGCCGATGATGTAGAAGTCCGTGCCGGGGACCGAGCCCGCAATGATGCGGCGGTACTGGACATCGTCGGCGCCGCCGGGGCCGTCGTCGCCGATCAACCGGTTGTTGGCGTAGCGCAGCTCCATCTCGGAAACCGAGGTGTCGTAACGCTCGACCATCCGCGCGCCGGACTTGGCCAGGGCCGTCATGGCCATCAGCGAGGCGCCGCCGGTGATCTGGCGACCGCCATCGGCGGAGACCGTGCCGGTGTAGTCCGCGATCCGTCCCACGGCGATGCGCGGGGAGGGCAGGTTATAGCGCCGGGCGTAATCGGCCATGCAATAGAGGGCGGCGGAGTAGGGGGTCGGATTGGCCGTGACCGGCGCATTGCCGATGGGCGTGGCGTACAGACCCTGCGGACCGGCCGAGGACGAGATACAGCCGCTCAGCAACGCCGCCGTCGCACAGGCGGCGACAGCCGTTCTCAGGCGCCGTGAAATGGAGCCAGCGATCATGGAAGCCTCAGGGTCCCGTTCAGGCTCGTTCCGGCGGTGACGGCGCCGTTGTTGACCTGGCTCGAGTTGACGATGACCGTGTTGTGATTGCCCTGGACCACGACGTTCAGGCTGTTGCCGATGGCGGTTGAGCCGCCGATGGCTGTTCCCCCTGCGCCCCCCGCTCCGGAGTAGCTGGAAGACACGCCGCCGCTGGCGCTGGAATAGGTGCTGGCGCCCGCCTGGATGATTCCGTCCACGATGAGTCGGTTGCCGTTGGCGTCCCGCGTCGAGCCGGATTGCGGACGGGCGGTGGTGTAGCGCGCTCCGCCGTAGCCGGCCGAATAGGCCCCCATACCGGACGATCCCGCCGACTGCGCCGCCGCGACGGCGGGCAGGGCCAGCGTCGCAACGGCGACGGCGACGAGGGCTGGCAGTGCCTTTGTCCTGACGATCATGACGGGCGACTCCACGCAAACATGGTTTACGGGCCGGCAAGGACCCTGCGTGCCAATCTGGGTCATGGTTATTAAGAAGCGCTTGCCATGATGACGTTTGGCGCCCGACGGAGGCGACAGCATCTTTCTCCGGAGACCGACCTGACCCAACCGCCCGCCGAACGGATTCTGAATGCGCCGACGGTGAGCGTGTTGCTCGCCGGGTCGATGCCGGCGCTCTACCTGATTCAGGAACGCCTGCCCGACGCCGGGCTGTCGCTGGCCTTTCGGCCGTCGTCCCTGTGGACGGGGGAGTGGTGGCCGGGACTCCTGACCTCGATGTTCGTGCACGGGGGCTGGGCCCATGTGGCGATGAACGCCGCCGGCGCCCTTGCCTTCGGACCGCCTCTGGCGCGTCTGATGGGCGGGTCGAGGGGCGCCGTCAGCTTCCTGCTCTTCTATATAGCGTGCGGACTGGTCGCGACGGGGGGCTATGGCCTGGTCCATCCGGACAGCTATGATTCGCTGATCGGGGCGTCCGGCGCGGTCTTCGGCCTGATGGGCGGCGCGCTTCGGCTGCTGGGCCGACGGAACCAGAGGCTGCGGCCGCTTCAGGACCGGGGGTTCCTGACGACGACGGCTGTGATCATGGCGGTGAACGCCGCCGTCGGTCTGATCGGGCTGGCCCCGGGCATGGACGGCGCGCGGATCGCCTGGGAGGCCCATGCGTTCGGATTCGTCTGCGGGGCCTTGCTGATCGGTCCGTGGGCGAAGGCGTTCGGATCACGCCCCGAGCCATTTGCTTCCCCGCCCGATCTGCGCGACCCTGACGTCTGAAGCGGGCCGTCCGCGGCCGCGCTCTATATAAAGAGAGGGAGGAGCCGCGATGCTGGTCGCCGAAATTCTCAAGGACAAGGGCGACGCCGTCTACGCCATTGGGCCGGATATGCCGCTGGGCGACGCCTGCGGGGAGCTGGACCGGCTGAAGGTCGGCGCTCTCATGGTCTGCGACAAGGACAAGGTGGTCGGGGTTCTGTCCGAAAGGGATGTGGTCAAGGCCGTGGCCCGCGACGGGCAGCCCGCGCTGGCCCGTCCGGTGTCCGCCTATATGACCAGCGAAGTCATCTTCGCCGCGCCCGGGGAGACGGTGGCGATTCTGATGGGCCGGATGACCGACCGCCGGATCCGGCATCTTCCCGTGCTGAGGGACGGGCGGCTGGCCGGGGTGATCTCGATCGGGGATGTGGTCAAATGCCAGATCGCCGAAGCCACCCAGGAAGCGGAATCCCTGCGTACCTATATAGCGGGCTAGGTCGGCCTCTTTACGGCCACGCTTGGGCGATCGGGACTCCGCGAGAAAGTTCGTGAAACTGTCGGATTCCGGTTGCGGACGAAACGGTCGCTGCGTATATCGCCGCCTCGCTCGGAAACGGGCCGGCCGCCGGGGCCACGGAGACGAAAGCCTCCAGGGTTCCTCGGGAAGAAAGTCGCGAAAGCGGGTTGCTTCCTTAAGGGTGTTCGGTTAGGTTCCGCGCTCCAAACGAATCGTCGGTAACGAAACAGAGGCAAGCCTCTCGGGCTTTCCAGACGGTTTTTTGCGGCCTGAAGTCCTCGGATTTCATTCTCCGCGAAATGGCTGAAAAGCCCGATTGACACGGAGAATGGCTCTCTCTAGACAGCCGCCTCCGCCGCCCTCCGGGGCGGGTTCGCAGACAGAGGTTCTTCTTTAAAAAGAACCACTTGACGCGGAAAAATGAGACGCTAAACAGCGCCTCCCTCGCCTCCGGGCGGGACTACTGGAAAGAGGATGTTCTTCGGAATATCCGCTTGACACGGAATAGCGAGGCGACTACATCGCCGCCTCCGCCGTCACCGGGCGTTAAACGGTGGGGCCGGTCAGCCGGCTTCTACGGTCTTTGAAATCGTTGATCTGGAAAGAGAAACGCAGGCGGCGGTGTCCTAGCGATAGTCCTTCGGGACTGTCTATCGACACTGACATCTGCGGTCTTTTTGAAAAGACACCATGACGTCGCTCTTCGGAGAGACGTTCGTGGGATCTCGTCAATAATACGTAGAACTAATGCCAAATCGGATTTCGGTCCGATCTGCTTAGGTCAGAAGTCAACTCAACCTGAGAGTTTGATCCTGGCTCAGAGCGAACGCTGGCGGCAGGCCTAACACATGCAAGTCGAACGGACCCTTCGGGGTTAGTGGCGGACGGGTGAGTAACACGTGGGAACGTGCCTTTAGGTTCGGAATAGCTCCTGGAAACGGGTGGTAATGCCGAATGTGCCCTTCGGGGGAAAGATTTATCGCCTTTAGAGCGGCCCGCGTCTGATTAGCTAGTTGGTG
>DDSO01000138.1:0-8636 GCA_002343425.1 Brevundimonas sp. UBA2388
GGTCAGCAGGTCGATGTTCTCGACTGGCAGATACAGCTTGCTGTCGCCGGCGTAGAGCAGCTCAAGACAGTCGTGCGGCGCCTGCTGGATCTCCAGCGTCTTCAGCCCCTCATAGCGGCCGATGCCGTGGTCGAGGTGGACCACCAGATCGCCGGTCGTCAGGGCCGAGGCCTCGGCGAGGAAGTTGGACGCCCGCCGCTTCTTCTTCGGCNNGGTCGCCGCTCGCCGCGGCGCAATAGGCGCGCAGACGCAACAGGAACGGCGGCACAGTTTCGCCGGCGCTTGCGGCGCGGCCGCGCCAGCCGGTCGCCCAGCATGTCGGTCTCGGAAATCACCGCGATGGCGTCGGTCTCGAAGCCGTGCTCGACCGGCAGGACACCGCGCAGATACAGATCCGTCGGCGCCTTCTGGACGTCGGCCCAGTCGCGCACCGCCACCACATGCTCCAGCCCGTGGTCCGCCAGCATGGCCGCCAGCCGCTCGGACGACCCCTCGGTCCAGGAGGCGAACAGCACCCGCTTGCCCGCCGCCTTCAGCGCCTGGGCGTGCCGCGCCACGGCCTCGAACAGATTGACGCTGTCCTGCGCCCGCTCGGCCGAGAAGCTGCGCCCCAGCCGTCCGCCCGCGTCTTCACCGGGTCCATGGAACGGCGACAGCCGCCGCACCCAGCGGCCCGCCAGGGCGCTGCTCCAGTCGCTCTCGCCCAGATACAGCCGCTCGGGCGGCAGTGCGCGATAGGCCGCTCCGCCCTTGCCCATCGAGGCGTCACGCCGGGCCTCATAGGCGTCCCTGGTAAGGTTCCAGCGCTCGCCCCGCGCCGCCTCGACCTGATTGTCCAGAAACAGCCGCGCATCCTCGGGCAGATAGTCGAACAGCGTCTCCAGCCGGTCGTAGAGCAGCGGCAGCCAGTGCTCCATACCCTGCCGGCGCGCGCCCTCGCTGATGGCCGAATAGAGCGGATCGTCCCCCGCCGCCCCGAACAGGCCGAGATAGCCCGTCCGGAAACGCGAAATGCTGTCCGCATCCAGCAGGGCCTCGGACACCGGCGCCAGATGCACTTCGCGGAGCTGGCCGGTCGAGCGCTGCGTCGCCGGGTCGAAGGTCCGGATCGACTCCAGCTCCGAGCCGAACATGTCCAGCCGCACCGGCTCCTCGAAGCCCGGCGGATAGACGTCGATGACGCCCCCGCGCACGGCGAACTCACCCTTCTCGGACACGGTCGAGGCGCGCATATAGCCGTTGGCCGCGAAATAGCGCTCCAGCGCCGCTGTATCGAGATCGAGGCCGACCGTCGTCTCAAACCCCGCGCCCGAGGTCACCTCGCGCGGCGGCGTGCGCTGCATGGCGGCGCTGACCGTGGTCACCAGCAGCATCGGCTTGCGGTCGCCGGGCGCGCGCTGCGCAAGGCGGGTCAGGGCCGCCATCCGCTCGGCCGATACCGACGACGTGGGGCTCAACCGGTCATAGGGCAGGCAGTCCCAGGCCGGGAACTCGATGATCTCGATCTGGTCGGCAAAGAAGCCGAACGCCTGCACGAACTCACCCATGCGGGCGTAGTCCCGCGCCACGAACAGACCGACGCCGCCCTCGGCCTTCAGCCGCCCGGCGACGACGAGGGCGTCGAGCCCCTCGGGCGCGCCGCCCAGTTCCTGATCGCTGCGTTTGGGAAGGGCCCCGTCCATCAGCCGGCCCCCTCGGCCACGGCGGCGGCGACGTGGTCGCGCATGAAATCTCTCAGCTTGATCATGACCGGCGTGTCGTGCGCCGCCGGCGTGGGCTCCGTCCCGGTAATCCACGCGTAGATCCGGTGATCATCATCCTCGGCCAGCAGGGCCTCCAGCGAATCCAGCTCACTCTCGTCCAGCGACGGCCCGACCTGGTCCACGAACGGGCCCAGCACGAGGTCGGCCTCGCGGAATCCGCGCCGCCATGCCCGGAAGGTGATCCGGCCGAGTCGTTGCTTCAGACGTGCGTCAATATCGGCCACAAGGTTCCTTGCCCGGTCGGTCAGGTTCAATCGCGCAGCGGAGATAGCGTTCCAGACGCGCTTTCGCCAGCTATGCTGTCGATCCATGCGGCCGCAGATTCTCTTTCCCCTGTTCGCGGAGGTTTCCAGCCTGAAGGGCGTGGGGCCCAAGATCCTGCCGCTCGTCCAGAAACTGGCCGGACCGCTGGTTCGGGACGTGCTGTTTCTGTCCCCGTCCGGCCTGATCGTGCGCCGGCCGATGACGGCGGTGAATGCGGTCGAGGGGCAGGTCGGCATATTCGAGGTGATGATCGACCGGCTGATCGTGCCCGGAAAGCCCGGTGTCCCGATCAAGGTGCGGGCCTCCGACGACACCGGCTTTGTCCACATGATCTGGTTCGGCGGCTCGGCCCAGCACATTGACCGCCTGCTGCCCAAGGGCCAGAAGCGTCTGGTGACGGGCAAGGTCGAACGCTATCTGGCAGAGGTCCAGATCGTCCACCCGGACATCTACACCCCGGAACAGGCAGGCGAGATCGCCGCCATCGAGCCGGTCTATCCGGCCACCCACGGCCTCTCCTCGCGGGTCGTGCGCAAACTGGCGCAGGCCGCCCTCACCCACGCCCCCGACCTGCCGGAGTGGCAGGACCCGGCCTGGCTGGCGAAGAACCGCTGGCCCGGCTGGCGCGCGGCGCTCGAGACCCTGCACGCCCCGACCTGCGAGCCCGAGCTGGAGCCCGACGCCCCGGCCCGGCAGCGTTTGGCCTATGACGAGCTGCTGGCCCACCAGCTGGCCCTCGCCCGCCGCCGGCGCGCCCGCCAGATCACACCGGGACCGCGGATCGCGCCGGGCGAGGCATCCGCCCATCTCCTGGCCGCCCTGCCCTTCGACCTCACCGGCGCCCAGACGCAGGCCGTCGCGGAAATCCGCCGCGACCTCGCCTCGGGCGAACAGATGGGCCGGCTGCTGCAGGGCGACGTCGGTTCGGGTAAGACCGCCGTCGCCGCCCTGGCGCTCGCGGACACGGCCGCGTCCGGCTTCCAGGCCGCCCTGATGGCCCCCACGGAAATACTCGCCCGCCAGCACTGGCAGCGGCTGGCCCCGATGCTGGAGGCCGCCGGCGTTCCGACGATCCTGCTGACGGGCCGCGACACCCCCGCCGAACGCCGCGCCCGCCTCGCCGCCCTCGCCTCGGGCGAGGCCCAGGTCGCCATCGGCACCCACGCCCTGTTCCAGGACGCCGTCCGCTTCGACCGGCTGGCGCTGGCCGTCATCGACGAACAGCACCGGTTCGGGGTCAATGAGCGCCAGCGTCTGCAGGCCAAGGGCGACCCCCGCACCGGCGGGGTCCACCTGCTGACCATGTCCGCCACCCCCATCCCCCGCACCCTTGAGCTGACCCAGTACGGCGAACTGGAGGTGTCCCGCCTGACCGAAAAGCCCCCCGGCCGCACCCCGGTGACCACCGCCGTCCTGCCGCTGGCCCGCATCGGCGAGGTGGCCAAACGGCTGAAGGCGGCCATCGACAGCGGCGCCCAGGCCTACTGGATCTGCCCCCTGGTGGCCGAGAGCGAGACCGTCGACCTCGCCGCCGCCGAAGCCCGCGCCGCCGACCTGCGCCGCATCCTGAAGGTCGAAGTCGGCCTCGCCCACGGCCAGATGCCCGGACCCGAGCGCGAGGCGGTCATGGCCGATTTCGCCGACGGTCGCATCCCGCTGCTGGTCGCCACCACCGTGGTCGAGGTCGGCGTCGATGTGCCCAACGCCACCATCATGGTCATCGAACACGCCGACCGCTTCGGCCTCGCCCAGCTTCACCAGCTGCGCGGCCGGGTCGGACGCGGGGCCAAGGCCAGCGCCTGCATCCTGCTGTACGGCGGCGGCGATGACGGGCTTGGCGAGACCGCCCGGCAGCGGCTCGAGACCCTGCGCCGCACCGAAGACGGCTTCGAGATCGCCGAGGAGGATTTCCGCCTGCGCGGCGGCGGCGACCCGCTGGGCCTGAAGCAGAGCGGCTTTCCGGCCTACCGCTTCGCCGACCCGATCCGGCACCGTTCCCTGCTGCTGGCGGCCGCCGATGACGCCCGGCTGGTGCTCGGCCGCGATCCGGACATGACGAGCCCGCGCGGCGAGGCGGTCAGGATTCTGGAGGCCCTGTTCGACTGGCGCAACGACCGGCCGGGGATCGACTAGGCTCAGGCCAGGATGGATGACAAGGGGTGGGCCCAAGCGTCAACCGGACGACTGCGCACGGCCCAAAGCGTACGTTGCTGCCGACTTCAGGACTTGACGCGTCTCATACCGCCCCGTTCCCTCATCAATCCGAGGAACAGGGCTCTCACGGATATGCAAAAGAGAATAGGATTCGGTGTCGGAGCCTTCGTGCTGGTCGCGGCCTTCGTCTGGATTGTTTTCGACAATCTTGCCCTCGGATTGATCTTCGGCCTGATAGCCGGAGCGGGGGCAGGCAAGGCGGTAAGGTCGCCGCCATCCGCAAACGACCGGGACCAGTCCGGCGGCGCCTGAGTTCGCTGTTGAACATCTGACCGCGCGGGTAAGCCTTCGATTGGACCGCAGGGACGTTTGTGGGGCCTGCTGTTGCTATGGTTGTTGATCAACCGTCTCGCAGCACGCAGCCTCAAGGTCCTCTGTCCACCCATGGCGGACATTCGCCCAAGCGGTGACTAGGCAGGCGAACGCGCCTGCCAGACCGCCAATCGCGCCTGAACATCTGCTTCAATGTCCCCATAGAACAGATTGTACGGACGCGATTTTCTTCGATCAGCCCATCCTCCGGTCTCGCGGAACGACTCCGTCCGCGGCTCGGTGTGGCGCAGCAGGCCGTCGCGGCACTGGGTGGCGATTTCGCGCGCCATCAGGGCCGGTCGCACACCCCATTCCAGCCCTGTGGCGTTGGTCGCGCCCTGATGCAGCCGGGCATCGACCGGCGCCGTGTCGGTCGAGCCGGTCACCGGATTGACGCACAGCGCCGCCCGTCCGTGGAGGTCGACCAGCCGGCCACGATCATCCCAGACCAGCGCGCGCCTCAGCCGCCGGCGGCCCGCCCCGTCATTGCCTTCGCTGACCGGCGACCAGGCGACGATACAACCGGCCTGGGCCCGGGTCTCGCAGGCCGGAACCTGCGTTGAGAGGACGTCGACCGCGACCACCACATCCATGAGATAGACCGCGACCAGCCGGCCGCGCAGGACCGGGTCATTCGCCACCCGCTCGCGCACCAGACGCTCGATCAGATCGCCGCCCTGTTCCACGCCGGCCAGGACGATCGGCCCGTCGGGGTGACGCTCGATCCAGGCGCTGAAGGCCGCATCGATATCCCTCCAGGCAAAAGCCCGCGCCTCCCGCGCATCGTCGCGCAGCGTCAGCCGCGTGTAGAGACTGCCCTGACGATAGCGCGGCGCGCTGATCTCGCCCGCCCGGGCGAACGGTCCCGCATAGTTCGGCAGGACGACGCGCTTCAGCCAGGCGTCCGCTTTCAGATCCCCAATCGGCCCATTCCACTCGCGCCCGCCGTCATAGGTGGTGGAGTGGACGAAAAAGACAGCCGCCGGACCGGCCTCGGGCGCCCGGGCGTCGCGCAGGGCCCAGGTCGTCGGGTCGCGGTAGTCGGGGGCCGGCGGGGGCTCATAGGTCTGGAACGGCGCCTGCGGGTCCAGTCCGGCCCTCAGGATGTCGCCGCGCCATACGGCCACCGCCGTGGCGAGCAGCAGCACCAGCGTCAGGCCGGTCCAGCCGGCCCATTGGCGCAGGCTCATCCGGCCGACCCTCATCGATACGGGTCCGCAGTGGCGAGGAAGGACTGGACGTAACGACGGACGCCCTCCTCCAGCGGCGTCGACTGCCCCTGGAAGCCCGCCGCCCGCACCCGATCCATCCGGGCCTCGGTGAAATACTGGTATTTGTCGCGGATGGCCTCCGGGGTGTCGACGTATTCGACCCGCGGCGTCTTGCCCGCCGCCGCGAAGGTTGCATGAGCCAGATCGAGGAAGGACCGGGCCTGTCCCGATCCGGCGTTGAACACGCCCGAGACGCCGGGCGTGTCGAGCAGCCACTCGATGATGTCGACCACGTCATCGACGAAAACGAAGTCCCGCATCTGGCCGCCGTCGGCGTAGTTCGGATTGTGCGAGCGGAACAGGGTGACCGGCTCATCGGCCTGGACCTTGGGCCAGATCTGGGCCACCACCGACTTCATCCCGCCCTTGTGACCCTCGTTCGGGCCATAGACGTTGAAGAATTTCAGCCCCGCCCACTGGCTCGGCGACTGGCCCCGATCCGATTGCCGCGCCGCATACTGGTCGAACAGCATTTTCGAATAGCCATAGGCATTTAGCGGCTTCAGCGAAGCCAATGCCTCAAGGCTGTCATCGTCCTCGAACCCGGCCTCTCCGTCCCCGTAGGTCGCCGCCGACGACGCATAGATCAGCCGGGCGTCGCGCAGGGCGCACCAGTCCCACAGGTCGCGCGACAGGCTGAAATTGGTGCGCAGGATCAGGTCCGCGTCCGGTTCGGTGGTCGAGGAGATGGCCCCCATATGCACCACGGCCTCGATTGACCCGGCGTGCCGCTCCAGTTGTTCGAACAGCTCCTCCGGCTGCCAGAAGTCGGCGATCGGGTGTTTGGCGATATTCCGCCACTTGCCCAGTGACGCGTCTTCCAGCCGGTCGCAAACGACGATGTCGCGCCGGTCCTCGGCGCACAGCCGGGCGACGATGTTGGAGCCGATGAAGCCCGCCCCGCCGGTGACCACGATCATGCGCCGGCTCATGCTTCGTCCTTCATCTTCTCGATCGTCTTGGTGGTCGAATAGCCGTCCTCGAACGTCGCCAGCCGGACCTCGCCGCCCCAGCTCTCGACCAGATCGCCGCCGACCACGCCCTCGCGCGTGTAGTCCGCGCCCTTGATCAAGACATCGGGCCGCAACCGCTCGATCAGGGCGATCGGCGTCGAATCGTCAAAGGCCGTCACCCGATCCACCGACTGAAGTCCGCCGATCACGACCGCACGGCTGTCCAGATCGTTGATCGGCCGCCCCTCACCCTTCAGCCGGCGTACCGAGGCATCGGTGTTCAACGCCACCACAAGCCGGTCGCACCAGCTCCGCGCCTGGGCGAGATAGGCGACATGGCCCCGGTGCAGGATGTCGAAACAGCCGTTGGTGAAGCCCACCTTCAGCCCTTGCCGCCTCCAGCCCTCGACCACATTCGCCAACTCCTCCAGCGGCATGACCTTGGCGTGGGCCCCGGCCGCGTGCTGGCTCATCTCGGCATCGATCAGTTCGGCCGGGGTGACCACCGCCGTGCCGGCCTTTCCAACCACCACGCCCGAGGCGAGGATGGCGAACTCCACCGCCGTCTCCAGCGATGCGCCGGCGCCCAAGGCCAGGCCAAGCGCCGCCAGCCCGGTGTCCCCGGCGCCCGAAACGTCGAACACCTCGCGCGCGCGCCCCGGGAAGTGCCGCACCGGTCCGCCACGCCGCATCAGGCTCATGCCCTTGCCGGCGCGGGTCACGACGACCGCCTTCGCCGTGGTCGAGTGGAGCAGCGCCTTCAGCGCCGCCTCGACCTCAGCGTCGGACTCGACCGGCAGGCTCGTGGCCCCGGCCAGTTCGCTGGCGTTGGGCTTGATCAGATCGACCGCGCCATAGCGGGCGAAGTCGCGGCCCTTGGGGTCCACCACGACCGGCGCGCCAGACCTTTCCGCCGCCGCAAGCGCCTGGGTGATCACCAGATCGCTGACCACACCCTTTGCGTAATCTGAAAGGAGATAGACAGAAGCGCCAGTAAAAGCATCGCTTTCTTCGCCCATCAAGGCAGCCGCCTCCTCATCGAGGCGCAGCAGCTGCTGACCGGCGGCCACGAAGCGCGTCTTGACGATGGTGGCCGCCCCCGCCCGCCGCTCGATCGCGTTCTCGATGCCCGGCTCAGCCGCGACCAGCGCCGCCAGCTCGTCTCCGGCCGCATCCCGGCCCGCCACGGCGCCCAGCCGCGCGATCCCGCCCAGCGCCGCGACATTGCGCGCCACATTGCCGACGCCGCCGGGCATGGCCGTGGTCCGGCGCGTGCGCAGGACGGGGATCGGAGCTTCGGGCGATATCCGGCTGACCTCGCCATAGACATAGCGGTCCAGCATCAGGTCGCCGACGCAAGCGACCTTCAGCCCGCGCACCCGCTCCAGCAGCGCCTGCAGTTGTCCGAGATCGAGCGTCCGTTCAGCCATGACCTTGGCCTATCGGATTCACGCGGCCTTCGCCATCCGCGCCTTGGTCAGGGCGTCATAGGCGATCAGGTCGGCGGCCAGGGCCTCGAACTGGTCCAGCGGCACCATGTTCGGCCCGTCCGACGGCGCATTGTCTGGGTCCTGATGGGTCTCCATGAAGACCGCGTCCACGCCGACGGCCACCGCGGCGCGCGCCAGAACCGGCACGAATTCGCGCTGTCCGCCCGAGGATGTCCCCTGCCCGCCCGGCTGCTGCACCGAGTGCGTGGCGTCGAAAACCACGGGACAGCCGATCTCACGCAGGATCGGCAGGGCCCGCATGTCGCTGACCAGGGTGTTGTAGCCGAAGCTGGCGCCCCGCTCACAGGCCATGACGTTGGGATTGCCGGCCCCGACCACCTTGGCGATGACGTTCTTCATGTCCCAGGG
>DDSO01000138.1:8704-32400 GCA_002343425.1 Brevundimonas sp. UBA2388
ATGCACGTCGGTCAGCACCGGCAGTCCGGTGACCTCGCGAATCTCGGCGAAGATCGGCAGCGAGCCTTCCAGGCCGAACCCGCGCGCGGCGGTCGCCGAGGTCCGGTTCGCCTTGTCGAAACTGGTCTTGTAGATGATCCCGACATTCAGCCGCTCGCCGATCTCCTTCAGCGCGTGGGCCATCTCCAGCGCATGCTGGCGGCTCTCCAGCTGGCAGGGGCCGGCGATGAAGACGATCCGCTGTCCGCCGCCGATGGAAACGGGGCGTTTCAGCCCGTCCTTGATGTCGATGATGGCGTTTGGCTTGGACAAGGCGGATTTCCCGGATTTGCAGCTTGGCGACGCGCGACTCATGCCGCACTCATGCGGCGATGAGGTGGCGTCGGACGGTGTGGTTCGCAAGCTATCACGGAGCCCGCACGCATGACCATCGAGGCCGAGGACCGTCCTGTCATCCTGTGGTTCCGCCAGGATCTCCGACTGGCGGACAATCCGGCCCTTGCTCACGCCGTCGAGACCGGCCGGCCCATCCTGCCGGTCTACATCCTCGACCAGGGGTCCGCGGCCCCGTCGATCGGCGCCGCCTCCCTGTGGTGGCTCGACAAGTCCCTGCGTGCACTGGACGGGTCGCTTCGGGCGCGCGGCTCACGCCTCATTCTCCGCCGCGGCGACAGTGAGGCCGAGCTCCGCCATCTGATCGATGAGACGGGCGCCGACGCCGTCTACATGAACCGCCGGTTTGAACCCGCCGCCTTCGCCCGCGACGCCGACATCGCCCACGGGCTTCAGGCCGAAGGCGTGGCCTGCAAGGGCTGGAACGGAACCCTGCTGACCCGGCCGGGATCGGTGCTGAACGGCTCCGGTCAGCCCTACAAGGTCTTCACGCCGTTCCACCGGACCCTGCTGGCGACCGTCGCGGCGCCGCCACACGCTTCGGCGCCCGCGGGCCTCGCGACGCCGCCGGGGGCCGCTTCCGACGACATCGACGCCTGGGGCCTGCACCCGACCCGGCCTGACTGGTCCGGCGGTTTCGACTGGACGCCCGGTGAAGCCGGCGCGGAAGCCGCCCTTGCCGCCTTCCTGTCACGCGGCCTGAAATCCTACAGCACCGGCCGCGACATCCCGGCCGAGCCGGCGACCAGCCGCCTGTCGCCGTACCTGCATTTCGGCGAGATCAGCCCCTGGCGCGCGGTCGAGGCCGCCCGCACGGCCGCGGCCGAGGGCCATGTTCCCGCCGCCGAAGCCGAAAAGTTCGTGGCCGAGATCGGCTGGCGCGAATTCTCCGCCCATCTGCTGCACGCCTTCCCGCAGATGACCGATAAGGCCTTCCGTCCGGAGTATGACGCCATGCCGTGGCGCGACGACCCTGTCGATCTGGACGCCTGGCAACGCGGCCAGACCGGCTATCCCGTCGTGGACGCCGGCATGCGGGAGCTGTGGGCCACCGGCTTCATGCACAACCGGGTGCGCATGATCGTCGCCTCCTTCCTGATCAAACACCTGCTGATCGACTGGCGGGAGGGCGAGGCGTGGTTCCGCGACACCCTCGTGGACGCCGATCTCGCGTCGAATGTGCAGAATTGGCAGTGGGTCGCGGGATCCGGCGCCGATGCTTCACCGTACTTCCGCATCTTCAACCCGATCACCCAGGGACGGAAATTCGATGCAGACGGCCGATATGTCCGCCGGTGGGTCCCGGAGCTCCGCGGAGTTCCCGACCGCTGGCTCCACGCGCCCTGGACCGCGCCTCCTGAAATCCTCCGCGACGCCCGCGTCCGGCTCGGCGCCGACTATCCTCGTCCGATCGTCGATCACGACCTGGCCCGCCGGCGCGCCCTCGACGCGCTTGGAGCCGTCGTCGCTCATCGTATCCCGGATGGGGATTGACGGGCGCTTGCCCCATAACCACCCTTTCCAGCCATGACATCGGTCACCACCGAGCGCATCGAGACCGCCGCCCGCACCCCGCGCGGGTTCACGCTGCTGCTACGCCTTCTGGCCGCCAACTGGACCTTCGGCCGCCTCACCGTCATCCTGCCCAACGGCGAGACGCACCAGCTGGACGGCCCCCAGCCCGGGCCCGCCGCGGTCTTCGACATCAAGGACTATCGCTTCGCCCGGCGCGTGCTGGCTTCGGGCGATATCGGTTTCGCCGAGGGCTATATGGCCGGCGAGTGGGAGAGCCCGCAGCTGGCCGCCCTGCTGGGATCCTTCGCCCACAACTATGATCACATCCGCCGGCTCGCCGACGGCAACCCCGTAATGCAGGCGATCAACTGGCTGTCGCACAAGCGGAAACGTAACAGCCGCGCCGGGTCGAAGAAGAACATCCACGCCCACTACGACCTGGGCAACGCCTTCTATGCGTCCTGGCTGGACGGGACGATGACCTATTCCTCGGCCCGGTTCACCCGCGCCGGCATGGCGCTCGACGCAGCCCAGCGGGAGAAATATGCCGCCCTCGCCCGACTCATGGACCTCAGGTCCGGCCAGTCCGTGCTCGAGATCGGCTGCGGCTGGGGCGGGTTCGCCGAGTTTGCGGCGAAGGAGATCGGCGCACGGGTCACCGCTGTCACCATCTCCCGGGAGCAGTTCGACTTCGCCCGCCAGCGCATGTTCAACGCCGGTCTGGCCGAGCGGGCCGATATCCAGCTGATCGACTATCGCGACGTCGAGGGCCGTTTCGACCGGGTCGCCTCGATCGAGATGTTCGAGGCCGTGGGGCAGGAATACTGGCCCGCCTATTTCAGCAAGATCCGCGACGTTCTGGAGCCGGGTGGCCGGGCCGGCCTGCAGATCATCACGATCGAGGACGCCCTGTTCGACGACTACAACCGGCGCACCGACTTCATCCAGAAATACATCTTCCCNNCTTCCCGGGCGGCATGCTGCCGTCCGAGGAACGGCTGAAGCCCGTCATAGACCGTGCCGGCCTCACCTGGCGCGAGGTGGAACGGTTCGGACAGGACTATGCCGATACGCTGAAACTCTGGGACGAGCGCTTCCAGTCCGCCTGGGGCGATATCCGGCGTATGGGCGGGTTCGACGAGCGATTCCGTCGCCTGTGGCGATTCTATCTGGCCTATTGCGAGGCCGGGTTCCGTTCGGCGCGGACGGATGTCATCCAGCTGGCGCTCACCCGCCCCTGACCCGACGGTCCTGCGATGTTAGAACATGGGCATGGACTCGCCCCTGATCTCGACCGCCGACCTCGCCGCCCGCCTCGACGAGCCCGGCCTGCGCCTTGTCGACGCGAGCTGGCATCTCGATGGCCGCGATGGCCGGCCGGATTTCGAGTCCGCCCGCCTGCCCGGCGCGGTCTTCTTCGACCTCGAGGCCAGTTCCGACCCGGACAGTCCCCTGCCGCACATGCTGCCGACGCCCGGTTTCTTCGCGGCCCGCATGGGTCGGCTCGGCATCTCTGCGGACGACAGCATCGTCGCCTATGACACCCTCGGCATCCGCTCATCGGCCCGGTGCTGGTGGATGTTCCGGGCCCTGGGCGCCCGCGACGTCCGCGTCCTCGACGGCGGCCTGCCGAAATGGCGGTCGGAGGGCCGTCCGATCGAAAAGGGGCAGTCAACGCCGCCTGCGGCCGCGACCTTCGCACCTTGCCAACGCCCGGACTTGGTGGCTGACATCGACGCCGTCCGCGACGCCCTTCAGGCCGGAGGTCAGGTGCTGGACGCCCGCGCCGCCGATCGCTTCGAGGGCCGCGCGCCCGAGCCCCGCGCCGGTCTGCGGTCCGGCCACATGCCCGGCGCCCTGAACCTGCCCTTCCCGGCGATCCTGGATCCCGACGGCGCCATGAAACAGGGCGAGGCGCTGGACGCCGCCTTCCGCGCGGCCGGAGTCGATGTGGAGCGACCGGTCATTACCACCTGCGGCTCCGGCGTTACCGCCGCCATCCTCAGTCTCGGCTTGGCCGTCCTGGGCAAGCCTTCCCGACTCTATGACGGAAGCTGGGCCGAATGGGGCGGCCGGGCGGACACAGAGGTCGTGTCCGCCCCGCCCGCCTGAGCCTCAGTGCGGCGGAGCCACCGCCGGCAGCTCCAGATCATCCGGCACGATCGCATCGGTCTCGCCGCGCGACACCACCGTCGCCGCCACCAGGTCGCCGGTGACGTTCAGGGTGGTGCGGCACATGTCGAGGAAGCGATCGACGCCGAGGATAAGGCCGATGCCTTCCGCCGGCACGCCGACCATGACGAGGATCAGGGCGATGACCGGCAGCGAACCTGCCGGCACGCCGGCCGTGCCGATGCCGCCGAGAATGCAGACCAGCATGACCACCAGCTGCTGCTGCAGGTTCAGGTCGATGCCGAAGAACTGGGCCAGGAACAGGACCGTGACGCCCTCGAACAGGGCAGTGCCGTTCTGGTTCGCCGTAGCCCCCACCGTCAGCACGAAGCGCGAGATGCGCTTCGGCAGCTTCAGCTTCTCTTCCGCCGCCTTGATGGCGATCGGCAGGGTCGCGTTGGACGAGGCGGTCGAGAAGGCCACCACAAAGGGCTCGCGGACGCCGTTGGCGAACTTCAACGGGTTCATCCCGCCGAAGATCCAGACCAGCAGCGGATAGACGATGAACATGTGGATCGCCATCGCTCCCACCGCCACGCCCGCATAGGCTCCCAGCTTGACCAGAAGCTCCCAGCCGAACACGGCCGAGAGATTGAACATCAGCGCCGCGATCGCGATCGGCGCCAGTTTGATGACCAGGTTGATGAGCTTCATCATCACCTCGAACAGCCCCTGCAGCGTCTGCTGCAGGGCGTCCGTGGCCGGCGACTTGGCCATGACCATGCCGATGCCGAAGATCAGGGCGAAGACCATGACCGGCAGGATCTGGTTGTCGGCGGCCGCGGTGACGACGTTCGAAGGGATCATGTCGAGGAAGAACTGGCCCGCCTCGATGGTCTTGGGCGCATTGCCGACGATGGTGGCGGCGCCTTCCGCGCCGTCGGCCAACAGTTGCTGGGCCAGGGCCTGATCGACGCCCGCGCCGGGCTGGAAATAGTTGACCATGCCCAGGCCGATGCCGACGGCGATGGCCGAGACCAGAACGGTGAACACCAGGGTCTTGAAGCCGACCCGGCCGAGCGACTTCAGATCGCCCATCTCCGCCACCCCGACCGCGAGGGCTGCGAACAACAGCGGCAGGACCAGCATGAACAGCAGGCGCAGGAAGATCTGGCCGACCGCCTGGATGATGTCCATCACCCAGGGGATGACCTCGAGCCCCATCAGGTTGACGTAAAGCCCCCCGCCCATGCCGGCGGCGAAGCCCAGCAGCATCCAGAGATAGAGCGGGATCCCACCACGTTTCGTCGTTTCCATCGTTCCCCCTGGCGCCTGTCCCGGCGTCCTATCGAATCGGCAGGGCGTAGATCAGCCCGGCAGGTCTTGCGTTCCATTGTGCGTTAAGCCCACGGGCCAGGTCGAGCGAGGAATCCGTCCCGACGTTCCGCAGGAAGATTTCGCCGTAGTTTCCCTCGGCTTCGATCGCCGCCTTCGCCCAGTCCTTGCGCAACCCCAGCATCGGTCCGACCTCGCCCTCGACGCCCAGCAGGCGACGGACGGCCGGATTGGGCGACTGCTCTGCCATCTCACCCGCATTATCACTGGTCACGCCCAGCTCCTCGGCCAGGATCAGGGCGTTCAGCGTCCAGCGCACGATCGAGGTCCAGGCCTCGTCGCCGCGCTTGACCGCCGGCCCCAACGGCTCCTTCGAGATCACATCCGGCAGTATGGCGTGTTGCTCCGGGTTGGACATCGTGGTCCGCGCCGCCGCCAGGGCGGAGATGTCCGCGCTCAGGGCGTCGCAGTCTTCCCGCGCATAGGCCGCCCGCGCGGCCTCCTCATTGGCGGCGACCACCGGCGTGTACTCCAGCGACCGCGCGCGGAACCAGTCCGCAACGTTCAACTCCGTGGTCGAGGCGCGCTGCACACACACGCGGGCGCCGTTCAGTTCGGCGGCCGTGGCCAGATCCAGCGACCGGCGGACCAGAAAGCCCTGGCCGTCATAGTAGTTGACCCCGGCGAACCGCACGCCTTCCTGCGCCTCCCGCGACAGGGTCCACGATGTCGACCGCCACAGCACGTCGACCCGGCCGCTGCGCAGCCCTTCGAACCGCTGGCTGCCGGTCAGGGGCACGAAACGGACGGCGTTCGCATTGCCCAGCACCGCCGCCGCCAGGGCGCGGCAGAAATCGGCGTCGAAGCCGCGCCATTCTCCGCGATTGTCCGTGTAGGCGAAGCCGACCAGCCCCTCGTGCACGCCGCAGTTCAATCGCCCGCGTCGCTTGATCGCCGCGAGGGTCGGACTGGCGAAATCGGGCGCTGCGGTCTGGCTCTGGGCCGAGGGGTCGGCCCTGTCGTCGGCCTCTCCCGCGCGCTCGCCGCGTCCGCATGCGGCGACGGTCAGGACCAGGACAGTCGCCAGCGTGATCGCGGCGCCTTTCGCCGTCCTTCGCCCCGTCGATTGTGCCCGCATCCGCGCCTCGCCGAAATTCGTCAGACCTTGCGCCCCGCCTGCTTTAGAGGCCTTTGGAGGCTGAACCGCAACCCTCCGTTCCAGCGCAGATGACCGATCGAACCGACCGCACCCGTCTGATCGCCTCCGCGACCCGCCGCGGAAGAGGGCGTCGACCCGTCGCCCCGCCGATCGAGCGCGCCTCTACCCTGCTCAATGACTTGCCCAGCGCCATGCGCGACGAGAGCCAAGGCCCGGTCTATGGAATCGAGGATCTTTCAGCCGCCCGCGCGCTCCGCGACCTGCTGTGCGACCTCGAAGGCGCCACGGACGCCTGGCTGGTTCCATCGGGCCTCGCCGCCGTCACCGCGCCACTGACCGCCCTGCTTCGGAACGGCGACGAAGTCGTGACCACCGACGCCCTCTACGGACCCAGCCGCCGGTTCCTCAGACGGCATCTTGGCGCGCGGGGGATCACGACGGCCTTCCATGACGCAGCGGCCGCGACGGACGACATTCTCGCCGCCATCACGGACCGGACCCGCCTGCTGCTGATCGAATCACCGGCCTCGTTGACGTTCGAAATGCTCGATGTTCCCGCCCTGGCCGCCGCCTGTCGCGCGCGCGGCGTGCTGACGGTGATGGACAACACCTGGGCCGCCGGCCTCGCCTTCCGCCCGTTGGCGCACGGCGTCGATGTCAGCGTCCAGGCGGTGACCAAATATGTCGCCGGCCACTCGGACCTGCTGATGGGCTCCATCGCCGTCGCCGACCCCGCCGTCGGACGCCCCATCGCCGAGACGCTGGAAGACCTCGGCTGGCGCGTCTCCCCCGACGACGCCTGGCTGGCCCTGCGCGGCCTGCGCACCCTGCCCTTGCGCTATCAGGAACAGGCGCGCTCGGCCCGCATCGTCGCCGAATGGCTCAGCACCCGGCCGGAGGTCGCGGACATTCTCTACCCGGCCCTGCCCGGCGCAGCCGGCCACGACCTTTGGAACGGCGGCTATACGGGTGCCGCCTCGATCTTCGGCGTCGTGATGCGGGGCGGCGACGAAGGCGCCGCCCACGCCCTGATGTCAGCCCTCGACCTGTTCGGCCTCGGCTACTCCTGGGGCGGGTTCGAGAGCCTGATCACCCACGAGACCGGCCAGCTCTCCGGTCGCAAGGCCCCGCCGGCCCTGCCGGGCCAGTTGCTGCGTCTCCACGTCGGGCTCGAGGACCCCGCCGACCTGATGGCTGACCTCGAGGCGGGCCTTGCCGCCTGGCGCGCCGCAATCAGCTGACTGCGGCGCTTCCGCCGACCGGCAGCCGCGTCACGATCCAACCGCCCAGCAGCGGCGCGGCGATCGCCCCGATCTGCATCCACAGCGGATGCGGGATCATCACCAGGTTGGCCACGCCCCCGAGCAAGATCAGCCCGGCAATGACCCAGCCGGCCCAGGCCTTGCGCGACAGGCGCCGCGCGACCCATCCGCCGGTCACGACCGCCCCGAACCAGGCGAACACCACCCAGGCCTTGGCCGCCGTCGATGCCGCGGCCACCATCTGTTTCAGGTCTTCTGGATCAGCGGGATCGAGGCCGGCGGGCGGCGGCATTGCCGCATGGCCGATCATTTCCAGCCCCATCACGGTCAGGATCGCCACCACCGCGCCGGCGACGATTCCCAGAATAGTTCTCAGCATCGAACGTCCCCTCCAGAACATGTCGGGGGGAACCTTAGCGGCATGCCGCCGAAACCGGCAATCCTGTGAGACCGTGGCGCGCCCAGCAGGACTCGAACCTGCAACATCCCGCTTAGAAGGCGGGTGCTCTATCCGGTTGAGCTATGGGCGCCCGGTGGCGTTGGCGAGCGTTAGCGGTCCCCGTCCTGCGGCTCAAGCCGCGAGCCCTGTCATCCCCGCTAACTTGTCATCCCCGCGAAAACGGGGACGCCCTTCGACCTAGTGCGTCCAGGGCTGTTTGCGGCCGGTGGCGAAATTGTCCGCATAGGCCTTAAGGATGACAGGCGGGTCCTGCGGTTCATGCAGGCGGAACGGGATGCCGTGCCGCTCGGCGTAGGCCACGGCCTCCTCCGCCGAATCGAAGCTCAGCCGCACCTGTCCGTTCATGTCGCTGGAGCTGGTCCAGCCCATCAGGGGATCGATGGTGCGCGCCGAAGCCGGCTCGAACTCCAGCCGCCAGCCTCTCGACGAGGCCTTGCCCGACTGCATCGCGGTCTTGGCGGGGCGATAGATGCGGGCGAGCATGACCAATCCTCGTGACGACGGCGGGCGAGCCCGCGTGGGAGCCCAGATACCGTGTGACCCGCGCCGGGTCCAGCGCTTGGCGTGAAAGCCCGACCGGCCTGTTCAGCCGTCAACAGAGAGAAAGTGCAGTTCCATGAGCCGTCACCGCAGGCGCAACCTCGTCGCTCGCCTGCGCGGCCATCCGAAGATCGAGGCCGTTCTGGACGCCGGCGGCGCCGAGGCTTCACCGAGCCAGCAGGCTCTGTTCGCCCGCCAGTGCACCGGCGCGGGCTCGACGTTTTCGCTGCGCCTGAAGGGCGGCGAGGCCGAGGCCTTCCGCATGCTCAACGCCCTCCAGCTGTTCAAACTGGCCGTCAGCCTGGGCGGCACCGAGAGCCTGGTCTCCCACCCCTCCAGCACGACGCACTCCGACTACAGCGCCGAAGCCAAGGTCCGCTGCGGCATTGGCGACAACCTGGTGCGGTTGTCCGTGGGTATCGAGAACGCCGACGACCTTTACGCCGACCTGGAGCAGGCGCTGAAGGCGGTGTGACGACTGGCGAGTTGCGTTGGCGCAATCACCTCGGGACAGATCAGTTGCAGACTGACGGACATGCCGCCGTGAGGACCGACGATGACCGATAACCTGTCGACCCCCGCCCGGCCCGGAGACGGGTACGGTCGGCTCTCGATCGCGCTGCACTGGCTGATGTTGATCCTTCTTGCGGCGGTCTTCGCCTGTATCGAGCTGCGCGAGAACTATCCTCGCGGCAGCGACATACGCGAGGGTCTCAAGACCTGGCATTTCATGCTTGGCCTGTCGGTCTTCGTCCTCGTCTGGATCCGGCTGATCGCGCGCTGGCGGACGCCTTGGCTGGCCACTGAATCGAGTTGGACGCGATGGCCGGCCGCAGCCGTGCATATCGCCCTCTATGGCGGCATGATCCTACTGCCCCTGCTCGGCTGGCTGGTTCTCAGCGCCGAGGGCGATGTCATTCCGTTCTTCGGCCTATCGCTGCCGCCACTGATCGGTCCGGACAAGGCCCTCGCCGGTCGGCTCGAGGATCTGCACAAGACGATCGCCGAAGCAGGCTACTGGCTGATCGGTCTGCACGCTCTCGCGGCGCTGTTCCACCACCATGTGCTGAAGGACGGAAGCCTGCGGCGCATGCTGCCGCTCCTTCGATGACAGGGCCGGCTGTGCCGGCACGCCGGAGCGCATCATGAGCCGTCTCGAACGCCACCCTGAACGTCATCTGGTCGCCCGCATCGGCTGGCTGCGCGCCGCTGTACTGGGGGCCAATGACGGCCTGGTCTCGACGGCCAGCCTTGTCGTCGGCGTGGCTGCGGCGGAGGCTGCGCGCGGCAGCATACTGATCGCCGGCGTCGCCGGACTGGTGGCGGGAGCCATGTCGATGGCGGCGGGCGAATACGTCTCGGTCAGCTCCCAGTCCGACACCGAAAAGGCCGACCTCGCCCGCGAGAACGCCGAGCTGGCGGCCGATCCGGAGGCCGAGGTCAACGAATTGGCCGCGATCTACGCCGCCCGTGGCGTCGAGCCGGCCCTGTCGCGGCAGGTGGCGCAACAGCTGATGGCCCGGGACGCACTGGGCGCCCATGCGCGCGACGAGCTGGGCATTTCGGACTTCACGACCGCCCGACCGGTCCAGGCGGCCCTGACCTCAGCCGGTACCTTCGCGCTCGGCGCCGCTCCGCCCCTGGTCGTCGTGCTGCTGGCGCCGCTGGAGACCCTGATGATCTGGGTCAGCGTGATTGCCCTGGCCGGGCTGATGGGGCTGGGCGCGCTCGGAGCCACGGCCGGGGGCGCCAATGTGCCGCGGTCCGTCCTGCGTGTCGCCTTCTGGGGCGTCGTAGCCATGGCCGCCACCGCCGCCATCGGCCGACTGTTTGGAACCGTGGTCTAGAAATGATTGGTCGGAGTGAGAGGATTCGAACCTCCGACCCTCTGGTCCCAAACCAGATGCGCTACCAGGCTGCGCTACACTCCGGCGGCGGGATTTGGCACACTCGACGCCGCGCCGCAACGCGCCATGCGACTATTCGGCGAAGAAGGGGTGGCTGACCCTGTCGCCGGGGCGGGCTCCGATCTCGTCGGCGCGGCCGGCGCGCAGCTCCAGCACACCGCTGGCGAGACCGTTCGAGGGGATGATCTCGTCCGACATCGGCGTCGCATTCTTAGCGATCGAGACAATCCGGCCGCGCGGATCGATGTAGATGATGTCCAGCGGGCTGGGCGTGTTGCGCATCCAGAAACCGCGCTCGGCCACATCGGGGAACTGGAACAGCATCCCCCGGTCGTCCGGCAGCGGTTCCCGCTCCATCAGGCCGCGCTGGCGTTCCGCGTCGTCGTCGGCGATCTCGACCATGAAACGGTGCTCGCCGCTTGAGGTGGTGACGGTCAGCGGTTCAAGCGGATCGCCCTTGGCGTCGCGCGGCGCTCCCGCTCCGGCGCAGGCCGACAGCAGCACCAGGCCGGACAGGGCGCCCAGAAGTCCACGACGGTTCAACATTGCCGATCCACCCTCACTGGGGCGGATGGTTCATCCGCCCGGTCTGATTTCCGCGACCACCAGCCCCTTGGGGCCCTCGGCAAATCGCACCGAGACCGTCTCGCCGGGCAGCAGGTCATCCAGCCCGCAGCGGCGCAACGTCTCGACATGGACGAAGATATCCCCCGGTTCGCCGTCGCGCACCACGAAACCGTAGCCCTTGGTACGATTGAACCATTTGACGACCGCGGCCTCCATCGGCGCACCGGATGTCGGCGCCTCGGGCTCCGCACCGGCGCCGGCCGTCTGACGAAGACCCTCATAGCCTGTGCGGCGCGGCGCAGCGGCCAGCTCGGGGTCCCCCTCGCCCAGGTCATGGACCTCGGTGACCTGCCAGCCCTTGGGCCGACGGGCGCATTCACAACTGATGGGCGCGCCCTCGGCGGCCAGATCCCGGCCCGCATCGCGCAGGCTGGAGATGTGCAGCAGCACATCCTTCATATCGGTCAGGGTCGGGTCATCCGGCACGATGAAGCCGTATCCCTTACCGGGATCAAACCATTTCACCCGGCCCGCGATTCGGACCGTCGCGACCGTCTCAACGCCCTCGTAGTCCGACACAGTCTTCCCCCTGCCCGCAATCGGAGCGGACGGCGCTTATTTAACACGGTTCTGTGAAGCCCGGAAAAGCGAAAAACGTCGGTTTCGCAGCAAAAGCGCAATGAATTCGCTCAGGCGCCCTGTGCGCCTCGATCCAGCAACAGACGAATCTTCCGTACCAGGTCGGTTTGCCGGTACGGTTTCGCGATCAAATCCGGCTCCGCACGCTGACCGGCATGGTCCCGGACCCGGTCGGCCCAACCGGTCGTCAGCAGAACGGGTGTCCCGGGTCTGAGCCGCGCGACCTCCGCCGACAGGCCCACGCCATCCAGATCGCCCGGCATGACGATGTCAGTGAACAACAGGTCGAACGCCAGACCGGCCTCCACCATGGCCAGAGCCTCGGCGGCATCGCCCGCCGTGTGAACGACAAAGCCGGCATCGACCAGTAGGGTCTCGCCCATGACCCGGACGTCGGCATTGTCCTCGACCATCAGGATGGTCGCCGCACCGGCGGGTTCATCGATCAGGGGCGGGGTTTCGGGCATGGCGGCCAACCGGATCATCGTCGTCCGGGACACGGACACTGCAGTGCAACGCGCCTGACCCCGAAAGGCCCGGCCTCACACATAATCGGCGATGTCGGGGAAAGGCTCCGCGTGGCAGTCCCTAGGGGAATCGAACCCCTCTTTTCAGGTTGAAAACCTGACGTCCTAACCGATAGACGAAGGGACCGCTGCGCGAAGAGCGGGCGATATAGCCGCCGATTCCGGACGGTGCAACCCTTCTCCTCCCCATTCTTCTTGCGAAAGGCGGAGGCAGCCCGGACGCGCCGCCGACGAGATGGAGGCGCGGCCAGTCGAAGGATCAGGCCATCCGCGGATCGGCCACGTCCTCGATCTCGAATTGGACGCCGCGACGACCGTTCCAGTCGTCGGCCTTCAGCCGCCCGACCACGCTCAGCCCGCCCTGTCCGGACAGCAGCGACTGCCCGCCGGGCAGGTCGGCGCAGCGCCAGGCGATGGCCTTCACCGAGGCTCCGTCGGCCCCGACCAGCCGGCAGCGCACATGACCGCCATTCATGGCCACGGCGTCACGCGCCTGCACATGCTCCAACGCGAACAGCGGCTCGGGATTGGCCGGGCCGAACGGAGCCAGTTGCTCGAACTGTTCAAACAGAGCCCGCGTCGCCGCGCCCGGATCGATCAGGGCGTCGATCTCAACCCCGTCCAGCGCGTCGGCCGCGGCCTGTTCGCCCGCCATCCGGTCGTTGAGGAAATCCCGCAGCCGGTCGATATCGTCGGCCCGGACCGTCAGCCCCGCCGCCATGGCATGGCCGCCCCCGGCGATCAGCACGCCCGTCTCCCACGCCGCCTGCACCGCCTTGCCCAGGTTCATGCCCGGCTGCGACCGGCCCGAGCCCTTGCCGAGGCCGTTCACCGCATCGACGCCGATCACCACCACCGGCTTGCGCCAGCGCTCGCGGAGCCGCCCGGCGACAATGCCCACCACGCCCGGATGCCATTCGTCGCCCGCGATCACCACGACGGCCGAGCCGTCGGCATGGGCGCCGGTCGCCTCGACCATACGCGTCGCCTGATCGGTGACCTGTTTCTCCACCTCGCGGCGGGCGATGTTCAGGGCGTCCAGCTCCTGCGCCAGCGCCGCCGCCTCCACGGGGTCGTCGGTCGACAGCAGCCGCGCCCCGAGATCCGACTTGCCGATCCGCCCGCCCGCATTGATGCGCGGACCGAGGATGAAGCCCGCATGGCTCGACTTGGCCGGCCCCGGCTCGGCCCCCGCCGCCGCCAGCAAGGCCCGCAGCCCGGGATTGCCCCAGTCCGACATGACACGCAGCCCGAGGCTGGTCAGCGCCCGATTGAACCCGGTCAGGCCGGTGACGTCGCAGATCGCCCCCATGGCGGCCAGATCAAGCCACTGGCGGATGTCCGGCTCTTTCACATCCGCGAACATGCCGCGCCGCCGCGCCTCGCGGTTCAGCGCCGCCAGCAGGACGAACACAACCCCCGCCGCGGCCAGATTGCCCTGCCCCGAATTGCAGCCCGGCCGGTTCGGATTGACCACGGCGGCGCAGACCGGCGGATGCTCGCGCATCATATGGTGGTCGATGACCACCACCTTCAGCCCGATCGCCGCCGCATGGGCCACCGCCTCATTGGCCGCCGCGCCGCAGTCGACGGTGATGACCAGATCGGCGCCCGAAGCCTTCAGCGTGTCGAAGGCCCGCGCGCTGGGGCCATAGCCTTCCGTGACCCGGTCGGGCACATAGATCGGCAGCTCGGCGCCCACAGCCCGGAACCAGCGCACCAGCAGGGCTGCGCTCGAGGCGCCGTCGACGTCATAGTCCGCGAAGACATGGATTGAGGCCTTCGCCTGCAGCGCATCGAGGATCGCCCCGGCCGCCGCATCCATGTCCATGAAGCTGGACGGGTCGGGAAACAGCGCCTTCAGCGTCGGCGTCAGGAAGTCGGCCCCCTGATCGGCCCGCACGCCACGCGCCGCCAGCGCCCGCGCCAGCGGCTCCTCGAGGTTCAACGCCTGCATATGGGCCCGGATCAGCCCCGCCTCGGCGGGCCTCTGCCGCCATTCGCGGCCCGACAGGGAGCGGGAGACGCCCAGGAACGCCGGCCCAAAATCCGAGCCTGCGCTCCCGTCGGCCATCAGAGCGGCCGGATCGTGCGGATGCGCTGGACGGTCCGCGTCGAGGAATCCATCACCAGCGTGTGGGTCGAGACGAAGCCGTCGGCGACCTTCACCCCGTCCAGCATGGCGCCCTTGGTCACGCCCGTGGCCGCGAAGATGGCGTCCTTGGACACCAGTTCGTGCAGGTCGTATTTGCGGTCCAGATCGGTGACCCCCGTCTTGGCCGCCCGCGCCCGCTCGTCGTCGTTGCGGAAGATCAGCCGGCCCTGGAAATGGCCGCCCACGCATTTCAGCGCCGACGCCGCCAGCACGCCTTCCGGCGCTCCGCCCGAGCCGAGGTACAGGTCGATGCCGGTCTCGGGCTCGGCGGTGTGGATCACGCCCGCGACGTCGCCGTCGGTGATCAGCACCACCTTGGCCCCGACCTCGCGCAGGGCGGCGATCAGTTCGGCATGGCGCGGCCGGTCCATGACGCAGACGGTGATGTCGGACGGCTTCACCCCCTTGGCCGAGGCCAGCGAACGGACATTGTCCTGGGGCTTCATGTCCAGATCGACCGTGCCGGGCGCGAAGCCGGGACCGATGGCGATCTTGTCCATATAGGTGTCGGGCGCGTGCAGCATGCCGCCGCCCGGCGACATCGACAGCACGCACAGGGCGTTGGCCATCGCCTTGGCGGTCAGGGTGGTGCCTTCCAGCGGGTCCAGGGCGATGTCGATGGCCGGGCCTTTGCCGGTGCCGACCTTCTCACCGATGTAGAGCATCGGCGCTTCGTCGCGCTCGCCCTCGCCGATGACGATCTTGCCATCGATATCGAGGCTGTTCAGCGCGGTACGCATGGCGTCGACCGCCAGCTGGTCCGCCGCCTTCTCGTCGCCGCGGCCGATGCCGGCGTAGCTGGCGATGGCGGCCAGTTCGGTCACCCGTGCGGCGTCAGCGGCCAGGGTCGAGGCGTAGGGAGCCGGTTTGGCCATGAGAAAGTCTCCTGAGACGATGGTCCCCGGATTCTGCCGTCCGGGCGAGCGTTGGATGGGGTCAGCGGCGGTCCACCGGTGGCGGGGCGCGGCCCCGCTCGCGCGTGCGCCGTACGAAGTCTTCGATCTCGTCGAGCGTTTCCTGCGTCACGGGCGCGACCGGCACCGAATCGACCCGGGCCTGCACCGCCGCCGCGAACTCGGCCGGATCGCCCGTGGTCTGCCAGTCAATGCGCGACACCTCGCCTGCCAGAGCGCCGCCGGTGACCCGCAGCGTATTGACCTGGGCCGCGATCGCGACCGGCTCCGGCAACGGCTCGTCCACCCTCGGAAAGTCGGTCCAGCGGGGGTACTCACGGTTGGCGTCGACGAGGGCCTGGACCCGCGGCGCGATCGGCGAACTGGCGTCTGTGGCCGGATCGAACGAGCCCGCACAGGCCGCCAGACCGCCGCACGCGATGGCGGCGGACAGGGCGGCTGCAATTTTCCGGCGCGACGCGTTCATTTCAGGGGCTGTCTTATGCGATGATCGCGACAGGCGGAAGGGCGCGCGCGGCGCTTGCGACCGTTCCTGACGACATCCGGAGCTCCTCATGGCCAAGCGTCCAAGCCCCCCGATCGCCGAAGCGCCCCCGCGCGCGCCGCGCAAGGCCGGACGCCCGACCTCGGCCAAGCCGCCCCGGCCCCGCGCCGCCAAGGCCGCGACAGCCCCTGAACCGACGCCTCCGCCGCCGTCCGAAGCCGAAGCCCCGGCCGCCGAAGCCTTCGGCTTCCCCGGCGCTGACCAGCGGCAGATGCTGGAGACCCTGTCGATGAACCTGGCCAAGGCCGCGATGACGGCCCAGTCGGCCATCGCCGAGGCCGCCCTGTCCCAGGCCGACCGCCCTGCGGCCCTGTCGCCGGATCCCTTCCACGTCGGCCCGGCCATGAACTCGGTCATGACCAGCCTGGCCTCGCGCCCCGACAAGCTATTCGCCGCCCAGGCCGATCTGTTCAACCGCTACATGGACCTGTGGGCCACCACGACCCGCCGCGCCGCCGGCGAGGAGACCGCCGCCGCCCCTTCGAAGGACAAGCGGTTCAAGGATCCCGCCTGGTCCGAAAACCCCGCCTTCGACGTCATGCGACAGTCCTATCTGGTCACGTCTGACTGGATGAACGGCCTCGTCTCCAGCGTCGAGGACGTCGATCCCCTGACCAAGCGCCGCGCCGAGTTCTTCACCAAGCTGCTGACCGACGCCTTCTCCCCCTCCAACTTCCTCGCCTCCAACCCCGCCGCCCTGAAGGCCCTCGCCGACTCCAACGGCGAATCGCTGGTCAAGGGGATGCAGAATTTCGCCGCCGACATGGAGCGCGGCGCCGGCAAGCTGAAGATCAGCCAGGCCGACTACGGCAAGTTCGTCGTAGGCGAGAACGTCGCCACCGCCCCGGGGCAGGTCGTCTGGCGTGACGAGCTGTTCGAACTGATCCAGTTCGACGCCGCCACCGACAGACAGCGCGCCGTCCCCCTGCTGATCTTCCCGCCCTGGATCAACAAATTCTACATCCTGGACCTGCAGCCCGAGAATTCGATGATCCGCTGGCTGTCGGCCCAGGGGTTCACCGTCTTCGTCTGCTCCTGGGTCAATCCGGACGTCGACAAGGCCGGCTTCGGTTTCGACGACTATCTGGAAAAGGGCATCTACCGCTGCGTCGAGAAGGCGCTTGAGCAGTCGAAGGCCGACCACATCAACACGGTCGGCTACTGCATCGGCGGCACATTGATGGGCGCCGCTCTCGCCCACATGGCGGCCAGGGGCGACAAACGCGTCACCGCCAACACCTTCTTCGCCGCCCAGCATGACTTCGCCGAGGCGGGCGACCTGCTGCTGTTCACCGACGAACACTGGCTGGGCGAGGTCGAGCAGCAGATGGACGCGGCCGGCGGCGTCCTGCCCGGCGCGGCGATGGCCGAGACCTTCAACGCCCTGCGCGCCAACGACCTGATCTGGTCCTTCTTCGTCAGCAACTATCTGATGGGCAAGTCGCCGCCCGCCTTCGACCTGCTGTTCTGGAACGCCGACCAGACGCGGATGCCGAAAAAGCTGCACATGGACTACCTCCGCTCCATGTACGGACAGAACAAACTGGCCCGCGGCGAGTTCACCATCGGGGGGGTCAAGGTCGACCTGTCGAAGGTCACCATCTCCCTGTATTTCCAGGCCAGCCGCGAGGACCACATCGCGCCGATGAACTCGGTCTATCGCTCGGCGAGGGCGTTCTCGAACGCGGACGTCACCCTGACGCTGGCTGGCTCCGGCCATATCGCCGGGGTGGTCAATCCGCCGTCCGCGAAGAAATACCAGCACTGGACCAACCCCGCCCTGCCCGCGACCCTCGGCGAATGGCAGGCGCAGGCTGTCGAACATCCCGGCAGCTGGTGGGAGCACTGGGCCGCCTGGCTGCATGAAAAGTCCGGCGACTGGGTCCCCGCCCGCGATCCCGAAGCCGGCCCCCTCAAGCCGATCGAACCGGCGCCCGGCTCGTATGTGAAAGTGAAGTCTTGAAGCGTTTTGAACCGAACCTGCTGCTGGCCGTCACCACCGGCTTCGCGCTTGTTCTCGTGACCCTGACGGTCAGCGTCTTTGGCGCGGGCGAGCCGCTGCGAAACCTGCTTCTGGCGGTGATCTGCTCCGGCGGCTTCGTGCTGCTCAACCCCCTCCTGTTGCGGGCGATGAAACGCCCGCCCGGCTCAGCGATGATCCATCCCGACAATCCCGGCACAGCGGCCTGGGCCACCCTGTTCCCGATGGTGGTGATCGTCTGTGCCGCCATTCCGGTATTCTGGCCGGGTCCCGACTATGGCCTGCTGGTCATTGTCGCCGCCGTCTGGTTCGGCGTCACGGTCGAGTCCGCGCTCAAGGCGCGGCGCGGTGGGCGTTAGTCCTTCGTCCCCGTCCGCCGGCAGGTGTGACAACGGCCATCCCACTGCTAGGCTTCCGGCATGAAACGTCTTCGCACACTCGCCGCCATCCTCCTCCTGTCCGGCGCTCTCGCCGCCCCGGCCTTCGCCCAGCAGCCGACGCCGGAGAACAATCCGGCCGGCGTGCTGTTCTGGTCGCCCGCCGATCGTGAGCGCGTCTTCCGTCGGATGGAGACCATCATGCCGCACGCGCCGGTCGTGCGCGGCGAGACGCCGGTGCGGGCCCTGCCCCCGGGCGAACCAATCACGCTCGATCCCTCGGCCTATATGGCGGCGGAGAATGTCGCGGGCGTGCTGGTCATCCAGGACGGACGCATCCGGCTGGAGCGCTACGCCCTCGGCCTCGGCGAAGGGGACCGCTGGGTCTCCTTCTCCATGACCAAGAGCCTGACCTCGACGCTGGTCGGCACGGCGCTCCGAAGCGGCGCCATCGGTTCGCTGGAGGATCCCGTCACCCGTTACCTGCCGACCCTCGCGGGCGGCGGCTACGATGGCGTCACGGTGCGCCAGCTGCTGACCATGACGTCCGGCGTGCGCTGGAACGAGGACTATTTCGATCCCGCCTCCGACGTCGCCCGCTTCCTGCAGGAGCCCGCCCGTCCCGGAGAGGACCCGGTCGTCGCCTATATGGGACGGCTGCCGCGGGCGGCCGAGCCCGGCACGCGCTGGAACTACTCGACCGGCGAGACCAACCTCGTCGGTTCCCTGATCGCCGCCGCCGAGGGCAAGCCGCTGGCCGAACTGCTGTCCGAGCGGATCTGGTCCCGCGCCGGCATGGAGGCCGACGCCTTCTGGGCGCTGGACCAGGGCGGTCGCGAGATGGGCGGCTGCTGCGTCTCCGCCACCCTACGCGACTGGGGCCGCATCGGCCTGATGGCGCTGGAGGACGGTCAACTGGGCGGCGAGCGCATCGTGCCGGACGACTGGTTCGCCCAGGCCGTCGTCAAACAGGCTGAAACCGGCGAGCCGAACGAGGGCTATGGCTTCCAGTGGTGGACCGAGGACGACGGTGTCTACGGCGCCTACGGCATCTTCGGCCAGGCGGTGCGGGTCGATCCGGCGCGTCGGACGGTCATCGTCCTGCTGTCATCCTGGCCCCGGGCCGTCGGCCGCAATCACAGGGCCGCCCGGGAAGCCTTCTTCCGGCAGGTGGACGCGGCCGTCGACGCGACCCCCCAACCCTGACCTCCCGGCGCTGACGCCTCAGGCCGGACGGAAGGTCAGGGCCACGCCATTGTTGCAATAGCGCTTGCCCGTCGGCCGCGGGCCGTCGTCGAAGATATGCCCCTGATGCCCCAGGCAGCGGGCGCAATGGTATTCGGTCCGCGGAAAGCCGATGGCGAAGTCGGTCTTGGTCCCGATATTGGCCGCGATGACCTGCCAGAAGCTGGGCCAGCCCGTCCCGGAATCATATTTCCACTGCGACCGGAACAGCGGCAGGTCGCAGCCGCGGCAGACAAACGTCCCGCTCCGGTGCTCATTGTTCAGCGGACTGCTGCCCGGCCGCTCGGTCGCCTCACGCCGCAGCACATCATAGGCCGCGCGCGGCAGCCGCTCGCGCCACTGGGCGTCCGTGATCCGCCGGAACGGCGAGTTGGCATACTGCCGCTCGGAAGCTGTGGCCTCCTTCGGCGTACAGGCGCTGACGGCGACGGCGCCGACGGTGGTCAGAAGGGCGCGGCGGGAAAGATGGGTCATGGTGAGAGATACGTCGGCAGGACGGCGGAGGTTGCAAGCGGGAGCACACACAAAACTCCGCTCATCCCGCCGAAAGCCGGGACCCGGTTCTGTCCAGCTTGACGCCGGCGTTTCCGGTTAGCGGCCGGGAGATCGCCGGAGCCGCCCCATCACACAAAGCACTGGGTCCCGGCTTTCGCCGGGATGAGCGGTTTACTGGAGGCCCGTATCTTCCCTGAGCCCCAGCATCAGGTTCAGGTTCTGCACCGCCGCTCCCGCTGCCCCCTTGCCGAGGTTGTCCAGCAGGGCGACCAGCCGCACCTGATCCCCGCCCCGGTCGCCGAACACATGCAGACGCATTTTGTTGGTCCCGTTCAGCCCCTCCGGATCGATGCCGGTCATGGCCTCGGTCGTCTCCAGCTCGGCGACCTCGACGAAGCGGCAACCGGCATAGGCCTGAACCAGCGCCCCGTGCACCACCTCGACCGACGGCGACGACGGCAGGGCCGCCAGCTGCAGCGGAACCTCGACCAGCATCCCCTGCCGGTACGCCCCCACCGCCGGCGCGAACAGCACCGGCCGCTCCAGCCCCGTGTGCAGCGTCATCTCCGGCACATGTTTGTGCTTCAGCGACAGGCCATAGGCGCGGTACGCATCGCGCTTCGTCACCCCGGGGCTTGACCCCGGGGCGGCCTCGAACTCGGCGATCATCGCCTTGCCGCCGCCCGAGTATCCCGACACCGCATTGACCGTCACCGGCCAGCCCGCGGGAATGATCCCCGCCGACACCAGCGGGCGCACCAGGCCGATGAAGCCGGTCGGATAGCAGCCCGGGTTCGACACCCGCGTAGCGCCCGCGATCTTCTCGGCCTGCCCCATTCTGCCCGCCGCATGGGCCATCTCGGCAAAGCCATAGGTCCAGGCCGGATCGACCCGGTACGCCGTCGAGGCGTCGATCACCCGCACGCCGGGGTTCTCGATCATCGCCACAGCTTCCTTCGCCGCCTCGTCCGGCAGGCACAGGATCACCGCATCGGCTCCGTTCAGCGCCTCGCGCCGCGCCGCCACGTCGCGCCGGCGCTCGCCGAGGGCGATGATCTCCAGATCAGCCCGCGCCTCCAGCCGCCGCAGCACGTCCAGCCCGGTGGTCCCGGCTTCGCCGTCGATGAAGATCGTATGGGTCATGTTCGGCCTCCTACCCCGTCCCCCGCCGGGAGAGAAGATCGAAGACGCGCCACGACAGTCAGGTATCGTGGGTCGTCGATGCGTGCTCGCGGTGGCAGGCTTGCCTTCTCATTTGGGGAGGTAGGCCTGATGCGGAAAATCGTCGCTCTCACCGCTATCGCTCTCAGCCTCGGGCTCGGCAGCCCGACATGGGCCCAGCCACAGTCGGCCGATTTCCGCCTCCCCGAAAACTGGAACGGCGATTCCATCATGCCCGAGGACAAGCTGGTCCCGCGAGACGCGTCCGGCGACCTTCAAGGCTTTGGCGGCGCCGCCTGGTGGCAGGCGTTGGCTTTCTGCGCAGGCTCTCTTCACGCCGCGGCTTCAGGCGCCACCCTGCCGACCGGCGTAACGCCACAGCTTCTCCGCAGCGCCAGCACCCGGTTCGAGACAGCCGCCCTCCGCCGCCTCCAGACCGACCGCGGCGTATCCAGCGTGCTTGCGGGGGAAATCCTGGCGTCCGACATCGAATTCCAGGTGACGACAGCCACCGAAGAACGACGCCCCGTCGCCGCCGACATGGCCCGCTGCAACGCGGTCCGCGCCGCCAACGCCGCCCTAGGGTAAATCATCCCTCTCCCAATGGGAGAGGGCTTGAGCGCACGGCGGCGAAGCCGCCGTCCTTGCGCGAAAGGGCGAGGGTCGTCCGGATCCGTCGGCGTCAGCCGCCGCCCGGACAGAGCCACGGCGTCGCTATCGACCAAGACGATGTGCATCAACGCGCCACGCCAGCAAACAGTGCTGCAAGCGTAGGCACGTAGTGGAACGCGACCGGCCCCAAAGCGACGAGCACGACCCACCCGCCGAGCTTTTTTACCAGCAGTCCCGCCACAAGGAGCGGGACATAGCGTTGGCCTGAGCCCGCTACAGCGAAGGTCTCCTGCCTTAGACTGAACGAGACCGACCCTCGATCTGACAGCCTCGGTATCCGATGCATCTTGGCTTCCCCTAGTGATTCCTCATCACCATGCGGCCAAGTTAGGGACGGCAACGCGCTGCCATCAGGGTGCACGGTTGCACACCCATAGGGTCTCGAACTAGCCGCCCGCCCGCTGGTTAGAGCGGCGTTGCGATCTCGTGATTTCTTGGACACCGGGCACATCTCCGCTTAAGCGAATCAGATGTGCAATCCCTTCGGTCACTAGGGGTCCGAAAGATCCGTGCGTCAAGGCACACGCACCGCACGGATCGGGCGACCCGCTGATGGTTCGTCAGCGGGTCGGAATATCAGCCCATGTTAGCGACGTCTTTTTGGGTCGAACTTCGGGTGTGAGCGGGTGCCTGGAAAGTCTCACGAAGGCGCACGCGTCGACATCACGTTCCGTTACACCTCGTCCCCGCCCATAGAAAAAGGGCGCCCCGGTTTCCCGAAGCGCCCCATTCCAAACCGTATCTGAACCGCGTTTAGCGCTTCGAGAACTGGAAGGACTTGCGGGCCTTGGCCCGGCCGTACTTCTTGCGCTCGACGACGCGGCTGTCGCGGGTCAGGAAGCCGTGCGGCTTCAGGACCGGGCGCAGCGCCGGCTCATAGTGGGTCAGGGCGTGCGACAGGCCGTGGCGGATGGCGCCGGCCTGGCCCGACAGGCCCGAGCCCTGCACGGTGCAGTCGACGTCGAACTGGGTCAGGCGGTCGGTCACTTCCAGCGGCTGGGCGATCATCATGCGCAGGATTTCGCGGGCGAAATACTGCATCTGATCCTTGCCGTTGATGGTGATCTTGCCCGAGCCGGGCTTGATCCACACGCGGGCGATCGCGTTCTTGCGCTTGCCGGTCGAATAGGCGCGGCCCTGGGCGTCCAGCTTTTGCGTATAGACCGGAGCATCGTTGTCGCTCGACACGGTGCCGAGGCCCTTGAGGGCGTCAAAGCCGGTCGCGGCGGGGGCGTCGTTCTGCGGGGCGGAGGTTTCAGCAGTCACGTCGGTCATGCTCAGACGCTCCGGGTGTTCTTGGCGGACGCCGACTTGAAGTCGATCGTTTCCGGCTGTTGGGCTTCATGGGTGTGCGCCGCGCCGGCGAACAGGCGCAGGTGCGTCATCTGCAGGCGGGCCAGCGGGCTCTCCTTGGGCAGCATGCGCTCGACGGCCTTCTCAAGGACGCGCTCCGGGAAACGGCCGTTCAGGACCTTCTCCGGGGTCGTCTGCTTGACGCCGCCCGGGTGACCGGTGTGGCGGTAATAGATCTTGTCGGTGTTCTTCTTGCCGGTGAACACCACCTTGTCGACGTTGGTGACGACGACATAGTCGCCGCAATCGACGTGCGGGGTGTAGTCGCCGCGGTGCTTGCCGCGCAGACGGTTGGCGATGAAGGTCGCGAGACGGCCCACCACGACGCCTTCAGCGTCGATATGGATCCATTTCTTCGTGACCTCGGCCGGCTTCAGCGAAGC
>DDSO01000088.1 GCA_002343425.1 Brevundimonas sp. UBA2388
TCGGCGACGGCGACACCGATGTGCCGACCATGAAGATGATGCACACCAAGGGCGGCTATTCGATCGCCGTCTATGACCCGCGCAACTCCGAGCGCGACCAGCAGAAGATCTATGGTCTGATCTCCGAGGACCGGGTCAATTTCGTCGCCGCCGCCGACTATCGCGAAGGCTCGGCCCTGGACCTGATCGTCAAGGGGCTGATCGGCCGGATCGCCATTACGGCGGGGACCGTCCCGGACGTTCTGTAACCGCCAGGGACGGCGGCCCGTTTCCGGGCCTCAGATCGCGTTCAGCGGCAGCTTGAGGAAGCGCTTGCCCGAGGCTTCGGCCGGCGGAAGGGCGCCCGCGCGGATGTTGATCTGAAGCGAGGGCAGGATCAGGGCCGGGACCTTGAGGGTGGCGTCGCGAGCCTCGCGGAGGGCCACGAATTCGTCTTCCGACCGCCCGCCGCCCAGATGGATGTTCGAGGCCTTCTCGGCCGCCACAGTCGTCTCCCAGCGATAGTCGGCGCGGCCCTCGGGCAGGTAGTCGTGGCCGACGAAGACGCGCGTCTCGGCCGGCAGGGCGAACAGGCGCTGGATTGACCGGTAGAGAGTCCGTGCGTCGCCGCCGGGGAAGTCGCACCGCGCCGTGCCGTAGTCGGGCATGAACAGGGTGTCGCCGACGAAGGCGGTGTCGCCGATGACATAGCTGACGCAGGCCGGGGTGTGGCCGGGCGTATGCAGAACCTCCACCGGCAGGGAGCCAAGGGTGAAGCGCGCACCGTCGGCATAGAGGCTGTCGAAGACCACGCCGTCGGCGGTGACGTCGTGGGCCTCGAACAGGACGCCGAACACCTTCTGCACCTCGGTAATCCGGCTGCCGATGCCGACGGGGGCGCCGGTGCGTTTCCGGATTTCATCCGCGCCGGTCAGGTGATCGGCATGGGCGTGTGTCTCAAGCACCCGTTCGAGCGTCAGACCGCGCTCGGCGATGCGGGCGAGGACCTGCTCAAGGGATGTGGTCGAGGTGCGGCCGCTCGCGGGATCGAAATCGAGAACCGGATCGATAATGGCGGCGGCGCCGGTCGCCGGATCGGCGACCAGATAGGTGATGGTGTGGGTCGCGGCGTCGAAGAAGCCTTCAACGGACGGGGCAGGCGGGGGGGTGATGGACATGAGGCAGCTCCCTTGTTGCGACCAACATATTAGGTATTGCTAAATTAGCAACTGCTGTTATATGTCGCACCATGAATGACACACACACCCTGTCCCTCGACCAGTTTCAAGCCAACGCCGGCGAGGCCGCCCGTCTTCTGAAGGCGCTCTCGAATGAGCGGCGGCTGATGATCCTGTGTCAGCTTGGCGATGGCGAACGCGCCGTCGGCGAACTGCTGCCGCTTGTGGGCCTGTCCCAATCCGCCCTTTCGCAACACCTCGCGGTGTTGCGCGAGGAGGGACTGGTCACGACCCGGCGCGAGGGCGTCTCCATCCTCTATCGCATCGCCGACCCGGCGGCCCTGAAGGTCATCGCCGTGCTCGCCGAGATCTATTGCCCCACTCCCCAAGGAAACTGACCCATGGCTTCTCTCACCTCCCTGTCTGCCGCCGAAGTCTCGGCCCGCATCAAGGCCGGAAAGGCCCTTCTGGTTGATATACGTGAGCCCGACGAGGTCGCGCGCGAGCGCATCGTCGGCAGCGTCGCCGCCCCCCTGTCCCTGTTCGAAGAGGCCCATCTGGACCTCCGGCCGGGTCGGGACGTGGTCTTCATGTGCCGCACCGGCAATCGCACAGGCGCGAACTGCGTCCGACTGGCCGACCGTATTCCCGGCGAGGCCTTTGTGCTGGAAGGCGGACTGGACGGCTGGAAGGCCGAAGGCCTGCCGACCCTGACAAACGCAAAGGCTCCGCTGGAGCTGATGCGCCAGGTTCAGATGACGGCCGGCGGCCTGATCCTGATCGGGGCGCTTCTTGGCCTGCTGGTCCACCCCGGCTTCTGGGGTCTGTCGGCCTTTGTCGGCGCCGGCCTGTTCATGGCCGGGGCGACCGGGTTCTGCGGCATGGCGAGGCTTCTCGCCGCGATGCCCTGGAACCGGGCGATGCGGGCCGCGTGATCGCATGGACGCGACCGTCGCCCAGCTCATGCTGGCTGTTCTCAGCGGCGGCATCGTCGCCCTGCTGCTGACCGTGTTCGGCGGCGGGGGCTCGGTTCTGGCCGTGCCGCTGCTGCTCTATGTGGTCGGGGTGCAGGATCCGCACATGGCCATCGGCGCCTCGGCCGCCGGGGTGGCATTGAACGCCCTGACAGCCCTGGCCGGTCAGGCTCGCGCGGGACGGGTGCGCTGGCCCTGCGCCCTGCTGTTCGCCGCGACCGGCTCGATCGGGGCTTTCGCGGGATCATCGGTGGCCAAGGCGATCGACGGCCACGCCCTGCTGATCTTCTTTGCACTGGCCATGGGACTGGTCGCCCTGGCCATGCTCAGGCCCAACGCGCCGGTCGGGGCGGAGAGCGTCCGCCTGACCCGCGCCATGGCCCCGCGCGTCGCCGCCTCAGGAGCCGGCGTCGGCGTCGCCGCGGGCTTCTTCGGCATCGGCGGCGGTTTTCTGATCGTTCCCGGCCTGATGGGCGCGGCGGGCATGACCCTGGCATTGGCCCAGGCCTCGTCCCTCGTCAGCGTCGCGGCCTTCGGGGCGACGACGGCGGCCAACTACGCCCTGTCGGGGTTGATTGACTGGCCGATCGTGGCGGCCATGGCGGTCGGCGGGACGGCGGGAACTCTCGCCGGCCTTCCCATCGCCAAACGGCTGGGCGCCAATGCCATCCTCGGTCGCCGTCTGTTCGCGGGCCTGATCCTGATCGTCGCCGTCTATGTGGCGATCAAGGCCGTGACGGCCCTCTAGCGGCCGCCCGCCCTTATCCAGGCCGCCCGTGCATCGGAGAGGCGGGAGGGCGTCAGACCGCGCAGCGAGGCCTGGCCGATGCGTTTGAGGCCGGCCTCAAGACCCTTCTGCCAGGCCACCTGCGCCTCGATGGCGACGCCCTGGGCGATGTCGATCACCATCACCACCTTCGGCATGACGAGATTCCGGTCCAGCCGGATACGACAGCCCTGGGCCGACTGATCGATCAGCTGGCAGGGCAGCTCAAAGCCGGGCGCAACAACCACGGCGCGGACATTGGCGGGCGAGCGCGGCTCAAAACGGCGATCCTGCGGGGCGGTCATGCGTCCATAGAGCCCGGCAGACGGTTTCGATCCAGTTGCACCACGACATCAGCCTTCACGCCGCCGTCCAGCATGTGGCGGGTGATGCGTTCGAAATACTGGATGAAACCCGCCAGCCGCTCACGTTCAGCGGCGGGGAGGTCGGCCGGGGCGACGCCCAGCAGATCAGCCTCCTGCTGGCAGCGCCAGTCCAGCACCACATCGAACGACGGCGCGCGCAGGAACAGAACGGCGTCGAACCGCGCGATGAAGTCGGCATAGGCCCCGCCGACGAAGCCGTTGACGGCGCCGCGCCAGTCGCTGTCGGGGTCGTGGTCGGCTTCCAGCGCATTGACCGGCTCCGCCAGCGCCGCCGCGTCTTCGGGCAGGGCGCCGAGGCACCAGGCGTCGATCAGGATCGCGGAGGGGCGGCCACGGAAGACCCGCCAGGCCTCGATGGGCCGGCGGTCGTCGCCGCGCTTGTCGAAGTCGGGGATGCGGGTTTCGTCGGCCGGCCCGGCGGCGGACAGGGCGTCGATCAACTGTTGAAGCAGATCCAGATCGTGCGTCCCGGGCGGACCTCGGGTGAGGAACAGCGGATGGACCTCGCGCGCCATGGCCTCGCGTTCGGCCCGGGTAAGATAGACGTCGTCGATGGAGATCTGCACCGCCCCGAACCGCTCGGCGGCGGCGCGGGCCAGGGTGGTCTTGCCGGACCCCTGCGCCCCGACCACGGCGATGAGCGGCGGGCTATCCTTCGGACCATCGGCGATCAACCGGCCGACCAGATCGACAAGACCAGGGTTGGCGCGGCCCACGGCCGCGGCTCAGTGCTGGTTTTCGGGCAGGCGGACGATCAGGCCGTCGAGATCGTCCGAGACCCGGATCTGGCAGGACAGGCGGCTGTTCGGCTGGACGTTCTCAGCGAAGTCCAGCATCGACTCCTCCATGGCCGAGGCCCGGCCGGTTTCGGCCTGGAACGCCTCATCGACATAGACGTGGCAGGTGGCGCAGGCGCAGGCCCCGCCGCAGTCGGCGTCGATACCGGGGACGTTGTTGCGGATCGCCCCCTCCATGACGGAGAGGCCGGTCTTGACCTCGACCGTGTGCTCGCGGCCGTCGTGTTCGATGTAGGTAATCTTCGCCAAGGATCAGGCCGCTTCCGTCTTCTTCCGACCCGGGGCCACCATCAGCTTCTTGGTCTTGGCGATCGCCTCGGCCGGGTTGAGCCCCTTGGGGCAGACCTGGGCGCAGTTCATGATGGTGTGGCAGCGGTAGAGTTTGAACGGGTCCTCGAGGTCGTCGAGCCGCTTGTCGGTGGCGTCGTCGCGGCTGTCGGCGATCCAGCGGTACGACTGCAGCAGGGCGGCCGGGCCGAGGTATTCCGTCTGGTTCCACCAGTAGCTCGGGCAGGA
>DDSO01000013.1 GCA_002343425.1 Brevundimonas sp. UBA2388
GGTCGATCATGTTCTTGGCGTTGCGCAGGCTGGCCAGATCGGGCGTCGCCACAATGACCACCTCGTCGGCGGCGATCAGGGTGCGGCGCATCCAGCCGGACCAAAGGTGCGGCAGGTCGAGCACCACAAAGGGCGCGGTCGAGCGGATCTGGGTCGTCACCTCCTCGAACGCTTCCGGAGAGATGTCCCAGTCGACGTCGAGGGTCGCCGGCGCGGCGAACAGGCTGAGCTTGTCGGTGCAACGGACCATCATCCGGTCCAGCAGAACGGGGTCGAGCCGGTCGGGCTGGCTCAGCGCGTCTGCGACGCCGCTCAGCGGATCCTGATTGAAATCCAGGCCGGCGGTGCCGAACGGCAGGTCGTAGTCGACGATGACGGTATTGGCGCCGATTCGCTCGCTCATCGCCCAGGCGGTGTTGTGGGCGACCGAGCTGGAGCCGGTGCCGCCGCGCGCGCCGACGAAGGCGATCGACCGGCCAACGAAGGGCTGGGCCGGGTCGGCGAACAGGCCGCCGATGGCCGAGATCAGCTGCAGCGGCTGCAGCGGCGCGACCAGATACTCGCTGACCCCGCGCCGCATCAGCTCGCGGAACAGCAGGATATCGTTGGTGGCGCCGACGACCACGACCTTGGTGCCTGCGTCACAGACCTCGGCCAGCTGATCGACTTCCCACAGCAGCGTCTGCGGGTCCTTCATGCATTCGACCACGATCAACGGCGGGGTCGGCTCGTGACGATAGGCCTCGACCGCAGCGGCGACGCCGCCGACGCGAATCTGGGTCGTCGCCCGCGACAGCCGACGGTCCTGACCGGCGCGCTCGGCAGCGGCCAGGGTGTCCTGCCGCTCGGCGAAGACATGGATTGCAATGCGCGGAACCGACACCTCGGCGGTGTGGCCACCGCCCACGGTCATGGGCGAAAAGGCCGCCGTGGCGCCGGCGACCAGTTCACCGACGGGATTGAAGCCGGCGCCCTGGAGGGACGTTTCGTCGGACAGGTGTTCGAGCACGGGCTGGACGGCCGGCGCCGGCGCGGTGGGCGCGGTGAACTGCAGGGCCGGCCGTTGGTCGACGATGACCTCCTCACAGGTCTCCGGATCGACATGGGTTTCGGCCGGCATGGCGGCGCCGGGCGCGGTGTAGCCCGCGTCGAGATCGAACTCGTCGTCAAACTCGTCAAATGGCCGGGGCGCGAAGGCGTTGCTCATGTCACGCTATTCCACAGCCCCGGAGATGCGGCCGTTCACCAGGGGTTCCTGCGGCGTCGAACTGATCTGACCGCGGCGATAGTTGTCGAACACGACCGCCGCGCGGCCGGAATCGGAGGGCGTCATCGGGCGCGCGCCGAGAATGTCGCGGGGGTCGGCGATCTGCGCCGCCATATTGGCGGTCACGGCGCAACCGAAGCCGCCCGAGCTCTGGTTGGAAAACCGGGTGCCCATGTTGCGGGCCTCGGCCGCGCAGTCGGGAATGGACGCCCGGAGGGTCTCGAACCCGGCCAGAACCGGCGCCCGCGGATCTGGCGCGGCGTAGGCGGCCATCTGGATGCGGTCTTCAGGAATCCCGGCGGCCTGGAGGAAGGAGCGGACGGCATAGGCCTGCTGGACCGCGACCGGATCGTCGCCCGAGGGCGACTCGATCCGGACATGGCCCGCCGCCGACGCGCCGTAGCGCGCCGCCAGACCGCGGAGGGCGACTTGCTGGTTCGAGGACAGGCCCTGATCGTGGACGGCCAGGGCGATACGATCCAGGCCCGGCTCGACCTGGAGGGAATAGCGCGAAAGGGGCGTCATCGGCGCGGAGGCGTCGCCGCCCATGGTGGAGGCGCAGCCCGACAGGGCGAAGGCCGCGGCGAGGACGGCGGCGGTGGAGACGAGGGCGCGTTTCACGGAGTTCCTCATTCGATCACATAGCCCACGGGGCCGCTCCAGCCGCTGTCGGGAGCGGCGGGATCGCCCGGCCGGCGGAACTGCTGGTTCAGCTGGCCGAACAACAGGGTCTGGGCGTCGCTGGCGATGACCAGGCCGTCGGCCGGCGTCTGCAGCCGTCCGGGCGAGGTCGGCGAGACGATGTAGGCCTCCAGGATGATGACCAGTTCGGTCTCGCCCGACAGATAGTCGCGCGAACGGAACAGGGCCCCCAGGACCGGCAGGTTGCCGATGCCGGGAAGCTGGTCGATGTTCTGGCGGGTGTCCTCGCGGAGCAGGCCGGCGATCATCATGGATCCGCCCGAAGGCAGTTCGACGGTGGTCGAGGCGCGCCGCACGTTCAGGGCGGGGATGACCAGGGCGTCGTCGGCGGTGCCGCCGAGGGTGTAGGCGCCGGCCGTGGTCAGTTCGGAAACCTCGGTCGACAGTTGCAACGAGATACGGCCCTCGGACAGGACGATCGGACGGAAGCCCAGACGCACGCCATAGGGTTTGAACTCGATGCCGATGGTGACCTGGCCCGTGGTGGCGTCGACGCTGCGCCCGTTCGGGACGGGGAATTCGCCGCCAGCGAGGAACTCGGCGTTCTCGCCGTTGACCGCGGTCACGTTCGGTTCGGCCAGGATACGGACCAGGCCGGCGCGCTCGAAAGCGCGGATGTTGGTGCTGAGCCGGCTGCCGTCGCCGGCCTGGTCGAGATAATTGAGCACGCCCCCGCCCAGCTGGCTGCCCGACACGCCAAAGGTGGCGCCCTGGGCGAAGGTCAGGCCGTCGCCGACGCTGCTGAGGACGCCGTTGACGTCCAGACCCAGCTGTTTGATCGCGGTGCGCTGGACCTCGATGACGCGGGCCCTGACCATGACCTGATCGGAACCGGCGATGGTCATCATGTTGATGACCTTTTCGGGGGCCGAGACGAAGGCGCGCGCCACCTGGGCCGCGCGGTCGGCTTCGCCAGGGCTGCTGACAGGACCTGTCAGGATGATGCTGTCGTTGACGGCCTCGGCGCGGACCTGCGACCCCGGCATGACCCGGCCCAGGGTGTCCTGGAGCGCCGAGACGCCGGCGTCGACGCGGATGCGCAGCGACAGGATGGTGCGGCCGGCCGTGTCCAGAACCACGGCATCGGTTTCACCGGGCTGCAGGCCGATGATGGTGATGCGGCGCGGCGAGTGCAGCATGGCCTCCGCGACCATCGGGTTCGGCACGATGACGTCGCGGGCGTCGGACGGCAGATCGATGGCCATCGAGGAGCCGCGCGGCAGATTGATCAGCTGGGCGCCGGCGCCCATCGGGACGGCGGCGCGGGACTGGGCCTGGGCCTCTGTCGGCCCGGCGGGCGCGACGGCGGCGACCGTCAGGCCGACGAGAGCGATCGCGATCAGATGCTTCATTGGACCACCACCACTTCGGGCGCGCCGCCGCGATAGACGCGGATGGCGGAGGATTGGCGGGCGACCGGCGCGACCCGCCCGGAAGGGCCGCCGGTGTCGGCGTAGGAGCGCAACACCAGGCTCAGCTCGCCCTCGGACTTGGCCAGGGCCAGGGCTTCAGCGTCGCGAGGGCCGACCTCTAGAGTGGCGGTGGCGCCGACGACAGCCTGTTCGTCGTCGCCAGCCCGGGTCGACTGGTCGATGGCCAGAACCTTGATGTTCTGCATCACGGTCGAGGAGGCGAATTTGGACCGGTCGCCTTCCTGGGCGCCCATGTTGCTGAGGGTGGTCTCACGGGTGAGCAGGACATCGACCCGGTCGCCGGGCAGGATGAAACCGCCCGCGGCGGTCTCGACCGTGACGCGGATGGCCATGGCCCGCATGCCGGGCTCCAGATAGGCAGCCATATAGCCGCTGTCCCCGGCGCGGACGATCTTGCGGCCGACGATCGGCTCTCCGGCCAGGATCGGTTCACGCACCACCGAGCCGACATAGTCCGCCTTGGCGCCGCCAGTGGTCAGATTCGTGGCGGCGCGGGTGACCGAGGCCACCGCCCCTTCGGGGCGCGCGGCGGCCGGGACGGCGCCCTCAGCCGCCTCGGCGGAGGGTAGAGGCGTCGTGCCGTCGGTGATGAAGGCCGGATTGACCTCGTCAACGGGCCAGTCTTTCCAGGCGAGATCCGCTTCAGTCAGCCGCTGTCCGGGCTGAAGATCCTTGGCCGCAACCAGCACCTTGGCCATGGGCCGCTCCGGGACGGCGGCGGCGGCGGCGACGGCGGTCGGCGAATTCGAGGGCGATCCCATGGCGCGCACGACCAGGGCCAGGCCGATGGCGGCCACGGCGGCGACGCAGATCACGATGATACGGGCGGGCTTCATCGACGGTCTCCGGCAGGCCGGGCCGGACCCCTGAATCGGTCCTTCGGCCCCCTACCGTTAACGACCATGCCGGGTGCGGGTTAACGCGGACCTAAGTGGTGGCCGAACCTGACTATCCCGCGATGAAGGCGGCGAGCAGCGGCGAGGCCGGATAGGCCATCAAGGCTCCGGCGGCGATGGCCACGCCGTAGGGAATGTCGCCGCGGGGCTCCATCAGCTGCACCACCCATCCGGGCGCGCCCAGCAGATAGGGGCGCGAATGAAACCGCGCGAACAACAGGACCAGACAGAACAGCCCACCCATCACGCCGGTCCACAGCAGGAACATGCCCGAGCCGGTGGCGCCCAGCCAAAGGCAGGTCGCGGCCATCAGCTTGGCGTCGCCCCCGCCGATCCAGCGCAGGGCGAACATGCCGGCTCCGACGACCAGGGCGAGAGCCGCGACGCCAAGATTGACGGCTACCGTCATCGGATCGAGGCCGACCGCGAGGGCGGCGGGGAAAAAGGCGAGGATCAGAAGGCCGGAGATCCAGTTCGGGATCTTCATCGACGTCAGGTCCTTGAGGCCCGCGACGATGGCGAGCGCCGGCATGACGCCAAGAAGGATCAGGGTGATGGTGTCCATTCCCCCTTGTGACCTGCCGACGGTTAAAACCCGGTTGCCATAAAGCCTCTGGCGCAAACGAAAGAGGCCGGAGCGTTTCCGCTCCGGCCTCCTGTCGGTTTCAGGACTGTCGTCGGCGCTTAGGCGCCGGCGGTGCCGCCCATGCCGGTCACGACATCATTGAACTTGGTCTTGATGGTCGTGCCCAGGGCCGTCACGGCCGAGATGATGACGACGGCGATAAGCGCGGCGATCAGGCCATATTCAATGGCCGTGGCGCCCGACTCGTCGGACATGAATTTCGAAACAAACTTGGTCATTGGATTTTCCTCCCGAGGGGTTGCTGGTGACTGGCGGGGGGAGCCGGTCAACCGCCTGACCCCCTGAACATCCTCACCATGCGGCGCCCACAGTTAAGCTGAAGCGCACGATCATCCTTACCGAAAGCTTGCCCACAAAGGCCCGGCCTAGGGCGCAAACAGCAGAGGGGCCGGAGCGTTTCCGCTCCGGCCCCTCGCCGGTTTCAGGACTGTCGTCGGCGCTTAGGCGCCGGCGGTGCCGCCCATGCCGGTGACGACGGCGTTGAACTTGGTCTTGATGGTCGTGCCCAGGGCCGTCACGGCCGAGATGATGACGACGGCGATAAGCGCGGCGATCAGGCCGTACTCGATGGCGGTGGCGCCCGACTCGTCGGACATGAACTTCGAAACAAACTTGGTCATTGGATTTTCCTTTGGACGGGGTGAAGCGAGCTGTTGATACGGGGGGAGCCGGTAGCCCGCTTGACCCCCAAACGCAGGACTGTTTTCGCCGATAACGGTTAAAGCTGCGTGGGTGGGCGTGGTTACTTGGAGATTTACTCTAAAAAGTTTTCATGTTGCGGACGGCGGCCCGTGCAGCAGCCCCGCGTCCTGTTTGCAGCGACAGCCAAAGGAAAGGGGCCGGAGCGTTTCCGCTCCGGCCCCTCGCCGGTTTCAGGACTGTCGTCGGCGCTTAGGCGCCGGCGGTGCCGCCCATGCCGGTGACGACGGCGTTGAACTTGGTCTTGATGGTCGTACCCAGGGCCGTCACGGCCGAGATGATGACGACGGCGATGAGCGCGGCGATCAGGCCGTACTCAATAGCCGTGGCGCCCGACTCGTCGGACATGAACTTCGAAACGAACTTGGTCATGACTGAAATCCTTCTGTGTTTAAGCGAGCGATCGTTGACACCAACAGGGTCATCGGCTTGTGCCCGCTTGACCCCCTCTTGCACGATCATCCTGCACCTCCCGGATTAAGGGCGAGTAAAACAGCGATAGGTCAGCGCGATTTCTTTATTGACGTGGCGTTTACTATGATTTCCGCCGCGATTGCATGATTTCAGACTTTCTTGAGGTTTGCGGGGCAGTGTCGCGAGACGCTCACGCGCGCGCCCTGTTCACTGGAAGTCGACGCCATGACCCGATCCGCCTCCCCTTTCCGTCTCGTCGCCGTTCTGGCCTCGGCCGCGGTCCTGTTCGCGCCGGCCATCGGGACGGCCCAGTCGGCCAGTCTGAATGTCGAGATCGATCAGACCCAGCGGGTCCAGCTGCGCGGTCCCGCCGGCTCGGTCATCGTCGGCAACCCCGCCATCGCCGATGTGACGGTGGTGGACGCCAACACCCTCTACATCACCGGCAAGGGCAACGGGGTCACCGAGATCGTGGCGGTCGACACGATCGGTCGCACGGTGTTCCAGAGCCAGATCGTGGTGACCGACGGCGCGGGCGTGGGCCGTGTCCGGGTCTGGCGCGGCGGCCAGGCCACCGAGATGGCGTGCGCCTCGTCATGCTCGCCCTCCCTTCGCGGGACCAGCGGCGCCGCGCCGACGCCCTGAGGAAATCGGGCCGGTGCCTTCCCGCTCCTCTCATCAGCCCCGAAGACGGTCTCGCGCGCGCTTCGCCCGACGCCTGATCCGCTCGACCGACGGCTCGGCCGCGGTCGAGTTCGGCATGGTCGCCCTGCCCTTCATCCTGATGATGTTCGCCATCCTCGAGCTCGGCATCGTCTTCGTGACCGATTCCGTTCTTGAGAACGCCACCATCGAGACCGGACGGCTGGTGCGCACCGGCCAGGCCAGCGCCCAGTCTATGACGGCGGCCACGTTCAAGACGTCTTTGTGCGCCCGGATGAGCGTCTTCGCCGCCGACTGCAACAGCCGCGCCACCGTCGATGTCCGGGTGATCCCGCAGTTCGCCACCACCCCGCCCGACCCCATGGCCGGCGGCACGTTCAACAATGGCGTCCTGACCTACAACAACGGCGCGCCCGGCGACCTGGTCCTGGTGCGGGTCTGGTATCGCCAGCCGCTGCTGACGACCTTCCTGGCCCAGGGTCTGTCGCGCATGAACGACGGCGCCGCCATGCTGACCGCGACCACCGCCTTCCGGAATGAACCGGCATGATGCGGCGGGGCGTATTCTCGCGGCTCGGTCGCGACGAGCGGGGCGTTTCGGCGGTCGAGTTCGCCCTGCTCGCCCCGGTGCTGATCGCCTTCTATTTCGGCATGGCCGAATTCTGCCAGGGCTTCATGGCCCAGAAGCGGATGGGCCACGTCTCGGCCATGGTCGCGGATCTGGTAGCCCAGGAAGACACGGTCGCGATCGCGAACCTGGACGACATCTTCGACATCGGCGGTCTGATCATGAAGCCGTTCCCGACCGCCGCCCTGAAACAGCGGGTCAGCAGCGTCACCCGCACATCCGGCGTCGCACGGGTCGACTGGAGCCGTGGCGACGGCATGGCCGCCCGGGCCGTCAACTCCACCATCACCCTGCCCACCGATCTGATCGCCAACGGCGAGAGCGTCATCGTGTCGGAAGCGACCTATGACTACGATTCTCCGGTCGACTATTTCATGCCCGGCATCACGCAGTTCTCGCACATCTATTATCTGCGCCCGCGGACGGTCGATAAAACCCTCTGCTCGAACTGCTAGAGCCCGGTCAGGGCTTCCCTCAATGCCCTGATCTTGGCCTCGGTCTCCGCCAGCTCCGCGGCCGGATCGCTGTCCGCGACGATGCCCGCACCGGCCAGGGTGCGGAAGCGCCAACGCCCCTTCGCCCGTTCGAACGAGGCCGTCCGGATCAGCACCGAGGCCGTCAGCCGGCCATCATCCTCGATATGGAACAGACTGCCGCACCAGGGTCCGCGGGGCGGCTCATGCCCGGCGATCACCTTCATCGCCTCATGCTTGGGCGCGCCGGTGATGGAGCCCGGCGGGAAAGTCGCCTCGAGCAGGTCCGCCGGTCCGACGCCCGGGCGAGCCAGCCCCTCGACCGTCGAAACCAGATGGTGGACGGTCGGATGGCTCTCGACCTCGAACAGGGTCGAAACGGCAACCGTGCCCGGCTCGGCGACGCGGGACAGGTCATTGCGCATCAGATCGACGATCATCAGGTTCTCGGCCTGATCCTTGGCGCTGGCCCGTAGCTCGTCGGCCAGGGCGGCGTCGCGAACGGGATCAGGATCGCGCGGACGGGTGCCCTTGATCGGCCGGCTCTCGATCCGGCGGCTGTCCGGATCGAAGGTCAGGAACAGTTCGGGCGAATTGGACACCACGGCGCGGTCGCCCAGCCTCCAGAAGGCGCCATAGGCTGCGGCCCGGTCCGCCAACCTGAGCATGATGTCAAAGGGGTCGACGCCGGAACCCAGCTCACCGGCCCAGGCCCGGGCGATATTGGCCTGATAGAGCTGTCCTGCGCCAATCCGTGACACGACATCGGCGACAGCCGCGAGATAGGTCTCCGGCGGCGCTTCTGCGGTGAAGGCATCGGCGGGCGCCGGCGAGCGGGCCGGATCGACCGCGGCGGCGAGCCAGTGTTCGGCGCTGTCGGCGGCGGCGCGGGCGGCGTCCGGATCCTCGCCCCGGCCGATCACGCGGACCGTCCTGCCCTGATGGTCGAAGGCCAGCATGGCCGGGTAGCGGGCCAGCATCAGGTCCGGCCAGACGGGCTCACGCGAACCGGTCGCGGCGCGGGCTCCGGCGTCATAGGCGATCAGGCCGACCACCCCGGCGGAGAAGTCGGCGCTTCGCAACAGGTCGAGCGAACCGCCCTGCCCGGTATCTCCCACATGGACCCGGTCCGGCCCGGCGGCGACGAACGACCATCGGCCCAGAGCGCCGCCGTCTGACAACAGGGCCAGCGGTCCCTCCAGGTGGCGCAGGCCCGCAGCGACCGCCAGCGGGCTGCGCCAGGGCCGCTCGCGGACCTCGAGGGATCGCGCCGGGGTCACGCTGCCAGCCGCGCGCCGATCCGGTCGCGCAGGGCCGTATCGACCCCGAGCGCCTGCTCCAGATAGGCGTCGATCGATCCGTGAAGCGTCGCGATCTCCGCCAGGGCGGTGTCCAGATAGACGGGCTCAACCCCTAGAAAGGCGACCACGGCGTCATGGGACGCGGCCCGGCCGGTCATGGCCTGAAGCTGACGGGCGATGCCGGGCGCCCGGCCTGCCAGATCGACGGCCGTATTGGTCAGCAGGTAGTCCGCGACCATGTCGTCTTTATGCACGCCGAGCAGGTGGTGGGTCAGGGCGGCGAGCAGGCCCGTACGGTCCTTGCCCGCTGCGCAGTGGATCAGCACCGGGCCGTCCGCATCGCCCAGCGCCCGGAAATAGCGCGCGAACAGGTCGAGATGCGACGGCTCAAACGCCAGCCGCCGGTAGGTGTCGGTCATGAACCGCCGGCCGGAATCCGGCGTCAGGTCGGCTGTCCGCAGGAAGGTGATATGCGGCGCCTCGCCGCCGTCGTCATGAGCGCTGTCGATCACCGCGCCCGAGAACCCGGGCGGCCGTTTCGAGGGCTGGTCGCGGCGCTCCGATGGCCGGCGCAGGTCGACCACCGTGGTGATCGCCAGCGCGCCGAGGCGCTCCAGATCGGCCTCGCTGGCCCGCGCCTGATGGCCGGACCGGAACAGCCGGCCGGGCGCGATCCTTCGCCCGGCCGCGGTGGCGTAGTCGCCGTAGTCGCGGAAATTGTCGAGGGCGTCGAAGCGGTGAATGCGGCCGGTCATTCGCCCTGTCTAGACGACCATCCCGATGCGAACCACCGCCGCGCGGTCACGCCTTGCCGACGAGCCCCTGCATGGCGTCGAGATAGGCGACGAACGCCTTGCGCCCGACGGGCGTCATCGTGGCCTCGGTCAGGGGTTTGCGGCCCTCGAACCGTTTGGTCACAGCGACGAAGCCGGCGTCCTCCAGCTTGCGCAGGTGCACCGACAGATTGCCGTCCGTGGTCTGCAGCCGCGCCTTCAGGGTGTTGAAATCCGCGCTTTCGACGCCCGACAGCACGGCCATGATCCCCAGACGCACCCGGCCGTGGATGACCTCGTCGATGCGGTTGATGTCGAACTCATCCGTCATGCGTCAGGCCCGCGCCTGCCGCATCAGCATCCAGCCGGGCAGGGCCATCAGCAGGAACAGGGCGCCGGCGTAGGCCAGATACTGGGCCTCCTGGTCCGCCAGTGACGCCAGAAGTGGCGCTGCGACAAACGATCCGGCTGCCAGCCACCAAAGAACCCGACTCCGGTACATCGTTGCGCTGACCGCCCAGCCGATGCCGTAGAACACCATGATGACCGACGGCGTCAGGGCCAGGGCCAGCATCGCCGCATCCTCGCCAAGACGGAAGCCGAGCACAGCCAGAGAGGCGAACAGGGCGAAAATGCCCCAGCCGAGCGCGCTCCAGGTCGTGCTGGACGCCCGGTTCCCCGCCGTGACCACGCCGGCTTTTCGCTTCAGGCCCGTGATCACGACGGCAAGGACCACGAAGAACAGGCCGGTCGCGATCAACCAGATGAGTCCATCGGCGAGGACCGGAACATCGATCAGGCCGCTGATCTGGGCCCAGTAGAACAGGCTGGCGGAGCCGAAGATCAGGCCCGCGAACATGAGGATCGAGGCGCCCTGCATGGGCGCGCCGGCCCCTTCCTCGGCGAGGCGGCGCATCCAGGCGATGTCGGCGGCGGGGTCTTCGTTGTGATCGGTCATGGGGTCAGCGTCCTTTCAGAGTCGGCGGCCGAGGGCCAGCCACAGGCCCGGCAGTAGAGCCGCCAGCGCAAGCGTCGCGGCCTGGATCAGATACTGGTCCGGCGTTCCAAACAACATCGCCGCGCCCGCCGCGCCGCCGAGGGCGACGAGGAAAAGCACGCCCATGTTGCGCGTTTCGGTGCGGATGGCCGCTATGGCCCAGGCGACGGCGTAAAGGGCCAGGCCGGCGACCGCGTTCCAGCGCATCAGGCCCCAGTCGCCGGCTGCGTTCGAGATCGCCGCAAGGGCCAGGGCGACGCCCACGTGTGCCAGGATGAAGGCGCGCGACCAACCGGCGGCGACGCGTGCAGCCTCGCCGCCATTGCGCCGAAGCCGGACCAGGCCGGTCAGGAAGATGGCGACGGCCGCAGCCCAGCTGAGGCCCAGCGTCGCCGGATGAAGGTCGATGGCGCCGCTGAGAATGGCCCATTGATAGAGGTGGGCGGCGCCGAAGACGGACCCGGCCAGCAGCAGCAGGCGGCCGGCGGAGACGGCGACGCACGCGTCGGAGCGCGGCGTGTCGAAAGTGAAGGCGGCTGCGGTCATGGTTGAATCTCCGTGTGCAGCCTCCCCATGCCACACGTACTTTGCATTGTAAAGTACTTCGTTTGAACTGACTGAGCCACCTGGAGGCCTTGCCCGGCTGGTCGTGACGGGAGACAAGCCGGCATGTCCACCCGCTCCCCCATGAGTTTCCAGCGCATCGCCTATGAGGTCCGCGAGGTCTGCAACGGTGTCGAGCTGGCCGCGATCGAGGCCGCCGTCGCACGCACAGGGCTCGGCGCGGACGCCACGGCGATCGACATCGGCACCGGCAATGCCACGGTGGCCATCCGGCTGGCGCAACGCTTCGGCCTGACGGTCGCGGCCGTCGAGCTGGATCCCGTCATGGCGGAACTGGCCCGGAGCCGGATCGAGGCGGCGGGCGCCGGGGACCGGGTCTCCCTGACTGTCGCTCGCGCAGCCGAAATGCTGGCGCGGACGGAACCCGTCGATCTGATCGTGGCGCTGGGGACCACCGATGTCAGCGGCGAGGGCCGGCCGACGCCTGAGGCCGGCTTCCTCGCCGTGCGGCGGAGCCTGAAGCCCGGCGGCTGGCTGGTGTGGGGCGATGTCGTCTGGCTGGCGGAGCCGCCTGCCCCCCTACGCCAGATCACCGAGGCCACCAACCTCTATACCGACGACGCCGGCTGGCGCGCGGCGGCCGTGGCGGCCGGATTCGAGGTCATCGACAGCCGGATTTCGCCGCAGGATGTGTTCGACGCCTATGCCGGCGACTCGGTCGCCGCCGCCCGCGCCTGGGTGGATGCCCATCCCGAGGCCCCGGAAGCGGGCTCGATCCGCTTCAACGCCGACCGTGTGCAGGCCATCATGGAGTTCGGCCGCGACTATATCGGCTTCGGCCTCTATCTGCTGCACAACCCGGACTGACCGGCGTCAGGCTGTGCGGATGATCCCGCCCGAGGCCGCGACCGGCCATGGCGTCAGTCTGGCCCCGGCACAGGGACCGCCCACGCAGGCGCCCGAAAGCGGCTCGAAGACCGCCCCGTGCCAGCCGCACAGGATCAGCGACCCGTCGGGGATCAGATATTTGTCCAGCTCGACCGCCAGCGGAAACCCCTGGTGGGGGCAGCGATCGACATAGCCCGCGACCTGCCCGGCCTTGCGCACGACAAAGCCGTGGAAGAAGGCCTCGCCGATCTGCAGAACAAAGCCGCGCGAGCCGGGATCGGCGATGTCGGCCTCGGCGCAGAGGGCGACGCCGGGCGGCGTGGTCCAGACGCGTTTGCGTTCGCTGGTCGGCGGGGTCTCGTCCATCCGAAGCTAGTGCCGTTCGGCCTTGAGCGGGCGGGACAGCAGATTGTCGATCACCGCCTCGACCGTGGTCTCGCCGCTCAGCAGGGCCGCGACCGCCAGCGAGATCGGCATGTCGACGCCCATCTTCGCCGCCAGCTCACGCACCGCCGGCGCGCTCTCATAGCCCTCGGCCACCGACCGTTTGCCCGCCAGCGCCTCCTCCACCGTCTGGCCCTGCCCGAGGGCCAGACCCAGGCTCATGTTGCGCGACTGGGGGCTGGAGCAGGTCAGCACCAGATCGCCGAGCCCGCACAGGCCGGCCACCGTCTCGGCCTGACCGCCGAGGGCGACGCCCATCCGGGTCATCTCGGCGAAGCCGCGGGTGATCAGGGCGGCATGGGCGCTGCGGCCGAGACCCCGCCCCTCGGCCATGCCGCAGGCGATGGCCAGAACATTCTTGATCGCCCCACCGACCTCGGCGCCGATCAGATCGGTGGCCAGATAGGGCCGGAAGCCCGGCGCGGACAGGGTCCACATCAGCTCCTCGCCCAGCGCCTCGTCGGCGCAGGCCAGGGTGACGGCGCTGGGCAGGCCGCGCGCCACCTCGCCGGCGAAACTGGGCCCGGACAGGACCGCGGCCGGGGCGGCCGGCAAGGTCTCGGCCAGCACGTCGGTCATCAGTTTCAGGGAACCCCGCTCGATCCCCTTGGAGCAGAGGATCACTGGCACGCCGGGGCGATGGTGGTCGGCGAAGGCCGCAAGCGTCGACCGCATATGCTGGGCCGGCGGCACGGCGAGGATCAGGTCACAGGCGCCGAGGTCGGCCAGTTCGGACGTCACCGACACATGGTCGTCCAGCGTGATGCCGGGCAGGAAGGCTTCGTTGACGCGGCGGGCGCGGATGCTCTCGACCACCTCGGGCTCGCGGGCCTGCAACAGGACGTCGAGCCCGGCCCAGCCGGCGACCTGGGCCAGGGCCGTACCCCAGGCGCCGGCGCCGATCACTCCCGCGGTCTTGAACTGCATGCGTCGTCCCTAAGCCTTGGCGCCCTTGCGGCCCGGCGCATGCGTCGGATCGTTGAGCGCGCTGTATTCGTCGAGCGGCCAGCGCGGCCGGGCGGCGGTGTCGATGTCCGACACCAGACCCTTGCGCAACCGCTCCGCCCCCGCCAGTGCGATCATCGCCGCATTGTCGGTGCAGTAGGCCATGGGCGGGGCCAGAAAGGCGAATCCGTTTTTCTCCGCGGTTGACTGGAGGGTCGCCCGTACCGTCCGGTTCGCCGCCACGCCGCCCGCCACGACAAACAGCCGATGGGGGTGCTCTTCCGCATAGGCCTTGAGCGCCCGGTCCGAGCGTTCGCTGAGCTGGCGGGCGATAGCAGTCTGGACGGCGTCGGCGAGGTCGGCGCGCTGCTGATCCGTCTCGCAGGCCTGGGCCAGCCGGGCCGCCGCGGTCTTGAGCCCGGAGAACGAGAAGTCGCAGTCCTTGCGGCCCAGCAGGGCGCGGGGCAGGTCGAAGCGCGAACCGTCGCCGGTCTCCGCCAGCCTCTCCAGCGCAGGGCCGCCCGGGTAGCCGAGACCCAAGGCCTTGGCGATCTTGTCGAAGGCCTCGCCCGCCGCATCGTCGATGGTCGTGCCGAGCCGGGTCATATCGCCGACGCCGCGCACTTCCAGCAACTGGCAGTGGCCGCCCGAGACCAGCAGCAGAAGGAACGGATAATCGACCGGCTGGCCGAGCCGCGCCGAGACCGCATGACCCTCCAGATGGTTGACGGCGATCAGCGGCAGGCCCCGCGCCAGGGCGACCGCCTTGCCGAAACTCAGCCCGACCATGACGCCGCCGACCAGTCCCGGCCCGGCGGTGGCGGCAACGCCGTCCAGGGCGTCATAGCCGAGCCCCGCCTCGTCCATGGCCAGCCGGACGACGCCGTCGATCATCTCGACATGGCTGCGGGCCGCGATCTCGGGCACGACGCCGCCATAGGCCGCGTGATCGTCAATCTGGCTGTGCACCACCGAGGACAGGACCGTCGCCTCGCCCTCCGGCGACAGGCGCACCACCGAGGCGGCGGTCTCGTCGCAGCTGGTCTCGAGGCCGAGCACGGTGAGCGGACCGGTTGCCCGGCTCCCGTCGCTGCTATAGTCGGCGGACCTCTTCATCGGGTCGAGGTAGCGACCCAGTCCTCCCGGCGCAACGACTCATGGCCCCTCTCGTCCGCATCGGCACGCGCCGCTCGAAACTGGCCCTGACCCAGTCGGGCATGATGCAGCGCGCCATCGGCCGGGCCCTGGGCGTCGCCGACGCCGACCTTCTCGAGGCCGTCCCCCTCGTGGAGATCGTCACCACGGGCGACCGGGTGCAGGACCGCCGGCTGATGGAGATCGGCGGCAAGGCCCTGTTCACGAAAGAGATCGAGGAGGCGCTGCTCGCGGGCCGTGTCGATGTCGCCGTCCATTCCATGAAGGACGTCCCGGCCGACCAGCCTGACGGCCTCTGCATCGCCGCCGTCCCGCTGCGCGAGGACGCCCGCGACGCCTTCGTCAGCGAAGCGTTCGCCGCCTTCGCCGACCTGCCGCAAGGCGCCCGGCTGGGCACCGCATCCTTGCGACGTCAGGCCCAGGCGCTGGCGCTGCGGCCCGACCTGACCATCGAGATGCTGCGCGGCAATGTCGACACCCGGCTGCGCAAGCTGGCCGAGGGCGAGTTCGACGCCATCCTGCTGGCCGTGTCGGGATTGAACCGGCTGGGGTTCGAGGCGGTGATCCGCGAGCGGCTGTCGCTCGATGCCTTCCTGCCCGCGCCGGGACAGGGCGCCCTGGCGCTGCAAACCCGGACCGAAGACCTCGACGCGACCTGGGTCGCCGCGCTGAACGATCCGATGACGGCCCTGGCCGTGGCGGCCGAGCGCGGCGCGATGACGGCGCTGGAAGGCTCGTGCCGCACCGCGGTCGGCGCCCATGCGGAAATCGCCGAAGGCCGGCTGCGGCTGACCACCGAAATGCTGGCGCCGGACGGTTCGGCCCGTTGGCGGCGTTCGGGCGAGATCGGTGATGTCGCCGCCGCGGACGCCATGGACCAGGCCCGCGCCCTCGGCCTGCAGCTGGGCGCCGGGGTCCACGCCATGGCCGGCGACCAGCGGGTCCAGCCCTGACGACGATCCGCCGCGTCTGGGTCACGCGCGCCGAGACGGGCGCCTCGCGCACCGCCGACCGCCTGACCGCCCTCGGCTTCGAGCCGGTCGTCGTCCCCCTTCTGGCCATCCGGCCCATCCCGCAAGCCGCGCCCGACCTGTCCGGCATCGCCGCCCTCGCCTTCACCAGCGCCAACGGCGTCGCCGCCTTCGCGGCCCTGACGCCCGACCGGACGCGGCCCGCCTTCACCGTCGGCGACGCCACCGCCCAGGCCGCGCGCGCGGCGGGGTTCGAGCGGGTGGTGTCGGCGAGGGGCGATCTTGAGCGACTGGCCGCGCTGCTGATCGCCCAAGGCGCTGCGGTGGGCCCGCTGCTCGTCCCCGCTGCCCTCGAACCGGCCGGGGACCTGCCCGCCCTGTTGCGCGGCCGCGTCGAAGCGAAGGCCCTGCCTGTCTATCAGGCGGTGGAGACCGCCGCCGCCGCCCCCGCCGCCTTCGACGCCGTCCTGATCCATTCCGCCCGCGCCGCCCGCGCGCTCGCGGCCCTCGGTCCCTTTAGCGGCCAGACGGCAGTCGCCCTGTCGGCAGCGGCGGCGGAACCTCTCGGCGACCGCTCCGGCCTCAAAATCCGCCTCGCCCGGACGCCCGATGAAACCGCCCAGTTCGCGGCGCTTGGCAATCCCGCGCGCCGCGTATAAAGAGCGCCTCTCGCGCGGGCGGGCTCCATCCCCCGCGCCAAGGCCGCTTTAGCTCAGCTGGTAGAGCATCGCATTCGTAATGCGGGGGTCAGGTGTTCGAGTCACCTAAGCGGCACCATTCTTTCTTGAACCCATCGACGACCATCGGTTGATCTGGACGACCCGTCCGGAACGTCTTAGCTAGACCGCCGTACTCGGAGCGGTCGATGGCCCAGCGACTCAGCGCGCGTCAGGAAGAATGTCTGAGGCTGACCGCCTTCCTGACCGACAAGGAAATCGCCGCCCGGCTCGGTCTGTCAGAGGCCACGGTCAAGAAGCATGTCCACGAGGCATGCCGCCGCCTGGGCGTCAACCGCCGCAAGGCGGCGCTCGCGCTTCTGGAACGAAACGTACCAGACCCTACGAAAGACCCCATAGTCACGCTTGGCGCGGATGCCTCATCTGATCCGGCAGTAACGGAGTCGGACAATGGGTCATCAGAACAAGGCGCTTCCTCACTGGACGTGGGCCGATCTGGAGGCGGCGCTCGACGGGTTCAGTCCGCTGGGGCCGGACGATCCGGTGCGGGCGCATCTGATGCGCGGACTGGCGGACGACGCGGAACGGGCGAGCCCGCGCGAACTGCTGCAGCAGGTTCTGAGCGCCGGGTGGGTAATGGCGCAGGTGGGAGCCCAGAGCGGCGCCTCGGCTACCGCCCCCCGCCAAGAGGTTGGGGCCTCCGCCTCCTGATCATTCTGCTGGCGGTCGTCATGGGGGCGGTCATGGTCAAGGCCGTGGCCGACATGGTGGCCGCCTATACCGGGCAGGCCCGCGTGATCGATCGCAACACGCAGGCGGCCCCGGTCCGCTAGAGCCGGAGCCGCCCGCGGCCGGCCGGGAGTTTCCGCAATGACGCCTTTCCAGGCCTTCTATCTGTATTTCAGCCTGGTGGTTCTCGCCCTCGCCTGGCTGAGGGGCGGGCACACCGAACGGCTGGGCGTGGTGGTGATCATTGTCGCCTACCTCTCGGCCCATGCCGTGTCGCCGTGGCGCATGGACGACTTCCGGGTCGGCGAAGCAGCGACCGATGTTCTGGTCACCCTGGCCTTCGCCTGGATGGCCCTGTCGCGGGAGCGCTGGTGGCCCTTCGCGGCCACCGCCTCCATGGTGCTGGCCTTGATGGTCCATCTCGCCATGGTGCTGAGCCCCGATCTGGATGGGCGCGCCGATGTGTCGGCCAGGGCCGGCCTCGGCCTGCTGCTGATCATATCCCTGCTGGCCGGCGTGGCCGAGCGCTGGCTCGCGGGCGAGACGCCGGTCAGCCGGTCGCTCGACTGGCGCCGGCCGGCACGGGCGGCCTGAGTTGAAGCGAGCGACAGGGGCCCATAGCCGAAGTCCGCGGACGCCAGGGCGACGGCGATGACGCCGTTCCAGCTCGCCGGCTGTATATTCTGCTTCCTCGTGTTCGCGACAGTCTGGTTGAAGGGCGGCCATCCCGAACGCTTGGGCGTGACCACGATTGTCGTGGGCTGGCTGGCCTCGGTGTTCGCTTCGTCCCTGACGATCGGCGGCAAGGTCATCGGGGTCGCCCTGGTGGATATCATCCTGACCGGGACCTTTGTCTGGATGGCCCTGAGGGGCGAACGCTGGTGGCCGTTCGCCGCCGCCGCCTTCATGATCCTGACCCTGCTCGTCTATGTCGCGGTGATCCTGACGCCTGAGCTGGACCAGCGCGCCGACTACGCGGCCCGGCTGGGCCTTTTCCTGTGCGTGGTCGGCACGCTGCTGATCGGCGTGGCCGAGCGGTGGGCGGCCGGAGAACGGCCCGTCAGCGTTCAGACCGCGTGGCGGCCCCGCGCCAGACCTTGAACATATAAACATATCTTTATATGTCTGGCCGCCGTCCTGCCTCCCGGAGCTCCGCCTTGTCCCGTTCCAACTTCCTTTTCACCTCGGAAAGCGTCTCCGAGGGTCATCCCGACAAGGTCGCGGACCGGATCTCCGACACCGTCGTGGACCTGTTCCTGTCCAAGGACCCCTATGCGCGGGTGGCCTGCGAGACGCTGACGACGACCAATCTGGTCGTGCTGGCCGGCGAGATTCGTGGTCAGGGCATCATGGACGTCGACGGGCAGTGGGCCCCGGGCGTGCAGGATGAGATCGAGGCCGCCGTGCGCGCCGCGGTCCGCGACATCGGCTACGAACAGTCTGGTTTCCACTGGAACAAGTTCGAGTTCATCAACCGTCTGCACGGCCAGTCGGCCGACATCGCGGTCGGCGTCGACGCCGCCGGGAACAAGGACGAGGGCGCGGGCGACCAGGGCATCATGTTCGG
>DDSO01000140.1:0-1640 GCA_002343425.1 Brevundimonas sp. UBA2388
GTCGGGCGGGCGCATCTCGCTCAAGATCTCGACGGAGATCTCCGAACTGACGACCCAGGGCGCGTTCACGCTCGGCGGCGGCAGCAGCAATACCAGCCTGACCATCCCGGCCCTGACGGTGCGCCGGGCCGAGACGTCGGTGGAACTGCCCTCGGGCGGCTCGATGATGATCGCCGGCCTGATCCAGCAACAGACCCGGGAGAACCTGGACGCTCTGCCCGGCGTCGGCGGTCTGCCCGTGCTCGGCTCCCTGTTCCGCTCGCGGGACTACCTGTCGGGCGACACCGAGATGGTGGTCCTGGTGACGGCCTATCTAGTGGATCCCAACAATCCGAACGCCTTCCAGACCCCGGCGGACGGCCTGCGCTTCGCCAACGACGCGGAGACCATCCTGATGGGCAAGCTGAACAAGTCCGTGCAGGCCCCTCCGGGGGCAAACGCCGGCCGGACCTGGCAGGGTCCGATCGGCTACGTGATCGAGTAGCGCGATGCCGAAGCACCTTCTTCCCCGCCTGACGCCCTTGGTCGCCGGACTGGCGCTGGCGGCCTGCGCCCACGGCGGCGGGGGCCTCCCAGCGACCTCGGCGGCGCCCAATGCCCTGGACGCATGGCAGGGCGCGATCCAGGTCACGCCGACGCCCGACGAAATTCGCCTCGCCGCTCATCCGACCGGGCTATCCGGCAACCAGGCNNAGGCCCGGGCCCTCGCCGAGTTTCACGGCCGCTGGATGCAAACCGAGGGCGGAGAGATCACCGTCGCCGCGCCGAACGAAGGCGGCTACCGGGTTGGGACGGAAGCCCGCGCCTACCTCGTTGGCCAGGGCGCTCCGGCGGCCCTGGTGAAACTGGTCGGCTACGACGCCGCCGGCCAAGCCGACGCGCCGGTGATCGTCGGCTTCAAGCGCTACTCGGTCGCCACGCCCAACTGCGGTTCGTGGGAGAATCTCAGCCGCACGTTCGGCAACGGCGCCTACGGCAACCTCGGCTGCGCGGTGACGTCCAACATGGCCGCCCAGGTGGCCAACCCCGGAGATCTGGTCGCGCCGCGCACGATGGACCCTGCCGATCCGGGCCGCCGGGCCACGGTGTTCGACAAGTACCGCAAGGGCGAGACGACCTCTTCCGCCAAGGACGCCCAGGCTTCGGGCGCGGTCTCGCAGGCGATCCAGTAGCCATGAACACCAGACCCGCGGAACACGATCCATTCGACCTGGGCTTCGAGGCCGAGGATGAGTTCGCGCCGGCGGGCGGCGATCCCTGGCGCGACGACCTGCCGCTGGTCNNGCGCCGATCCGTTCGCGGACTTCCCGCCGGCGCGATCGGCCCTGGACGAAGACCCTTTCGCCGACCTGTCGCCTATTCCGACCTCAGCAGCGTCCCCCGTGTCCCAGTCCCCCGGTCATCCTCAAGTCTCCAGCCCCGTCGCCGAGGTGAATCCCGGGGGCGAGGCCGGCAACGGCGACGCCAGCGTCCCGCGCATCACGATTCACGTCTTCTGCTCTCGGCCAGACACCGCGGAGCTGGTCGAAAAGGCGGCCGGCGATCGTCGCATGTCGCGCGCCGCCACCCTGGTCCGGCCCGGGGGCGTGCAGGCGGCGATCGACCACTATCAGAACCAGCCGACCCCCTCGCTGGTCATC
>DDSO01000140.1:1648-13450 GCA_002343425.1 Brevundimonas sp. UBA2388
GGCCGAGGTCTGCGACCCCGGCACCAAGGTCGTGACCATTGGGTCGGCCAACGACATCGCCCTGTACCGGGAGCTCATGCGCCGCGGCGTCAGCGAGTATCTCGTCCCGCCGCTCAGCCCGCTGCAGCTCATCCGGTCGATCACCAGCCTCTATGCCGACCCGTCGGCGCCGTTCACCGGCCGCCAGATCGCCGTGGTCGGCGCCAAGGGCGGCGTCGGCGCCTCCACCCTCGCCCACAACCTGGCCTGGGCGCTGGCCGAGCGCCTCCAGGCGGGCGTCGTCCTCGCCGACTTCGATCTGCCGTTCGGCACCGCCGGCCTCAATTTCAACCAGGACCCCCTGCAGGGCATGGCCGACGCGCTGGGCCAGCCCGAGCGTCTGGACCCGGTGCTGATGGATCGCATGATGGTCCGCGTCACCGACCGCCTGTCGCTGTTCGCCGCCCCGGCGACGCTCGACCAGGACTTCGACATCCATCCGGACGCGTTCGAGGAGGTCGCCCAGAAGATCCGCTCGGCCGCGCCCTTCGTGGTCCTTGACCTTCCCCACGCCTGGAGCGCCTGGAAGCGGAAGATGCTGGTGGCGTCGGACGACCTGGTGATCGTCGCCACGCCGGACCTCGCCTCGCTGCGCAACGCCAAGAACATGATCGACCTGATCAAACAGGGCCGGCCGAATGACGCGCCGCCGCGGCTGGTGCTCAACCAGGTCGGCGTCCCCGGACGTCCGGAAATTCCGGCCAAGGACTTCGGCGCGGCCCTGGGCGTTCACCCCAGCCTGATCATTCCGTTCGAGCCCAAGGTCTTCGGGGCCGCCGCCAACAACGGCCAGATGATCCTCGACGCCGGCGGCAAGTCCAAATCCGGCGAGGCCTTCCAGACCCTGGCCCAGATCGTCTCGCGTCGCGAACTGCCGCTGATCGCCGGGCCGAAGGGCAAGGCGGGCAAGGGCGAGGGCAAGTCCCTGTTCTCCGGCCTGTTCAAGAAGAAGTCTTGACGCGTGTTCGGCAAGCGCACAGGTCAGCCCGGCCAGGTCGCAACCGCTCCGCGGCCCGCGCCTGAAGCCGCGCCGGTCGCGCAGCCGTCGCCCGGCATTCAGGTTGAGGCCTTCGCTTTCGGCGGCGAGCCGGACGCCGATCAGCAGCAGACCGCAGCCCGCAAGGCGGAATCCTACGCCGCCAAGCCCGCCTCTCCGGCGGCGGATCGCCTGGACGCGCTGGCGTCGCGGCCCCGGCCGGAAGCCGAGCCGGCGCCCGCCCGGAACGCGCCCGGCCCCAAGGCCACGCCCGGCTTCGAGCAGCTGAAGAAGGCCCAGGCCGTCGCGGAGATCGTTCGCGAGCAGTCGGACTACTACCACGCCACCAAGACGACGATCTTCAACGCCCTGATGAACACCATCGACCTGGCCCAGCTGGCCCAGCTCGATACCAAGGCGGCGTCCGAGGAAATCCGCGACATCGTCGCCGAACTGGTGGCGATCAAGAACGTCTCCATGTCGGTCGCCGAGCAGGAGCATCTGGTCCAGGACATCGTCAACGACGTCCTCGGCTATGGCCCGCTGGAGCCGCTGCTGGCGCGCGACGACATCGCCGACATCATGGTCAATGGCGCCGGCCGGGTGTTCATCGAGGTCGGCGGCAAGGTCCAGCTGACCAATGTCCGCTTCCGCGACAACAACCAGCTGATGAACATCTGCCAGCGGATCGTGAGCCAGGTCGGCCGCCGCGTGGACGAGAGCTCGCCCATCTGCGACGCCCGCCTGCCCGACGGCAGCCGCGTCAACGTCATCGCCCCGCCGCTGGCCATCGACGGCCCGACGCTGACGATCCGGAAGTTCAAGAAAGACAAGCTGACGATGAAGAATCTGGTGGAGTATTCCTCCATCAGTCCCGAGGGTGCGCGCGTGCTTGGCGTCATCGGCGCCTCGCGCTGCAATCTGGTCATCTCGGGCGGCACGGGCTCCGGCAAGACGACCCTGCTGAACACCCTGACCGCCTTCATCGACCCGACTGAACGCGTCATCACCTGCGAGGACGCCGCCGAACTGCAGCTGCAGCAGCCGCATGTGGTGCGTCTGGAAACCCGCCCGCCCAACCTCGAGGGCCAGGGCATGATCACCATGCGCGATCTGGTGAAGAACTGCCTGCGCATGCGTCCCGAGCGGATCATCGTCGGCGAGGTCCGCGGCCCCGAGGCCTTCGACCTGCTGCAGGCCATGAACACCGGCCACGACGGCTCCATGGGCACACTGCATGCCAACAGCCCGCGTGAAGCGATCAGCCGGATGGAGTCGATGATCACCATGGGCGGCTACGGCCTGCCCTCGAAGACGATCCGCGAGATGATCGTCGGTTCGGTCGACGTCATCATCCAGGCCGCCCGCCTCCGTGATGGCAGCCGTCGGATCACCCACATCACCGAGGTGGTCGGGCTGGAGGGCGACGTGATCGTCACCCAGGACCTGTTCGTCTACGAGATCACCGGCGAGGACGAGAACGGCAAGATCATCGGCCGGCACCGGTCGACCGGCATCGCCCGTCCCCGCTTCTGGGACCGCGCCCGCTACTACGGGCTGGAGCGCGAGCTGGCCGAAGCCCTCGACGCGGCGGAGTAGGGCGGATGCTTCCGATCCTCGCCGCGGTTCTGGCGTTCATAACGGTCGGTGGACTGGGCTGGGCCCTGGTCGGCGGCGGCGATTCCAGCGAGGCGGCGGTCAAGCGCGCCCAGACATTCGGCGGCCCCAAGCAGAACAACGCCGCAGCCAGGAAGGCGGCCGCGGCCAATACGCCCGAGGCGCGCCGCAAACAGATCATGCAGCAGCTCCAGGAATCGGAGCGGGCCGAGCGCAAGGCGCGGATCAGTCTTGCCGCCAAACTGAAGCAGGCCGGACTGGCCACCAAGGTCTCGACCTTCTGGATTATCAGCGGCGTGCTGGGCGTGATCGCCTTCCTGTTTCCGCTGCTGTTCGGGCTCAACATCCTGATCGGTCTGGGCGCGGCCGTCGTCTTCGGCCTGGGCTTTCCGCGCTGGGTCGTCGGCTTCCTCGGCAAGCGGCGGATGAAGAAATTCTCCGGCCATTTCGCCGACGCCGTCGATGTCATCGTACGCGGCATCAAGTCCGGCCTGCCGGTTCACGACTGTTTCAAGATCATCGCCCGCGAGAGCCCGGCGCCTCTCGGCCCCGAGTTCCAGAAGCTGGTCGAAGGCCTCGGCGTGGGCCTGACGCTCGCCCAGGCGCTGGACAGGATGTACGAGCGGATGCCGACGCCGGAGCTGAAATTCTTCTCCATCGTCATCGCCATCCAGCAGAAGACCGGCGGCAACCTGGCCGAGGCGCTGAACAATCTTTCGGTCGTGCTGCGCGCCCGCAAGATGATGGGCGAGAAGATCAAGGCCCTGTCGTCCGAGGCGACGGCGTCCGCGGGGATCATCGGCTCGCTGCCGCCCGCGGTGATGATCCTCGTCAGCCTGACGACGCCCGCCTACATGGCCAAGCTTTTCACTGATCCGAGGGGCCAGTTCATGCTGCTGATCGCCGTGGCGATGATGGCCTTCGGCGTCTTCGTGATGAAGAAAATGATCGCGTTCAAGTTCTAGGGAACGGCTGGGTCCAATGGTCGAGTTTTTCACCAACGCGCAGAACCTGCTGAGCCTCGGCGTGGGCGTGCTGGTGTTCGCCACCCTGGTGACCTTGCTCGGCTCGTTCGGCGGCGGCGCCAAGCTGGAAGGGCGGTTGAAGGCCGTGTCGGTGCGGCGCGAAGAGCTCAAGCGGCGCTCGCGTCAGGCTATCGCCGCCCAGAACAGCGGCCCCCAGGCGCTTCGCCATTCGGACGAGGGTTTCAAGAAGCGCGTCGTCGAGCGGCTGAACCTGACCAAGCTGCTGGAAGATCCCAAGGTCGCCGAGAAGATGGCCCAGGCCGGCTATCGCGGACCCAAGCCGCTGACGACCTTCTATTTCTTCCGCTTCTCGATGCCGTTCGTCTTCCTCGGGGTGGCGGTGTTCTACCTGTTCATTTTCAACGATTTCGGCCTGCCCGTCATGACCCGGCTGACGGCCTGCATGTTCGCGGCGGTGATCGGGTTCTATGCGCCGAACATCTTTCTCTCGAACCGCATTTCAAAGCGGCGCGCCTCGATCATGCAGGCGTTTCCGGACGCGCTCGACCTGCTGCTGATCTGCGTTGAGGCCGGCATGTCGATCGAGGCGGCGATCCAGAAGGTCAGTCAGGAGATCGGCGGCTCGTCCATCGACCTCGCCGAGGAACTGACCCTGCTGTCGGCCGAGCTCAGCTATCTGCCGGACCGCCGCATGGCCTATGAGGGCCTCGCCAAACGGACCAACCATCCGGGCGTGAAGTCCGTCGCCACAGCCATGACCCAGGCCGAGACCTATGGCACCCCGCTGGGCACCGCGCTTCGCACCATGGCCAAGGAAAACCGTGAAATGCGTCTGTCGGCGGCCGAGAAGAAGGCGGCGGCCCTGCCGGCCAAACTGACCGTGCCGATGATCCTGTTCTTCCTGCCGGTGCTGTTCATCGTCATTCTGACCCCGGCCATCATCAGCATCCAGGACACGATGGCGGCCGGCGCCGCGGGCGGCTGATTCAGGCTTCGGCGGCGGCCTTCCAGGCGTCGGCGACGGCGTCGACCGCCTGGCGCAGATGCCTGCGGTGCTTGTCAAAATACATCTCGCCCCGCAGGCCCGAGAAGATGAAGCCATTGGCGACGATGCAGCTGTTCGGCTGTTCGAGTTGCTCGATCTCGAAATAGCGCAGCGAGCGGAACCACAGGCCGCGGCTCTCGGCCCAGACAAGCTGTGAATACGGCTGCCAGTCGCCGACGCGGGTGGCGGCGCGGCGCTCCGGCAGGCCCTCGATCTGCTCGGTCAGTTCGATACCGGCGCCGAAGGCGATCGTCCCCTCGAGGCCGGTCTCGACCGGATTCCAGCGGTCCCAGCCCGGCAGATCCGCGATCAGTTCCCAGATCTGGTCAGGGGTGGCGCGCACGCCGATGCGGCGCTCGATACGGGCGATTTCCATGGCCTCGATCTGCCACGGCTTTGGGACCGGGAAAAGGCCCGACCGTCAGCGATTGCCTTCAGGGCCGGGCTGGGACGCGGGCGGGGTCTCGGGCGACGGCGTCTCGTCGCGGTCGGGCAGGTCCGGCGGACCGGCGCGCAGTCGCGGACTGATGAAACAAAGGGCGGTCGCGACGGCCAGCAGGACGGCATTGGCAATGAAGGGCGCGGGCTCGGCCAGCTCGTACAGGGCGACGCCGATCACCGGAGGCGCGAGGAAGCTCAGTCCGGCCAGCGACATCATCAGCCCGGCAATCGCCCCCTGCTCGTGCGGGCCCACTGACAGGGATGAGCCGGCCGTGAATCCGGGACGGGCGAAGCCCACGCCCATCGACACGACCGCATAGCCGACGACAACCCCGTAGTAGCCGGGGGCGGCAATGCTCATCAGGTTGCCGACCAGCGCCAGGGCCGCGCCCCAGCGCATCAGGTCCGCGGGCTGCAGCTTGAGCAGCGGTATCAACCCCCACTGCGCCATCAGGGTCGCGGCGGCGCCGGCCAGCATGGCGATGCCGATGAAGGGCTGGGCGTCGCGCACGGCGATGCCGGTGGCCGACAGCTCATCGATGATATGGAAGCCCAGCACCGAGATGTTGGCCGCCTGGGCGCCGGTGACGAACAGGCCGTAGAGCAGATAGCCGCGCACGCGCGGGTCCTTCCACAGGCCCTTGCCCGCGTCGCCGCGATGGCCGCTGGGCGAAGGGACGCGCACGACCTCCCCGCTGGGCAGTTTGCGCCAGACGACGACCAGCACGACCAGCCCGAACAGGGCGAAGGCGTACATGGGCCCCGCCAGACCGATCAGCGGCAGGACGAAGAACGGCGCCAGGGCCGGACCGATCACCGTGCCGAGTCCCTGGGCAGAGGCCAGCAGGGACATGGCCTGGGTCCGCTGTTCCGGCGTCGTGCGGTCGGCGACATAGGCCTGTGAGGCGATCGGGGCGGCGGAACCGAAGACGCCATAGATGGTCCGCGCCACGCCCATCAGGATGAAGGCCAGCCCGGCGCCCAGCCACTGTTCCAGCCCGGAGGTGGCGGCGAGGCCGAAGCCGCTCATGGACAGGATGAAGCCGCCCAGGCCGATCATCATCACCCGCTTGCGGCCGAGCCGGTCCGACAACCGGGCCCAGAAGGGCGAGGCGACCGTCCACATCAGGGCCGAGATGGCGAAGGCCCCGGCCACCAGCGTGTCCGACAGCCGGAACTCGCGCCCGATGGCCGGCAGCACCGACTGAAGCGCCATATTCCCCGCCGCCGCGATCAGGCTGACGGAGAAAAGGATGGCGAAGGCGGGAGAGCGCAGGTTCACCGGGGGAGTCTAGGCCTGTCCGCGGGGCGCGTCTCCCCCCTCGCCCTTGCCTAACCCGCTCCTGTCCGCGACGGTGACAGCCTCAGATTTCGGGGACCGCCATGACCATCCGCCGCCTGCTCGCCGTCTCCACCCTGTCGTTGGCGCTGTCCGCCGGCTTCGCTCACGCCCAGAGCCCGGTCGCCCTGGATCGGATCGAGGCGGCGGTCACCGCCGGCACGCCGCGCGTCGTCGCCTGGCGCCGCGACCTGCACGCCAACCCCGAACTGGGCTTCGCCGAGACCCGCACCGCCGCCCTCGTGGCCGAGCATCTGCGGGCGCTGGGCATGGAGGTCCGCACGGAGGTGGGCAAGACCGGCGTCGTCGGCGTGCTGCGCGGCGGCCGGCCCGGCGGGGTGGTGGCGCTGAGGGCCGACATGGACGCCCTGCCGGTGCTGGAGGCCACGGGCCTGCCCTTCGCCTCGACCGCGACCGGGACCTATATGGGCAATTCGGTGCCGGTGGCCCACGCCTGCGGCCATGACGCCCATGTGGCCATGCTGATGGGCGCCGCCGAGGTTCTGGCCGGGATGCGCGAGGACATCCCCGGGACCATCGTCTTCATCTTCCAGCCCGCCGAGGAAGGGGCGCCTCCGGGCGAGCCGCTGGGCGGAGCCCGGCTGATGATCCAGGAAGGCGCGCTGGCCAATCCGCGGCCCGACGCCATCTTCGGCCTGCACGTTGTGCCGGGCCGGCCCGGTTCGGTCTTCTACCGTCCCCGCGGATTCATGGCCGCCTCGGACCGGGTCGACATCACCCTGCACGGCCGCCAGACCCACGGCGCCTGGCCGTGGAAGGGCGTCGATGTCATCGCGGTGGCGTCCCAGATCGTCCAGACCATCAACACTCTGACGGCGCGGACCATCGACCCGACCACGACGCCGACGGTCTTCACCATCGCCACGATCGACGCGGGCGTGCGCTACAACATCATTCCCGAGGACGCGACGCTGTCCGGCACCTTGCGCACCTTCGACATCGCCCAGCGCGACGATCTCGTGCGCCGCGCCGGCATCGCCATCGACAATGTCGCGGAGACCTATGGCGCGACGGCCGAGTTCACGGTGCGCCAGAACGCGGCCCTGGTGTTCAACAATGAGGAACTGTCCGCCTGGCTGGCCCCGGTGCTGACCGAGGCGGCGGGCGCAGGCAACGTCAATCCGGCCACGCCACCGACGACCGTGGCCGAGGATTTCAGCTATCTGTCGCAGGAGGTGCCGGGCGTCTTCTACCACCTCGGCGGTTCCAAGGATGGGGTCGACCCGACCACCTCGCCGCCCAACCATTCGCCCGGCTTCGACGTCAATGAGGCCGTGCTGCCGCTCGGCGTCCGCACCCATGTGCTGAGCGCCATCCGGTTTCTGGAACGCGACTGACCCGTGGCCGACGAACTGGAAAAGTTGAAAGCGCGCCGGGTGACGGCCCTCTATCGCCTCGATCTGATCGGCAAGGGCGCCCGGCTGACGTATGAGGACGGCACGCCGGTCGACATGAAGTCGGAACGGGTCCGGCTGGAGGAGATGGTGGCCGACCTCGACCGCCGGATCGCGAGGCTGGAGGCCACGCTGCACTGAGGGGCGGTGGTGAGCCGCCTCACCCCCCTCCCGCTCATCCCCGCGAACGCGGGGATCCAGTTCTTTGGGTGATGGTTCGGTGCTGAAGGGGCTGTCCGCATGTCCGGAAACGCCGGCGTCACGCTGGACAGCACTGGGTCCCCGGGTTCGCGGGGATGGGCGGAAAATGGGACGTGATTCAAGCCCGCGCGAAATAGGTCCGGATCACGGTCCGATAGACGCCTGCCAGCGCCTCGATCTCGGCCACGGGCGCGCGCTCGTCGATCTGGTGCATGGTCTGGCCGACGAGCCCCAGCTCCAGCACGGGGCACATGGCGCGGATGAAGCGGGCGTCCGAGGTGCCGCCGGTGGTCGAGGCCTCGGGGCGGCGGCCGGTGGAGGCTTCGACCGCGTCCTGCACGCCGGTGACGAACGGTCCGGCCTGGGTCAGGAAGGCGTCGCCCGAATGCAGGTGTTCGAGTTCGATCCGCAGCCCGCTTTCGGCCTGGGCCTTGCCCGCCTCGGCGTTGAGCCAGGCCATCAGGGTCTCGCCCGTGTGGTTGGGGTTGAAGCGGATGTTCAGCCGGCCACGCGCCTCGGCCGGGATCAGATTGGTCGCCGTATTGCCGACATCGAGCGTGGTCAGCTCCAGATTGGACGGCTGGAAGGCCTCATAGCCTGCGTCGAGTTTGTGATCCGCGAGACGGGCGACCAGCCGGGCCAGCACCGGGACCGGATTGGCGGCCCGGTCCGGATAGGCCACGTGGCCCTGTTTGCCGTGGACGGTGATCCAGGTGTTGAGCGACCCACGCCGGCCGATCTTGATCATGTCGCCCAGGGCATGCTGCGAGGACGGCTCGCCGACCACGCAGGCGTCGATGACCTCGCCCTCGGCCATCAGGGCCTGGACCACCCGTTTGGTGCCGTGCAGGGCCGGGCCCTCCTCATCGCCGGTGATGAGGAAGGACAGGGAACCCGGAATCTCGCCCTCTGCCAGAGTGCGTGAGACCGCCGCGACCCAGGCCGCGATGCCGCCCTTCATGTCGACCGCGCCCCGGCCGTAGAGGATCCCGTCCTTCACCTCGGCCTCGAACGGCCCGGAGGACCAGGCCTCGGTCGAGCCGGTCGGCACTACATCGGTATGGCCCGCGAAACAGAGGTTCGGCGCCGCAGTCCCGCGCCGGGCGTAGAGGTTCTCGATGTTCTCGAAGGGCATGCGCCGGCAATGGAAGCCCAGCGCGGTCAGGGCGCGCTCCAGCACATCCATCGCGCCCTCGTCCGCGGGGGTGACCGAGGGCCTGCGGATCAGGTCGCGGGTCAGGGCGACAGGATCGATAACGGGAGTTGATGCGACGCTCATAAGGCTGTGCTTTACGGGGTTCGGACGACCGCGAGAAGGGCGCCTTTCCCATGCCGAAGATCGACATCGACAGCGCGCCCACGGGGCACGGCACGGGCTATCCCGAGGAATTCGCCGGCCCCTGCAAGCCGCGCCGCCGCTGGAAGCTGGGGGATGCCGCCGGGCTGGACCAGTTCGGTGTCAATCTGTTGCGGCTGCCGGCCGGGGCCTGGTCCAGCCAGAGGCACTGGCACGAGGGCGAGGACGAGTTCGTCTGGGTGCTGGAAGGCGAGGTCGTGCTCGTCGAGGACGACGGAGAAACTCTGCTGCGCGCCGGCGACTGCGCCGGCTGGAAGGCGGGCGTGCCCAACGGCCATGTGCTGCAGAACCGCTCCGGCGTCGAGGCGGTGCTGCTCGAAGTCGGGACGCGCACGCCGGGCGGGGATGCCGGCGACTATCCCGACATCGACATGCAGTTCCGGCAGGGCGGCTATTTCCACCGCGACGGGACGCCGTATCCGAAAGTCGACCGCCGCACGTGACCGAAACGATCGAGACGACCGAGCCCGTCCAGCCTCCGCCCCCGCCCGAAGGTCCGGCCAGCCCCTGGGCTATCCGCGACTTCCGCCTGCTCTGGGTCGGGCGGGTGGCGGCGGTGCTGGGCATCCAGATCCAGTCCTCGGCCCTTTTGTGGCAGGTCTATGAGATCGCGCGGCGCGACCATCCGATCGAGGAGGCCAGCCTGTATCTGGGTCTCGTCGGCCTGTGCCAGTTCCTGCCGTTGCTGGCCCTGACCCTGCCCGCCGGGGCGCTGGCCGACCGGCGGGACCGCAAGAACACCGTCACCCTGTCGGTCATGGTCGAGGGCGGTTGCGCCCTAGCCTTCCTGTTCATGGCGCTGCATGGCTCGCCGCCGTTGTGGGGCCTGCTGGCCGTCGCCGCCGTGTTCGGGGCGGCGCGGGCCTTCCTCGCCCCGGCCAGCCAGGCCTTCCTGCCCATGGTCGTCGGGCGCCGCGCCCTGCCGCCGGCCATCGCGGCCCAGTCGATCGCCTTCCAGACCGGGGCCATCGCCGGGCCGGCGCTGGGCGGGGTGATCGTCGCCGTCTCGGTTCCGGGGGCCTATGCCGTCGCCCTGGCCATGTTCGCCATCGGCTTCGCCAGCCTTGTGCTGATCCGCACCAGCGGCAAGCCGGCCCCGTCGCCGACCCGGGTCTCACCGGTCGAGCAGGTCAAGGAAGGGCTGGCCTACGTCTGGAACACAAAGATCGTTCTGGGCGCGATATCGCTGGACCTGATCGTGGTGCTTCTCGCGGGCGTGGCGCTGCTGACGCCGATCTTCGCCGCCGACATACTGCATGTCGGGGCCGTCGGCTTCGGCCTGCTGCGGGCGTCGTTCGGCGCCGGGGCCCTGCTGGTGGCCCTGTATCTGAGCCGTTTCCCGATCGTGCAGCACGCGGGCCGATGGATGTTCGCCTCGGTGGCCGTGTTCGGCGTCTGCACCCTGACCTTCGGCCTCTCGACCAGCGTCTGGCTGTCGGGCGCGGTACTGTTCCTCGGCGGGGCGGCGGACATGATCAGCGTCAACATCCGCCAGACCCTGATCCAGCTGGCCACGCCCGATCACATGCGTGGCCGGGTCAGTTCGGTGTCCATGCTGTTCATCGGCGCGTCGAACGAACTGGGGGAAGCCTACTCCGGCGTCGCCGTCCGCTTCCTCGGCCCCATAGGCGCGGCGGTGTTCGGAGGCATCGGCGCGCTGACCGCGACCGGCCTCTGGGCGCGGTGGTTCCCGGACCTGAGGAAGGCGGATCGGTTGAGCTGATCGCCCGCACTCAGATCCCGAGCGCACACATCTGGCACAGCGCCATCTCTTCACGCGCCCGGCTCTTGCGATGGACGGGGTCCGCAACGTGACAGAATCCCAGCTTCGCCAGAACGCGGCCGGACGCGGGATTGTCGATGAAATAGCCCGCCGTCAGACGGGTGAGCTTCAACTCATCCCTTGCGATGCCGATCATCCTGGCGCCGAGTTCGGTGGCGAGGCCCTGTCCCCAATGCGACTTCGCGATCCAGTATCCGAGTTCAACCTCACCGCCGGGCATACGGTCCAGCCCGGCCACGCCGACCAGCACCTGTGACCGCTCATCGCCGTGGAAGGCCAGGAGGCGAGGCTCTTCCGGATTGAAGGCGGCCGCGACGAATTGTTCGGCGTCGGCCAGGGTGTACGGCCACGGTGCAGAGCCGAGGTTGCGTACGATATCCTGGTCTCCGATGGCGGCCAGAACGGCGGACGCGTCGTCGGTTCGGCTCGGCCTCAGATGCAGGCGTTCGGTTCTGTACATCGGGGCCGCCGGCGGTGGGTGTGCTTTGCGTGTTCTGGGCGCGCCGGGAGGCTTGGCCTGACCCAGAGGGCTACCACGGCTTGAAGTGTTTGCTCAGCTTCAATCCCTGCCGCTGGTAGTGGCTGCCGCCCTCGCCGTAGAGC
>DDSO01000140.1:13495-15677 GCA_002343425.1 Brevundimonas sp. UBA2388
GCCGGGATCGAAGAAGCCCGCGTAATGGACCCGGAACTCGCCCACAGACGGATCGATCGGGGTCATTTCGGCGGCCTGGTCGACGGGGATCTCCACGTCGTCCGACGACGCCAGAATGTAGAACTCACCCGGATCGAGCAGCAGCTCGCCGCGACGCAGGGTCAGCGGTTCCCAGAAGTCGCGCGGGTCGTGGCCGTCGATGTTGTCGAGGTCGATCACCCCGGCGTGGCGGCGTCCGCGGAAGCCGACCACGGACCCCTCGCCGCCCTGCAGTTCGACGCCGACGCTGCGGGTCTCCAGCTTGGGCGGTTCGCCGGCCTTGAGCCGAAGCTGGTTCAGCCGGGTGCCGGGACGGACCAGGATGGGGAAGGTCTGGGGCGAGATCTCCAGATACAGCGCCCCCTCATAGCCTTCGGCCACATCGTCAAAGCTGGCGCCGCGATCGGTCAGCAGGCGGACGAAGACGTCGACGCGGCCGGTCGAGCTCTTGGGATTGGCGCGGGCGATCAGGCCTTTCGGCAGGCTCAGCCGCTCCTGCAGGCGGGCGATATAGACGCAGCCGCGCTCCAGCACGACGCCGCCGGACAGGTCGATCCGGTGCATGGCGACGTCGGCGATCCGGTCCTCGACGGTGCGTTTCCCGGGCAGGAAGGAGGCGCGGACGCGCCAGGCCTGGTCGGAAAGGCGCAGGTCCAGACTGGCGGGCTGGACCTGATCGGCGTCGAAGGGGGTGTCCGAGGCGATCGCGCCGCCGGCGATCAGGGCCTCGATGGACTGGCAGGGCAGGATGCCGGGGGTGGGGAATTCGATGGACTGCATGGATACGGCTTACACGATTCCGCCGCCTGTCTCCCCTCCCGCGCGGCCTGCGCTTGACGTGAGCCGGCGTTGGGCGACGATGGGTGGATGTACGACACGCGCGCCTATGAAGCCGAAACCGACGGGATCGTGGTCCGCGTCCAGCCCAGCTATCTGGCCGGCCAGTCCGATCCGGAGGGCGGCCGCTGGGTCTGGGCCTATCAGGTGGAGATCGTCAATCTGACCGGCGTTCCGGTGCAGCTGATGGCGCGCCGCTGGGTCATCACCGACGCCCGCGGCCATGTCGAGGAGGTGCGGGGTCCCGGCGTCATCGGCGAACAACCGACGATCCTGCCGGGCGAAAGCTATTCCTACGCCTCGGGCTGTCCGCTCGGCACGGCCTCAGGCTCGATGGTGGGCGGCTATGCCATGACCGACGCCACGGGGCGCGCGTTCGAGGCGGCCATCCCGGCCTTCAGTCTGGATGTGCCGGGGGACCGGCGGGTGCTGAACTGAGAGGGTGAGGGGCTGCGTCAACCCGGATAACCGCAGCCCCGCCCCAGTACTCGAGTCCCCGTGCGGGTGGGGTCTCGAGGCGGAGGGCGGCTCTCTAGGAGCCGTTCATGACAGCCGTATGGCCGAATTGGTTAATGAGCGGTGAGGCGGTCGCCGCCGAAGCCGCGACCAGCCTCGAGACGCCAACCGCGCTCAAGTCACGAGCGACCGCGTCGCGAGTGATAGCGCCCCTTAAATGTAGCGCCGCAGGCTGCGGGCCAGGTCCGTCGCGCCGCGCTTGACCTGGGGCTGATAGGCGACGCGGGCATGTTCGACGCAATAGACGCCTTCCNNGTCGCCGATCGGCCATTTGCACATATGGGCGCCCAGGGTCATGACCGTGGCAGTGCCGGGCAGGTCGGGCATGGGGGCCGGAACCGAAGGCGCAGCGGCCGGGCGCGGCTGGACGGCTTCGATGCGGCGCGGAGCCGACGGCGCCTGGGTCGGCTGGGCCGGACGCGGACGGGCGGGGCGGAAGGTGGCGCGCGCCGGCTGTGACGGGGCGGCCCGGCCCGACAGGCCGAGGCGGTGCACCTTGCCGATNNGCCGCCCAGTTGTTTGGCGATCTGGCTGGCAGACTGGCCCTCGAGCCAGAGTTTCTTCAGCGCGCCGACGCGGTCTTCTGTCCAGCCTGCGGTCATAGCCAACCCTCCGGGTCTCGGATTCAATATATGGGGTCCAGAGGTCCCTCCCGGGCTCTCGACCTACCACTAATCGTAAACGAGGTCCTAACAGACGCAAGATGTGCGAATCAGTCCGTCCACAGGAACCAGATGTGGTGTGGTTAACGGAGGGGGAGGGATTGGGGATTAGGGATGAGGGATGAGGA
>DDSO01000126.1:0-278 GCA_002343425.1 Brevundimonas sp. UBA2388
CAGGTCCAGGACGGCCAGATACTCGTCATAGAACTGCTCATGCTTCTCGACCCCGTCGCCGTCGCCGGCGACCAGGTGGCGGAAGTATTCATGATGGGCGTCGCGGTGCCGTTCCTCGTTCATCGACATGAAGCTGTAGAGCTGGACAAAGCCCGGATAGACCCGCCGGCCGAAGCCCGGATAGGGCCAGGGCACGGTGTGGATCATGTTCGACCTGAACCAGGTGAAGGGCTTGGCCTCCGCCAGCTGGTTGGTAACGGTCGGGGACAGGCGGGCGG
>DDSO01000126.1:314-21363 GCA_002343425.1 Brevundimonas sp. UBA2388
GGCGCAGGCGGCGAGCACGGGCGGTCCGGGCTGGCAGACGCCGACGACGTGGGCGCGCGGGCCGATCTGGCCCAGCATGGTGCGGACATGGTCGATATAGTCGAAGAAGTCGAACCGGCCCTCGAGCATCGGCACCTGACGGGCGTTGACCCAGTCGGTGACATAGACGTCGTGNNACCGTGCCGCGCAGCAGGGTGGCGTAGTGGCCCGACAGGGGGGCCACGATGAGAACCGCCGGGGCAGACGTGGGTTTCTTCGCCCGCTTCAGGTCGCCGACATGGCGGGCGAACCGCACCAGCCGGCACCAGGGCGAAGACCAGATCACCTGTTCGGTGGTCCGGACGTCCTTCTCGCCGATGGTGATGGTCTCCAGACCCCAGGCGGGCTTGCCGTAGCGGCGCGTCACGCTCTCGAACAGCTCGGCCGAGGCAAAGGCCGTTCGGCCGATCGCGGTGTCCGAAGCCGGATTGAAGGGAGAGGTCCAGAACTGGCGGGCCAACTGGGCCCCGAACCGGAACGGCGTCGCCGAGTGATAGGCGAGCTCGTGAAGCGAATAGAGCATGGAATCCTTGATACGGCGCGGCCGTTACGCGGCACAGCACCATAGAACGCATCGCACTGCAAAAAGATTATTGAGCGGCGAAATTCGGCCGATTCGGACGGACCTGCACGATTCCCTTGAACCGCCCGACGACTTGTCCGCACCTCTCACATGAAACGGGACGAACGGACGATGGTCAGGACGAAGGAGCAGCTTCTTGACGAGTATCTGGTCGCGTCCGCGCGGGTCGGAGATCGTAGGGCGTTCGACCTTCTGGCCCGGCGTTGGGGCCGGAAGCTGCTGGCCCATGCCTGGCGTTTGACCGGCGACGCCGATCTGGCGCGGGAAGCCGCCCAGGACGGCTGGGTCGAAATCCTGCGCGGTCTGGGCAGGCTGCGCGACGAGCGCGCCTTTCCGGCCTGGGCCTATCAGATCGTGACGCGCCGCTGCGCCCGCCAGATCGGACGGGTACGCCGCGAGCGCGCTCTGACGGCGGCCGTCGCGATCGAGCCGTTGGCCGAGGGCGAGTCGAACGAGACGAGCGATCCCGGGGCCTCCGTCCGCCTGCGCGCTGCATTGGCCGCCCTGCCGGAGGGGCAGCGGGCGGCTGTCGGGCTGTTCTATCTCGAGGATTTGAGCGTCGCCGAAGTGGCGATCGCCCTGAACGTGCCGGCGGGCACGGTGAAAACCCGCCTGATGCATGCCCGCCGCACCTTGCGCGCGGTTCTGGAAGGAGACGTGTGATGCAGGATATCGACCGGATGATCGAGGAAGCCCTCGATGGCGAGGAACAGGCCCTGTTCCGGGAGACGGCGCGTGAGCCCGGCTTCTTCGAACAGGCCTTCGGCCTGCTCGGAGGCCCGAACGGCTGGGTGAATGTCATCATGATGGTTGTGCAGGCGGCGCTGTTCATCGCCGGCCTCTGGGCCGGGTGGCGCTTCTTCGAGGCGGAGACGGCCCTGTCGGCCCTGCATTGGGGTCTGCCCGCGGCCGTCCTGGTGCTGGCGTCGTTGATCGTCAAGACGGCGATGATGCCGGAGATGCAGGCCAACCGGCTGATGCGCGAACTGAAACGGCTCCAGCTTCAGGCGGCGGTGGGTCGCAAGGGGTAGGATGTCCGGGGCGTTTTCTATCCGCGCGTCATGGCCTGTTCGATGATTCGGGCCGCGTTGGCGGGTCCGAGGTCGTGGCCGAGGGCGCTGCGGAACTGCCCGTCCGGTCCCATCAGATAGATCGTCAGCGAGTGGTTCATCGTATAGGCCTCGCCTTCGCCGACCTTCTGATAGACCGCGCGGTAGGCGTCGGCGGCGGCCCGGACCTGGGCCGGCGTGCCCGTCAGGCCGATGACCCCCTCGGGAAAGCCGTCGGAGGACAGATAGTCCTTCAGGGCCTGCGGGGTATCGCGTTCCGGGTCCACGGAGATGAAGACGATCTGGACGTCGTCGGCGCGGTCACCCAGCGCCGTCTTCGTCGCCTCAAGCATGCCCAGGGTCGTGGGGCAGTAGTCCGGGCAGTAGGTGAAGCCGAAGAAGACCAGGGTCCATTTGCCATTCAGCAGGGTCTGGTCGACGGCCTGACCGTCCTGGTTGACCAGCTGGAAAGGGCCGCCGACGCTGGGCTGTCCTGTCGAACTGATCTGGCGCGAGGCCGATCCGGCGTCGCCGCGGCCGTTGACCATCACAATGGTTCCGACCGCCAGAACGGCGGCGACGGCGATGCAGACGCCGGCGAACAGCAGGATGGATCGACGCGGCATCATGGCCCCTCTCGAAAACGCGCACGTCCGCGCGCGTCCGGTCTATAGAAGAGGCGTGAGCCTGTCCCAAGAGCATCCGGCGCCGCAGCCGCCGTCGCAGTTCGCGCCGGAGGATCCGGGCCGTTTCCCGGCCTGGCGCAACCTGCCGCGCCGCAGCCGGGGCCTGTCGCTGCGCACCCTCGTGATCCTGCGCTGGATGGCCATTGCGGGGCAGAGCGCGACGATCGGGATCGCCACCCTCTATTTCCATTTCGACCTGCCGCTTTGGGGCTGTCTGGCCGCCATCGGCGTCAGTGTGGCGATGAACCTGAACGCCACCGCCCGGCTGAAACGTAGCGACGGCTCCCTGCCCGACGGGCGGCTGACGGCGGCGCACCTCGGGTTCGATATTTTGCAGTTGTCGGTGCTGCTGGGGCTGACGGGCGGACTGCAGAACCCCTTCTGCCTGCTGCTGGTCGCGCCGGTGACGGTGGCGGCGGCCTCGCTGCCCGGACGGCAGGCGGCGTTGATGGGACTGCTGGTGCTGGCCGCGACGGTCAGCCTGTTCTTCGTCTCCCTGCCGCTGCCGTGGCAGGCGGGGACCGAATTGAACCTGCCGCCGCTCTACCGGTTCGGCATCGGCCTCGCCCTGATCACGGGGGTGATCTTCACCGCGGCCTATGCGTGGCGGGTCGCGGCGGACGCCGAGAAGCTGGAACTGGCCCTGGCCACCACGCAGGACGTACTGCAACGCGAGCAGCGGTTGGCGGCGCTGGGCGGCCTGGCGGCGGCGGCGGCGCATGAGCTGGGCACGCCGCTGGCGACCATCCAGGTGGTGGCCCGCGAACTGCTGCGCGCCTCGGCCAAGGACGGCGCGGCCGCCGAGGATGCGGCCCTGATCCTGCAGCAGGCCGAACGCTGCCGCGACATTCTCAAACGCCTGTCGCAGCAGCCGGAAGAGGGCGAGGCGGCCTTCGCCGAGGTGGGGCTGAAGGCCCTGCTGGAAGAGGTGGTGGAGCCGCACCGCGGCTTCGACCTCAACTTCGAGGTGTCGGTGCGCACGGCCTCGGGCGAGGCCGCGCCGCGCGTCCGTCGCCTGCCTGAGGTCATCCACGGACTGTCGACCCTGGTCGAGAACGCCGCCGATTTCGCCGGCTCGAAGGTGCGGGTGCGGGCCATCGTCGACGCCGGCTTCATCGAGATCGAAGTGGTGGACGACGGCCCCGGCTTCCCCGCCGACATCCTGCCCCGTCTGGGGGAGCCCTATGTGACCAGCCGGCCCCAGGGCAAGGCGCGGCGGGCCCTGTCGGCCCAGATCGCGGCCTCGGTCGCCGCCGCCACGCCGGGCAGGAAGGGAAAGAAGGAGGCGAAGCCGGAACCCGCGCCCGAAGCCATCGCCCCCAGCCAGGGCGGCATGGGACTGGGCTTCTTCATCGCCCGGACCCTGCTGGAACGGACCGGCGGCAAGGTATTCGTCGGCCCCGGAGACGGGGGACAGGCGCCGGCCAAGGGACAGGCGTCGGCAAAGGGGCAGGCCAAGGGCGCGCGCGTCGCTGTGCGCTGGCCCCGGCCGGCGCTGGAGGTGTCGTCGTGATGTCGCACCCCCCATCTGAACCTTGACCGCACCCGTACTGTTACTGACTTGAGCCACCAGGAGAACGCCGATGCCCGACGCTGAAGACCGGATCGCCGCCCTTGCGGACAAGACCCTGCTGGTGCTCGACGACGACAACGCCCTGCGCACCCGGCTGGGCCGCGCGCTGGAGAGCCGCGGCTTCGAGGTCACCCTCGCCGCCTCCCTGGCCGAGGCCTTCGAGGCGCTGAAGTCCTCCATCCCCGCCTTCGCCGTGCTGGACATGCGGCTGGAGGACGGCAACGGGCTGAAGGTGGTCGAGGCCATCCGCGACCGGCGCGAGGACGCCCGGATCGTCATGCTGACCGGCTACGGCGCCATCGCCACGGCTGTGGCGGCGGTCAAGGCCGGGGCCGTCGACTATCTGCAGAAGCCCGCCGACGCCGACGACGTGGTCAAGGCCCTGCTGATGACCGGCGAAGCCCCCGAGCCGCCGGACAATCCAATGAGCGCCGACCGGGTCCGCTGGGAACATATCCAGCGGGTCTATGAGCTGTGCGACCACAATGTTTCGGAGACGGCGCGGCGACTGGGCATGCACCGGCGGACGCTGCAGCGGATTCTGGCGAAGCGGGCCCCGCGGTAGGTTATCCGACGCGAGCTCGTTGCCCGCGCTTCAAAAGGCGCTATGGCGCTGCCTGAAAACGATCTGCTGAAACGCCCGGGCGAATAGGCTGCGGTCAGCCGCCGTCCGGCAGGCGTGAACCCTGCATCCGGCGCAGCATTTCCTGGCTGTCGCGGCGTTCGTCGGCGGTTTCGACGCTGCTGCGGCAGACGCGACGGCCGAAGCGTGATCCGGTCACCGGCTCGGTGCGGCAGACCTGGGTGATCGGCGAGCGCTCCGCACGGGCCTGCACGTCAACGGTCTCAAGGGAGACGACCGGAACGGCAGGCTGGACGGTGGCGGGAGCCTGGGCAGGCGCGGAGGTCTGCTGCATCAGGGCGAGGGAAGCGAACAAAAGGACGGGGGACACCGGGGGTTCTCCTGGAGATTTCGACAACCATAGAGCCGCAATCAGGCGAAATTCGCAAATCGCGTGTTCAGACCGCAGGCGGGGTTCAGGTCCGGAGCAGCGAAAAGGCCCCGGTGATTCCACCGGGGCCTCCTTCATTCAGAGATGACGTCCAGCCTTAGCGACGGCCGCGGCCGCGATCGCGGTCACCGCCGCCTTCACGCTTGGGACGGCCGCCGGTGTCGTCCGACAGGGCCGGTTCACCGCGTTCAGCGCGCTCGGCGTTGATCTTGTCGGTGATGTCCTCGCCGGTGGTCTGGTCGACGACCTTCATCGACAGCTTGGTCTTGCCGCGATCGTCCATGCCGAGGAATTTGACCTTCACTTCCTGACCTTCGGTCAGGACGTCGGCCGGGTTGGCGACGCGTTCCAGGCTGATCTGGGACACGTGGACCAGACCGTCCTTGGCGCCGAAGAAGTTCACGAAGGCGCCGAAGTCGACGACCTTCACGACCTTGCCGGAGTAGATGGTGCCGGGCTCGGGCTCGGACACGATCGACGAGATCCAGTTCTTGGCGGCGTCGATCTTCTCCTGGTCCGAGGCGGCGATCTTCACCGTGCCGTCGTCGTCGATGTTGATCTTGGCGCCGGTCTTTTCGACGATCTCGCGGATGATCTTGCCGCCGGTGCCGATGATGTCGCGGATCTTGTCGGTCGGAACCTTGATCGACTCGATCTTGGGCGCGTACTCGCCCAGTTCGGTGCGGGCGCCGTCGATGGCCTTGTCCATCTCGTCGAGGATGTACAGGCGGCCGGCCGAAGCCTGGGCGATCGCCTTGCGCATGATCTCTTCGGTGATGCCCGCGACCTTGATGTCCATCTGCAGCGAGGTGATGCCTTCGCGCGTGCCGGCCACCTTGAAGTCCATGTCGCCGAGGTGATCNNTCTTCGTCACCCAGGATGTCGGACAGGATGGCGAACTCGCCCGAGGGCTCGAGGATCAGGCCCATGGCGATGCCCGAGACCGGGCGGACCAGCGGCACGCCCGCGTCCATCAGCGCCAGCGACGAACCACAGACCGTGGCCATCGAGGAGGAGCCGTTGGACTCGGTGATCTCCGACACCAGGCGGATGGTGTAGGGGAAGTCTTCCGACGACGGCAGCATGGGACGGATCGCCCGCCAGGCCAGCTTGCCGTGACCGATTTCCCGACGGCCCGCGCCGCCCATCCGGCCGGTCTCGCCGACCGAATAGGGAGGGAAGTTGTAGTGCAGCAGGAACTTCTCTTTGTAGGTCCCGGCCAGGGCGTCGACGTATTGCTCGTCCTCGCCGGTGCCCAGGGTGGCGACCACGATCGCCTGGGTCTCGCCGCGGGTGAACAGGGCCGAGCCGTGGGTGCGCGGGAAGACGCCGACTTCCGAGACGATGTCGCGGACCTTGTCGAGGGCGCGGCCGTCGACGCGGTGGCCGTTGTCGATGATGTCGCGACGCAGGACGTGGGCTTCACATTCCTTGAAGGCCGCGCCGAACTTGGCGGAATCGACACCGTCCGGATTTTCGTCGGTCTTCACCAGCTTGGCGGCGGCGGCCTTCTTGGCCACGTCGACGCCGTTGCGGCGCTCGTATTTGCCGGCGTGGGTGTAGGCCTTCTTGATGTCCTCGCCGACCAGCTTCTGGATGGCGGTGACGACGTCCGAGTGATCCTCGGCCTGGAAGTCGAAGGGCTCCTTGGCGGCGTGCTCGGCCATTTCGATGATGGCGTCGATCACCGGCTGCATGCCGCGATGCGCGAACATCAGGGCGTTGAGCATGATGTCTTCCGACAGCTCCTTGGCTTCGGATTCGACCATCATCAGGGCGTCCTGGGTGCCGGCGACGACGAGGTCGAGCTGGCTGTCAGGCATCTGGTCGAGGGTCGGGTTCAGAACGTATTCGCCGTCGATATAGCCGACGCGCGCGGCGCCGATCGGGCCCATGAACGGAGCGCCCGAGATGGTCAGGGCGGCCGAGGCGGCGACCATGGCGACGATGTCGGGATCGTTCTCCAGGTCATGCGCCAGCACCGTGGTCACGACCTGCACTTCGTTCTTGAAGCCCTTCACGAACAGCGGGCGGATCGGACGGTCGATCAGGCGGGAGACCAGGGTCTCCTTCTCGGTCGGACGGCCTTCACGCTTGAAATAGCCACCCGGGATCTTGCCGGCGGCGAAGGTCTTTTCCTGGTAGTTCACGGTCAGCGGGAAGAAATCCAGGCCCGGCTTGGGCGCGCGACCGTAGACGACGGTGGCGAGGACGACGGTCTCGCCGTAGGTGGCCAGAACGGCGCCGTCAGCCTGACGGGCGATGCGGCCCGTTTCGAGGGTCAGCGGGCGTCCGGCCCAGTCGATCGTCTTGCGTTTGATATCGAACATGTTCGTCTTTCATATCCCGCGGGCGGATTCCGCGCGGGGTCCCATCAGTGGGTGGAGCGTCGGGCGTTCAGTCCTTCGGTCCATGGATCGTGCGCGCCATCGCGAACGATCCGGGAAGAAGAGGACCGGTATGGCCCTCGCGTCATGCACCGGTACGAACCGCGGCGCGCGGCTGGTCTCTGGATGCGGAAAGAGGCGCGGACATGGCCCGCGCCCCAAATCTCATCCGCGTTCCGCGCCTAGCGGCGCAGGTTCAGCTTGCCGATCAGAGCGGTGTAGCGCTCGCGATCAACCTTGCTGAGGTGGTCAAGAAGGCGACGACGCTGCGAGACCATCTTGAGCAGGCCGCGGCGCGAGTGGTTGTCCTTCTTGTGGGTCTTGAAGTGATCGGTGAGGTTGGCGATGCGTTCCGAAAGGATCGCGACCTGGACCTCGGCCGAGCCGGTGTCGCCGGCGGAGCGGGCGTTATCGGCGATGACTTCGTTCTTACGCTCGGGCGTAATCGACATCGGGTGTACTCCTAAAGGAGGTTAAAAACGCGGTCGGGTTCTAGCCGGCCGGCCCGCAACTGACCGAGAGCGACGAGGGTCTGACCCTGAAAGGCTGAAACGGTTCGGGAGCCGTCCCGAAGGCGGCTCTTGAGCGTTTCGACCTGTCTGGGGAGCAGAACGATCGGTCGTCCCTGACGAAGCGAGAAGGCGTCCTGATCCGTCACGGCCAGCTCCGGGATGTCGTCCAGGGCGGTCGCGACGGGAAGCAAGCCTTCCGAGGCGGCGTCCCTATGCACCAGATCGGTCAGGAAATCCAGCGTGACGGCGTTTTCCGTAGAGAACGGTCCGACCCGCTCGCGACGCAGGGCGGAAACATGCCCCTCGGCGCCCAGAACGGCGGCCAGGTCGCGCGCCAGCGAACGGACATAGACGCCCTTGCCGGTGCGGATGGTCAGTTCGACATGGTCGGCGTCGGGCGCATCGCTGACCGCCGCCTCATGGATCGTCACCCGGCGGCTGGCCAGTTCGAACTCGGCGCCCTCGCGGGCCAGGTCATAGGCGCGCTGGCCGTCGACCTTGATGGCGCTGAACTGCGGCGGGATCTGATCGATCTCGCCGACAAAGGCCGGAAGCGCCGCGCGGACCGCCTCGACATCGGGCCGGACGTCCGAGCGGCCGGTGATCTCGCCCTCGCGGTCGAGGCTGTCGGTCGAGATCCCCCAGTTGATGGTGAAGCGATAGACCTTCTGCGCCTCCATCATGAAGGGGACGGTCTTGGTCGCCTCGCCGAGGGCGATAGGCAGGATGCCGGAGGCCAGGGGGTCGAGGGTGCCGGCGTGTCCGGCTTTCTGGGCGTCGAACAGGCGGCGGACCTTCGAGACGGCCTCGGTCGACCCCATGCCGAACGGCTTGTCGAGACAGACCCAGCCGTTGACGATCTCGCCCTTCTTGCGACGGCCCACTAGTTGGTCCCGGCGCTGTCATCCGTCTCATCGTCCTCGAACGGCGAGACATAGACGTCGGCGCGGACGCGGGGGTCGTCGAGCAGCCGGTTCAGCCGCTCGGCGGCGGCGAAGCTCTCGTCGTGGCGGAAACGCAGGTCGGGGGTGAAGCGCATCTCAATATGCCGTCCCAGCGCGCCGCGCAGGAATTTGGCGTGGGCGTTCAGCGCCTTGACGATCTCGTCGATATGGCCCGCGACGGGCGCCGTCTCGACGCCGGCGCCCAGTGGCTCGACGAAACAGGTGGCGTGTTTCAGGTCGGGGGACAGTCGCACCTCGGTGACGGTGACCGACACTCCGACCAGGGCGGGGTCGCGAATCTCGTTCTCGCGCATGACCTCGACGAGGGCGTGACGGATCATTTCGGAGGCGCGCAGCTGACGCTGGCTGACGGTTCCGGCCTTGGCGGCGGGCTTCTTCTGTTTGCGGTTGCTCATGGCTCTGTCCTCGTCGCCTGCCGGGGATCGGACCCGGCTCTCAAAAGCGACGCCGCGTCGGGTCGGAAAGGCATGACCTTTCGAGCGCGGCGAAATTGAATGAGCGCGGGGTCTAGTCCCGCGGGGCCGCCGTGTCCAATTGCGCCCGCTCGATGGTGGCCATGACCTCCGACGACGTTATGGCGCGCAGCGGTCGGGCGGGCAGGCCGGCGGCGTTGAGCACGCCGGCGCTCCAGTGGTTGCAGAGCCGGCCGATCCAGAAATGCTCATGGCTGGCGAAGAAGCGGGCGTCGTCGCCGGCCCGGGCGGCGGCGATGCGGGCCTGGCCATCGTCGAGGTCGAGCGAGGCCTCGATGTGGGCGGCCATGACCTCGAACCCTGCGGTGGAAAGTCGAAGCGAGCGGCGGCGGTCGTCGGCGACCAGATCGCGCGGATCACGCCGGGCCGGGTCGAGCATGATCACCGAGGCGTTGCCCGGACGGAAGAAGGCCCTCGCCCCGTCGGGCAGGCGGTCGCCGATCGGGCTCTGGTCGACATAGAATCTGGCGTCGCCCCAGCCGATCAGGATCCAGTCGCCCGGCGGCAGGCTGCGCACCGCTTCAGCCAGCGGCCCGGCCCGCGTCTCGAGCGAGGCGCGGGGGACGGCGAGATCCGTGTGGAAGCCGTTGTCCAGAACATGGACCTCGACGCCGGGTTCAGCCGCAGACGCCGGCCACAGGGCGGGGTTGCCGGGCGCGGTCCAGGTCCAGAGGGCGGCGACCCCGCCGAGGGCCATGGCGGCGACGAGAGGTCCGAGCCCGTATCCCTTGAGCCGGCGCTTCATCGCGCCTTGAGTCGCCACGCCCCGCACAGGGTTGCGACGGGGGCGTCGGGGCCTAACCGGGCCGGGGCGCGGAACAGCATCAGGTCGACCCGGTCGCGGCGGTGCAGCAGGGCGATCATGTCCGGCGCCTGGCCTGCGCAGAGGGCCGAGGGCTTCACCGGCTCGGCGCGCGTCGCGGGGATGATGCGGCGGATCTCGATCTGGGCGTCGGCGGGGGCCTCAAGGCGGTCGGCGAAGGTCTGGCCGAAGACGAAATGCTCGCGTCCGGCGGCAATCCGCAGGGGTGAGGTCCGGAAGCTGTCGCCTGTGTCGAACCGGACCATGGCGCCGGCGAAGGTGGCGCCGCCGAGGGCCGCGCGGGCGGTCTCGTCCGCAGGGCCGAATTCGCCGGTCAGCACGGCATCGCTTGATGCGGCGACCGACGGGTTGCCGTCATCGGCGAGGGCGGACTTCAGCCCCGTGATGCCCTCGCCCTCGCCTGAGACCAGCCGTCCCGCCCAGTCCGCGACCCGCCCGGCGGCGGGCGCCGCGTCGTCGCGGATCATGGCCCAGGCGGCCACGGCCTGCTTTTGCTCGATGGCCAGCAGGAAGAGCACCAGGCACAGGAAGGCCAGCCCGCCGGCGAGGCTTTTCATTCCCCTCTGGCGCGGGGTGGTGCTGCGGACTTCGGCGACCGTCATGCCGCAACCCTAGCGGGGGTCTGTGGCGGCGGGAATGACTATCGCGCCACAGGTGCGTCAGGGAGTGGGAAGGCGGGCGTCATCGTCCGGCCCGCTCGCGGGCGGCAGGGCCCACTCGCCGCGCCAGTTGTACGACAGCTGGACACAGTGCCGGTAGCCGCCGTCCGGCCAGCGCCCGACCGCGTGCACGGTCATGGGTCGGCCCAGCCGGACCCGTCCCAGCACCATCCAGGCCTCTTCCGACCCGGGGCAGAGCGCCCGACTCAGGCCCCGGCCACCGCCTTCCGGCGTGATTGCATAGACCGAGGTCTCCCGTGATCCGGCAGGCAGGGCACGCCGCACGGCATCGGGACCGCCGCGCCGGATATCAGCCGAGCCGCGGTTCGAGGTCGAGATGATCCGCCGCACGCTGATCGCGCCGAACAGGCCGCGATCAGCCTCCAGCGTGATGCCGCGCGTCATGGCCTGGGTGACCCGGTCCGAGGCGTCATAGGCGAGGTAGCGCGTCTCTGCCGCGGCCGGTCCGGCGATGGCTGAGGCGGCGAGCAGGGGGATCAGGAAAGGACGCATGAGGCTTGATCCTCGACGGATAAGGCGAAACGGCGGCGCTGTCGCGCCGCCGTTCCGGTCTTCTCGCTAGTCCAGCGTGCGCTTGATCTCTTCGACCGTGAAGCACTCGATGTAGTCGCCGGCCTTGATGTCCTGGAAGCCCTGGAAATGCATGCCGCACTCCTGGCCCGACGGGACCTCGTTGACCTCGTCCTTGAAGCGTTTGAGCGTGGTGAGGGTGCCCAGCTCCAGGACCACGACGTCGTCGCGGATGATCCGGACCTTGGCGCCCTTGCGGACCACGCCTTCGGACACCCGGCAACCGGCGATCTTGCCGGTCTTGGAGATGTCGAACACCTGCAGCACCGCGGCATTGCCCAGGAAGGTTTCCCGCTGGAGCGGGGCCAGCATGCCGGACAGCACGCCCTTCATGTCGTCGAGCAGGTCGTAGATGATGGAGTAGTAGCGGATCTCGACGCCTTCGCGCTCGGCCAGGTCGCGAGCCTGTTTCGAGGCGCGGACGTTGAAGCCGAGGATCGGCGCGCCGGCCGACTTGGCCAGCTGGACGTCGCTCTCGGTGATGCCGCCGGCGCCCGAATAGACGGTGCGCGCGCGGACCTCCTCGTTGCCCATCTTCTCGAGCGAGCCGACGATGGCTTCGGCCGAGCCCTGGACGTCGGCCTTGATGAGGACGGGCAGTTCCGAGACCTTCTTGGACTGCAGCTTGGACATCATGTCGACCAGGCTGACCTGGTTGATGCCGCCCGTGGCCTTCTCGCGCTTCACGCGGTCGCGGTATTCGGTCAGTTCGCGGGCGCGGGCCTCGGATTCCACGACGGCGAGGGGCTCGCCGGGGCTGGGGGCCTCGTTCAGGCCGAGGATCTCGACCGGAACCGACGGACCGGCTTCGGTCAGCTGTTCGTTGCGCTCGTTGAGCAGGGCGCGAACCTTGCCCCAGGCCGAGCCGGCCACGACGATGTCGCCGCGACGCAGGGTGCCGCGCTTGACCAGAACAGTGGCGACGGGACCGCGGCCCTTGTCCAGCTTGGCCTCGATGACCACGCCTTCCGAGGACCGTTCCGGGTCCGCCTTCAGATCCATCATCTCGGCCTGCACCAGGATGGCGTCGATCAGGCCGTCCAGGTTGGTGCGGTTCTTGGCCGAGACCTCGATGATCTGGGTGTCGCCGCCCAGGCTCTCGGCGATGACTTCGTACTGCAGCAGTTCGTTGACGACCTTGAGCGGATTGGCGTCCGGCTTGTCGATCTTGTTGACCGCCACGATGATCGGGGCGTTGGCCGCCTTGGCGTGCTGGATGGCCTCGATGGTCTGGGGCATGACGCCGTCGTCGGCGGCCACGACCAGAACCACGATGTCCGTCACATTGGCCCCGCGCGCCCGCATCGCCGAGAAGGCGGCGTGGCCGGGCGTGTCCAGGAAGGTGACGCGATCGTCGTTGGGCAGGCGGACCTGATAGGCGCCGATGTGCTGGGTGATNNGTGGCCCATGATGGCCACGACCGGCGCGCGGGGCGTGGTCGCCTCGTCGTCGATCGCATCGGACAGGAAGCCCGTCTCGACGTCGGACTCGGACACGCGCTTGACGGTCATGCCGTATTCGTCGGCCACCAGTTCGGCGGTGTCGGTGTCGATGACGTCGTTGATCTTCATCATCAGGCCCTGACGCATCAGGAACTTCACGATGTCGACGCCGCGCACGGCCATCCGGTTGGCCAGGTCGCCCACGGTGATGACGTCAGGGATGACGACTTCGCGCGGACGGTTCGGGGCGTCGGTGGAGCCGCCCTTGCGCTTTTCCTTCTCGCGTTCACGGGCCCGGCGAACCGAGGCCAGTGAGCGCATCCGCTCGGCGGTGTCGCCGTCGCCGGCGACCGACTGGATGGTCAGGCGGCCTTCGCGACGCTTGGGTTCGCCGCGGGTGCGGCTGACGGCCTTGCCGGCGTCCGAGAAACGCTTGTCGCGATCATCCTCGGGCTTCAGCGGGCGGGCGAAACCGCCGCCGGGCGCGCGGCTCGGACGGGCGACCTCGGCCTGGGCCGGGGGGGCGTTCGGGGTCGGACGACCGCCGGGACCCGTGCGCGGACCCGGACGGGCTGCGCCCGGCGCAGGGCGCGGAGTCAGGGCCGAATAGCGGACCGGCTCGGCCGGACGGCCGGTCGGTCGGGCCGGAGCGGCGGGACGGTCGGAATAGGCGCGCTCGCCGCCGCCCATGGCTTCTTCACGGGCCGAACGGCCGCCGAAGGCCGGGCCGGAGGGCGCCCGCGACGGATTGGGGGCCTTGGGAACGCGCTGGCCGAAATTGACCACGGGGCGAGCGGGCGGGGCCGGACGGGCCGGGGCAGCCGGGGCCGGAGCGGCGGCCTCGACCGGTGCCGGGGTCGGCGCGACCGGGGCGGCCGGAGCCGGCGTCGGCGCTGCGGCCGGGGCGCGTTTGGCCGGAGCGGCGGGCGCGGCGGCCGTCAGCTTGGCGGCCTCTGCGCGGGCGGCCTCGGCAGCGGCGCGGGCGGCAGCGGCTTCAGCCTGGGCGGCGTTGGCGATCTGGGCGGCGGCGGCGGCCTGTTCATGGGCGGCCTGGTCGCGGCGCGCCTGTTCGGCGGCGGCGGTCTGGGCGCGCTCGGCCTGGGCGCGGGTGGCCAGTTCGATGGCGCGGCGGCGGGCTTCCTGTTCCTCGTTCGACAGGCGGCCGCCGGCGGGACCGGCCGGCGCTGCCGGACGGGGGGCCTGCGGCGCGGGCGCATCGGTTCGCGGACGGGCGACGTCGAAGCCCTGCGGACGCTGATGGCCCGGGGCGCCGCCGGCGCGGGGGCGCTTGGTCTCGACCACCACGGTCTTGGTGCGGCCGTGGCTGAAGCTCTGGCGCACGGTGCCGGTCGAAACCGATCCCGCCTGCCGGGGCTTCAGGCTCAGCGGCGCGCGCGGACCCGTCTGGGACGGAGTCCCGGTCGGAGCCTGCGGTGCGCCGTCGTTGGTCTTGTCGTTCTCGTCAGTCATCCGGTCGCTTTACTCGTGACAGCAGGTGATCCGCCGTCGTCTCGTTCAAACACAAAAAGCCGCGCGTCGCCCTGCCCCCAATCAGGGAGCAGAACCCCGCCCGTCCAAAACCTTGTTCGGGGCCTCAGCCGGCTCACCGCCCCACTCCGGGGGCAGAAGCGGTCGAAATCCCGCCAGTCGTTCGACCTCTATGGTCCAGCGATCGGCCCGCCCGCCCTCAAGCAGGACGGCGTGTATCGCATTTTCCAGCCCAAGGGCCAAACTCAAATCGTCCGCCGTGAAGACGCCGCAGACTTTCGGGGGCGGCGTCATGTGTTTCGCCAGCGAAAGCAGCTTGCCGCGACCGTCCGCGGAGCCGTCCGCCGCCTCGATGATCCAGGCGGCCTTGCCCGACCGCACATTGGCCAGGGATTTCTCGAAGCCGGAGATAAGCACGCCCTCGCGCCGGGCAAGCCCCAGCTGGTCCAGACAGCGACGGAACAGCAGGCTTTCGACCGTGTCCGCGAGGTCCGCGGCCGGCTTCATCGGCGCCTTGGCGGCGCGCGAGAACAGGTTCTTCTTCACCGCCGCCTCGATGGAGGCGCGGTCCGCCGCGACCCAGAGGCCGCGGCCCGGCAGCTTGCGCGCCAGATCGGGAGCGACCGAACCGTCCGGAGCGGCGACGAAGCGGATCAGGCGAGATTCGTCCATGACCTCGTGGGTGACGAGGTCGCGGCGTTCCCTATCGATCGTCGCTTCGCGCAGACTCATGGAAGGTTCGGTCTCCCATCACGCGTTGGGGGTTTGTTCGGGGTCCTCGACGAGAACCTCGGCGTCTTCTTCGGCGGCGACTTCTCCGTCTTCGCCTTCCGGCGCGGCGGCGAAGACGGCGTCGGCGTCATATTCGCCCTCGGCCAGTTCTTCCTCGTATTCCGGCTCCGGCGGCTGCGGCAGTTCCGAGGCGTCGATCCAGCCGGCCGCGACACGGGCCTGGAGGATCAGCATCTCGGCCTCTTCCTGGGCCAGGTTAAAGCTTTCCAGAACGCCCGGGACCTTGACCCGTTCACCGTTCTTGACCTCGTAGCCGCCGCGGATCTCATCGGTGGCCAGATCAGCCAGGTCCTCGACAGTCTTCACCCCGCCTTCGCCCAAGGCGACGGCGATGGCGCCGGTGACGCCCGGAACAGCCATCACCTCATCCTGCACGCCCAGTTCGACCCGTTTCGCGTCCAGTACGGCAGCCTGTTTTTCGAGGAAGTCGCGGGCGCGGGCCTGAAGTTCCTCGGCGGTGTCCTCGTCGAAGCCCTCGATGTCCGAGATTTCGTAGGTTTCCACGAAGGCCAGGTCCTCGACCGTAGCGAAGCCCTCGGTGACCAGCAGCTGGGCGATGACTTCATCGACGTCCAGGGCTTCCTGGAACAGGGTGGTGCGCTCGGCGAACTCGCGCTGGCGACGCTCGGAGTCCTGGCTCTCGGTGATGATGTCGATCTGCCAGCCGGTCAGCTGGCTGGCGAGGCGGACGTTCTGGCCGCGGCGGCCGATGGCCAGCGACAGCTGCTCGTCCGGCACCACGACCTCAACGCGGTCAGCTTCCTCATCGAGCACGACCTTGGAGACCTCGGCCGGGGCCAGGGCGTTGACGATGAAGGTCGGCTCGTCGGCGTTCCACTGGATGATGTCGATCTTCTCGCCCTNNGCCGCGCATACCGACGCAGGCGCCGACCGGATCGATCGAGGAGTCGTTCGACAGCACGGCCATCTTGGCACGCGAACCGGCGTCGCGGGCGGCGGCGCGGATCTCGATCACGCCGTCGTAAACTTCCGGGACTTCCTGGGCGAACAGCTTGGCCATGAAGCCGGGGTGCGAGCGCGACAGCATGACCTGGGGGCCCTTGGCCTCGGCGCGGACGTCATAGATGTAGGTGCGGATCCGGTCGCCGATGTTGAACACCTCGCGCGGGATGGAGTCGTTGCGGCGCATGATGCCCTCGCCCCGGCCCAGATCGACGACGGTGTTGCCGTACTCGACCCGCTTGACGGTGCCGTTGACGATCTCGCCGACGCGGTCCTTGAACTCTTCGTACTGGTTGGCGCGCTCGGCGTCGCGGACCTTGCCGGTCACGACCTGACGGGCCATCTGCGTCTGCACCCGGCCGAACTCGAACGGCGGCAGGTTCTCGATGTATTCCTTGCCGACGAAGGCTTCCGGATCGCGCTTGGAAGCGTCGGTCAGGCGGACCATTGCGCTGTCGTTGAATTCTTCCAGCTCGTCTTCCGGCTGCCAGTCGTCGGCGACGACGGTGACGTGACGGGTCAGCGCCATTTCGCCCGACTTGATGTCGATCTTGGCGCGGATGTCGTGATGGGCGCCGTAGCGCGACTTGGCGCCCTTCTGGATCGCCTCCTCGATCGCCTCGACGACGATCTCCTTGTCGATGTTCTTCTCGCGCGCGACCGCATCGGCGATCGTCAGCAGTTCGAGTCGGTTCGCGGAAACGCCGGCAACAGCCATGGTCTAGTCCTCGGTCTCTTCAGAGTTGTCGTTACGGGCGGCGCGCTTCTCGGCGCCCGCCTTCATCAGTTCGTCGGTCAGCACCAGTTTGGCGTCGACCAGCCATTCAAACGGGATCAGGGCGGTGTCCTCCTCGCCCTCCAGGTCCATGGCGACATTGTCGCCGTCGGTGCCGGCGATCATGCCCTTGAACCGCTTGCGGCCCTCGATCATGCGGTCGCTTTCCAGCCGCGCCTCATAGCCCTCGAACAGGTCGAAGTCGGACAGGCGGGTCAGCGGGCGGTCGACACCCGGCGACGACACTTCCAGCAGATATTCGCCGGCGATCGGATCGGCGGCGTCGAACACCTCCGACACGGCGCGGCTCAGGCGGGCGCACTCCTCGACGGCGATGTCGTGATCCGACGGGCGCTCGGCCATGATCTGCAGCCGCCGCCGCAGGGTGCCGCCCATCAGACGCACGCGCACGATGTCGAGGCCCAGGCTCTCCGCCACGGGTTCGATCAGCTCCAGCAGAGCGCGGTCTTCAACGGTCTTGGCCTTCAACGGGGCGCGGTCCAATAAAAAAGCGGCGGGCCAGACGGCCGCCGCTCAAACGGCGCCGTTAGGACGCCGGTCTAACGATGTGGGACGGCGTATAGCGCCGGCGGCAGGCCTTGTCAGCCCCTCTTGGCGAAGGCGGCGTAGATCAGACCGGCGGCGGCGCCCGAAAGAAGCAGGCTGGAGACCAACCACCACTCCTGGCGGTTTGCACCGGGAGCCCCCAGGTCGGTGGCCCAAGGGGCGAAAAACATCGTCACGCCGGGCGACAGCATGGCCGTTCCGAATCCGGTCAGCACATACAGGCCGGCGGCCAGCATGCCGCCAGCCATGAACACGAGCGGCGTCGACTTTGCGCGCCACGGCATCCGCTGGATTACCGACAGCACCAGGCCGCCGAAAATCAGGCTCGGAACTGCTCCCCAAAATGATGCGATCAGCAAAAGGAGCAGAAAGTTTCCAACCAGCCTCCCGAGGCCACCGGCCCCGACGACCGACTCCGTCAGGCCCATGCCAACGTAGAAGAGCGCCAGCGCAATACCGGGAGCGAGTAGCGCGGCGACAATAAAACCACTGCCGTCGAGCGGCGGCTTGTTCTTCCCTGATTGAGCCAAGCCTCTTACCTCCGGACGCCACGGTCGCGCGTCATCCACCCGTCAAGCAGCGCGGGCGACGGTTGCCAATCTGTTCCGGCAAAGCCAGAACAGACCCCGCATGAAAATCCACTGGATCGGTCTCGACACCCGCGGGCGTCTGGGAATTTCGCGAAAGCCTGACGGGGGCGAGGCGCTGGACGGGCAGATGGCGCGGCTGGCGCACGGCATGGTCGATCATGTGGTCAGCCTGCTCGAGCCGGCGGAGGCCGCCGAGCTGGGTCTGGCCGACGAGGGGGCGGCGGCGGCGAGGCACGGCGTCGGCTTCTACAATTTCCCGATCACAGACCATGGCGTCCCGGCTGACCCCGTCTACTACCGGCGGGTCGCCACCACCATCGAGCGCCGGCTGAACGCCGGTCAGACGATCGTAATCCACTGCCGGGCCGGGCTGGGACGCGCCCCGTCCCTCGCCATCGCGGCCCTGATCGAGGGCGGGCTTCATCCCGACGAGGCCATTCTGAGGGTCGGCAAGGCCCGGGGCCGACCCGTGCCGGAGACTGACGAGCAGCTGGCGTTCCTCCGCGATTTCGCCGCCGGGCTGGGGAGGGTCTGAGGCCGGCTCAGATCAGCTCGATCTGCCCCAGGAAGTCGCGCTTGCCCAGCGGCACACCCAGATGGCGCAGCAGGGCATAGGCCATCGACAGGTGGAAGTAGAAGTTCGGCAGGGCGAAGCTGGTCAGATATCCCTGACCCTCGAAATTGAGCTCGACGCCCGGGAACCTGAGTTCAATCCGGCGGGTCTCGCCCCCCGCGAAGGCAGCGGCCTCGACGCCCTCGATGAAGGCGATCGACAGGGCGACCGTCGCCTTGAGTTCCGCCAGGCATGCCTCGGCGTCATCGGTTTTCGGCCAGGGCTGGTCGGTCAGACGGGCCACACAGCTGCGGGCCGAGAAGGCCGCCATGCGGACCTGATCCGGGAATGGCCGCATGTCCGGCGCCAGCCGCGCCTCCATCAGGGCCGCCTCCTCGAGGCCCGATTCCGCCGCCCGGTCGATCAATCCGGACAGGACGTTCAAACCGCGCAGGAACATGGAAGTCGAGACATGGTCGAGGGTGAGGCTCATCGTTCAGTCCCTTGGCTACGGCGGTTTTCTGCGCCGGATCGCCGAAGATTTCCAGCCGACACCGCCAGGGTCTTGCCCCGTTCGGTCTGCCGTGGTTGGCGTCGGCCATGATCGCGCACCCCGGCCTGCCGCTTCGCCTCGCCGCCGTCCCCGGCTTCGTCCTGCTGATCGCGGTCTGCGCCGGCCTGTCCGTGCCGATGTTCCCGGTGCCGATGACGATGCAGACCTGGGCCGTGCTGCTGGCGGGCGTGGTTCTGGGATGGCGATGGGGCGGCGGCGCCGTCCTGTCGTATCTCGTCCTCGGGCTGACGGGGCTGCCGGTCTTCTCCGACGGCGCGTCGGGCGTCGCCCCGTTCACCGGACCAACCGCCGGCTATCTGCTCGCCTTTCCGCTCGCCGCCGCCGCGGCAGGGGTCCTTGCCGAGCAGGGCCGTTTGCGCGGTTTCATCCCCGCGTCGGCCTGGCTGTTCGGCCTGCACCTGTCGATTCTGGCGGTCGGGACCGGCTGGCTGGCGATCCGCATGGGCGTGCCGGTCGCGGTCGCCGCCGGCTTCACGCCCTTCCTGATCGGCGCCGCAGTCAAGTCGGGTCTGGTCGTCCTCGCCGCGCGCGCCCTGTCGGCGGCGCCGGGTTTCAGGCCCGCATGAAGTCCAGAAAGATCGGCGGGGTGTCGCCCAGCTTCTTCTCTTCATAGCGGGTGACCACATGGTCGGCCGGGGCGGTGCGCCAGTCGTCGGCGGCCTCGGCCAGCCAGACCAGTCCCGGGGTGCGCTCGAACTTCTCCAGCGCCCATTCGGCATAGTCCTTCCAGTCCGTGACGAAGCGCAGCCCGCCGCCGGGCTTCAGCAGCCGCGCGATCTCCGCCGCCGTCTCGTCCTGCACCAGCCGGCGCTTGTTGTGCCGCGCCTTGTGCCAGGGGTCAGGGAACAGGATCATCACCCTGTCCAGCGAGGCGTCCGGCAGGGCGGTCATTACGTCGCGCGCGTCGTCGGCATGGAGGCGGACGTTCTGCAGCCCGCGCTCGTCGATATGGCGCAGGGCCGAGGCGACGCCGTTCAGGAAGGGCTCGCAGCCGATCATCAATGTGTCGGGATGGCGCGCCGCCTGTTCAGCCAGATGTTCGCCGCCGCCGAAGCCGATCTCCAGCCAGACGGCCTTCGCCCCGGGCATGAGGGTGGTCGGATCGATCGGCCCGGTTTTCGGATGAGGCAGGGCGATGCCGGGCAGCAGGGTGTCGAACAGCGCCGCCTGGCGCGGCTTGATGGCGCGCGACTTGATGCGGCCGAACGAGCGGAGCGGGCGGTGGGCGGGATCGTCGGAAGAGGACATGGGCGGCCTTATAGGCGGTCGGACGGTTGGCGCGAGTCCTTCACAGCGCCCGCCGCCTCCCCATGTTCTTCGGGCGCAGGGAGCAGAACATGGCGGACATCATCGGCTGGGGCGTGGGCCTGGCCCTGATCGGGCTGATCGTCTGGGCCACGGTCGCCATGGCGGGCGGCGGCGGGCGAGCGGCGTCGAAACGGCGCGGAGGCGGCGTGCAGATGATGGCGGCCATGCTGTTCGGTTTCGGCGCCGCGCTGGACCCGCCGCAACGGCATGTGGTCGAGGCCAAGGACGAGACGCCGAAGGGCTCGCCGGAAAGCGGCGAGCCCGGACTGGAGCCCTAGATCAGGGCCTTCAGCTGGTCGACCAGATCGGTCTTCTCCCAGCTGAAGCCGCCGTCGGCTTCCGGTGCGCGGCCGAAATGGCCATAGGCGGCGGTGCGGGCGTAGATCGGCCGGTTGAGCCCGAGGTGCTCGCGGATCGATCGCGGGGTAGCGCCGCCGATGAGGCCGAGGATGTTGGCCTCCAGCACGGCTTCATTGATCGGGCCCTTGCCGGTGCCGTGCAGATCGACGTGGATCGACTGGGGCTTGGCCACGCCGATGGCGTAGCTGATCTGGATGGTGCAGCGGTCGGCCAGGCCGGCGGCGACAACGTTCTTGGCCAGATAGCGGCAGGCGTAGGCGGCCGAACGGTCGACCTTGGTCGGA
>DDSO01000026.1 GCA_002343425.1 Brevundimonas sp. UBA2388
AGTACACGCGGAACATGGTGACCGCCGCCTCGACGGCGGGCCTCGCCATCGTCCTGATCGACGCGCGTAAGGGCGTGCTGACCCAGACCCGACGGCATAGTCGGCTACTGGCCTTGCTGGGCGTCCGCAGCGTTGTGCTTGCGGTCAACAAGATGGATCTGGTCGAGGGATCGCAGGACCGGTTCGAGACCATCGTCGACGATTACCGCGCCTTCGCCGAAACGATCGGCCTGAGCGATGTCACCGCCATCCCGACCTGCGCCCGGACAGGGGGCAATGTCTCGACAACGGAAGCCCTCACACCCTGGTACACCGGTCCGTGTCTGATGGATCAACTGCGGACGGTCGCCCTGGCCGAGGCCGCGCCTGGCCCGCTGCGCATGACGGTTCAGGGCGTCAGCCGGCCGAGCGCGGACTTCCGCGGCTTCTCGGGCCGGATCGTGGCCGGCGTCGCCCGACCCGGGGACGCCGTCCGTGTCCTGCCGTCAGGCGTCAGCGCCACGATAGACCGCATCGTCAGCATGGACGGCGACCTGGATGACGCCTCGACCGGCCAGTCCGTGACCCTGACCCTGACCCCGGAGGTGGACGTCTCGCGCGGCGACCTGATCGTCTCCACCGAAGCGCCGCCTGAGGTCGCGGACCAGTTCGAGGCGCATCTGGTCTGGATGTCGGACCGGCCCCTGCTGCCTGGCCGGTCCTATTGGCTCAAACTGGGTGCCACGACCGTCCCGGCCCGGATCAGCGACCTGAGGCACAAGGTCAATGTCGATACCGGTGACTGGCTGGCCGCGCCGACCCTCAGCCTGAACGACATCGGCCTGTGCACCCTGGCCCTCGATGCGCCCGTCGCCTTCGAGCCCTATGCCATGAACCGCGACCTCGGCGGCTTCATCCTGATCGACCGGATGACCCATGAGACCGCCGGAGCCGGCATGATCCGCTTCGCCCTCCGCCGGGCTACCAACATCCATCCGCAGGCCCTGACCGTCAGCCGGGCCGACCGCGCCGCGCTCAAGCGCCAATCGCCGCTCGTCCTGTGGTTCACCGGCCTGTCCGGCGCCGGCAAGTCCACCATCGCCAACCGCGTCGAACAGCGCCTGCTCGCCGAGGGCCTGCATTCCGTGCTTCTGGACGGCGACAACGTCCGCCACGGCCTAAACCGCGACCTCGGCTTCACAGACGCCGACCGGGTCGAGAACATCCGCCGTGTGGCCGAGGTGGCGCGGCTGATGACCGACGCCGGCCTGATCGTGCTGGTGGCCTTCATCTCGCCCTTCCGGGAGGAACGGCGAATGGCGCGCGAGCGGATGGAGCCGGGCGAGTTCATCGAGGTCTTCGTCGACGTCCCGCTGGCGGTCGCCGAGGCACGGGACGCCAAGGGTCTTTACGCCAAGGCGCGGGCTGGCCAGCTAAGCCATTTCACCGGCATAGACAGCCCCTACGAGGCGCCGGAAGCGCCAGAACTGCGGATCGACGCCGCCGCCTGTTCAGTCGACGAGGCGGCCGACCGGATCCTCGCCCTCGTCCAAGCAGCCCAGGCGGCGGGTCGCCCGGGCTGAGGTCTCAGGCGGCGTACTCTGTCACTGTCAACGTCGCCTCCAGCGACACCGCCCGCACCGGCGGACGTTGCTCTTCCGGCCGCAGGTCCTGCGCTGTCGACACGATCGCGAGCGGGCCGGTCGTCAGCCTCGCCAGCTGGACCACAGCGCTATCGAAGGTGAAAACGTGGGCATAGTCGCCGTGCCCGCTATGGCTTGAATGATCGTCGCCCTCGCCTCCGCCGAAATGGACGAAGGTCGGCGATACGCCCAGATCGACCCGGCCCTTTTCAGCGAACACGCTGGTGGCGATGCCTCGGCCGGTGAGGTTTTCAGACCGCTCATAGGCGACGACACCTGTCCCCTCGACCGTGACCCGGCCCGGCGCCTCGCGGAGCTGGCGCACGATCTCGGCAGGCAGTTCCAGCCGGACGGAGCCGTCGCTTGCATCCGCATCGACCCGGATCGACACCTCGCTGGTCGATATCGGCGGGCCGCCAAGCGCGCCCGGCGGCAGGGCGAAGACCAGCGGCGCATAGAGGGCGTCGTAGCGATATCCCAGACCGCGCGTTGAGGTGATCCGTGACGCCACCCAGCGTCCCGTCTGACGGCCGTCAGGGCCCGTGAAGCCGGACATGGAGACGTCCTTCCACGGCCGGGGATAGGCAAGGTCGCCGTTCTTCTGGTGCCAGGTCGCCCAGACCCGGTCGACGTTGCAGTGGTGAAGCCAGAACACCGGGTCCAACGCCGCCGTGCGGGTGCTTCCCATCAGGCCGCCGACCAGCATGTGGATGATGTTGTGGCCATAGGCCTCGACCCGGCCCGCCGCCCGCTCGCGGCCGCAGAAGGCGTCGAAATTGTCGTCCGAAACGCGAGCCACATCGCGGCTCTGGGCGAAGCGGGCCTTCTGGAAGTCGAGGGTCTCGGTGGCCGGGTCGCGCTGGCGTTCATAGAGGGGTGAGGTCGGGTCCAGCACCCACGGCGGCAGGAAGCGGTCCACCTGCCAGTCCCAGTAGGGCATGGCGAAGTTCGTGTGGCCGGTCACCTGGGCGATGATCCGCTCCATGTGAGCCACTTGCAGCCGGTGCCAGGGCAGGAACCGCCAGTTGCCGTGCTCGGCCCGCTGGGCGTGGAGCCGATTCTGGGCCTCCCACGACAGGGAGTCCGAGCGGCGCTTCATCAGCTTGACGCCCTCGGCGAAGGCCAGGATGTCATCGTCGGCGGAGCTTAGGGAGGAGGCCGCCTTGCGGACGCGACGGGCGTCCTGCGCCCAGGCCTCGCCGGTCGCCAGGGCCGTCATCAGACCGCCCGCACCCGCCAGCGCGCCTCGTCGGTTGAGCAACATCGATCCGGCCCCCGCCTTCAGAACGGCGTTACGCTTTCAGAACCGCACCGCCCTGTCCATCGGCATCGCCCGCAGGTTGTCAGCTGTTCGAGCCATCAGGCCGATCGCGGACCGTCAAAACGCCACTTCATCGCCAGGACGCCGGCGGCCATCACGAGGGCGCAGGCATTGGCGACGATGATGGGCCAGGCGCCGGTCAGCACGCCGTAGGTGGTCCACAGGACGAAGCAGATCACCGTCAGCGAATAGGTCTTCAGCGATACGGACGAGGCGTCGCGCGCCTTCCAGATCTTGATCATCTGCGGCGCGAAACTGGTGATCGAGCACAGGGCGGCGGCCGTGCCGACGATGTTGGCCGCGAGGCTCACGTGGACGCCTTCTTCGCGGCAGACTTCCGGGCCGCTTTCCGGTTGCTGGCCGTGAGATCCTCAGCGCGGGTCGCGACGACCGGCATCTGGTCGTCGCCGTGCAGTCGCTGGGCGCGGGCCTCGACCTCGGCCAGGATCCGGTCGAGGTCCCTGTCGGTCAGGTGCTCGATGCCGATGAACCGCTCGTCGGCGGCGCCCACCGCGTGGAGCAGTTCATCCAGCTTGGCCTGCATCGCAGCGCCGTCGCGGTTCTGGGTATTCTGGATCAGGAACACCATCAGGAAGGTGATGATCGTCGTGCCGGTGTTGATCACCAGCTGCCAGGTTTCGCTGAATTTGAAGATCGGGCCGGTCGCCGCCCACCCCAGAACGATCGCCAGACAGGCGATGAACGTCCAGGGCTTGCCGGCCACCCTGGCGGTCGCCGTCGCGAATTTGACGAACTGCTTTTCCATCGCCGGTCAACCGCCCGTCAGGACGAAGGTTGCACCAGCGTTGGCGGGCGTCGCTCCCGGGTCCTCTGCTCATAGGCGTGGCCCAGAGACAGGATGCGGGCGTCGTCCCATTTGCCGCCGATGAAGCTGATCCCCACGGGCATGCCGCGGTCGAAGCCCATCGGCACGGTCAGGTGCGGATAGCCCGCCACCGCCGCCAGCCGGCTGGCCGATCCCTGCGACCGGTCGTCGTCGTCGGGATCGTTGGTCCAGGCGCGCGAAGTGGTCGGGGCGATCAGGGCGACGACGCTGTTGTCAGCCATCATCCGGTCGATGCCGTCCGGCCCCGAGGCCTGAAAGGACCGGGCGCGCGCCTCGACATAGGCCGGGTCATCCAGCCCGCCGGTCGCCTCGGCGCGCTCGAACAGGTCCTGGCCGAACAGCACGGTCTCGCGCGGCTCGGCGGCGTTGAAGGCGATGACATCGGCCAGGGTCCGGGTCCGCACCTGCGCGGGATCGGTCGAGGCCAGATAGAGGTTCAGATCGCGCTTCAGCTCGGTCAGCAGCACGGTCAGCTCCCAGCCGCCGATCTGGCGGAATTCAGCCGGCGGCTCGGTGATCTCGACGATCTCGGCCCCTGCCGCGCGCAGATTGACCAGCGCCCGCTCGAACTCGGCCTGCGCCTCGGCGGAATAGTTGGAGATCAGGAAGCGCATCACGCCGAGCCGCGCGCCCTGCAGGGAATTCGCATCCAGCGCCGCGCGATAGTCGACCCGGCGCGCATCGGCCTCGGCCGTGGCGGGGTCCAGCGGATCGGAGCCGGCGATGGCGGTCAGGACGATGGCCGCGTCCTCGACCGTGGTGGTGATCGGTCCGGCGGTGTCCTGCGAATGGCTGATCGGCACGATGTGGGTGCGGCTGACCAGCCCCACCGTCGGCTTGAACCCGACCACGCCGCTGACCGAGGCCGGACAGGTGATCGAGCCGTCGGTTTCGGTGCCGATGGCCGCCGCCGCCAGTCCCGCCGCCACCGCCGCGCCGCTGNNCTGCCCGCCGACGGCGCTCCAGCCGCTGATGGAATTGCTCGAGCGGATGTTGGCCCATTCGGAGAGGTTGGCCTTGCCGAGGATGATAGCTCCCGCGCCGCGGAGCCGGCTCACCAAGGGCGCGTCGCGGTCAGGGGCGTTTTCGGCCAACGCCAGTGAACCGGCCGTTGTCGCCTGATCAGCCGTTTCGATATTGTCCTTCAGAAGGATCGGCACCTGCCAGAGCGGCGGCGTGACGAGGTGGTCGATGTGATCGTTGACGGTCGCGATCGAGAGGGCATTCGGATCGAGCGCGATGACGCTGCGATAGTCCGCCAGACCCAGATTTCGCTCGCCCAAGCGGAAAACCAAACCGGTCCCGGTGTTCGCATCCGTGTATGCGCGCACGACCGCGATGCTGAGCTGGGATGGCGCTGGCGGAGCAGCGACGATGGCGCGGTCGCGGAAGGCCGCATAGGCATGGGAGTTAACCTCCAGCCTTTCTTGCGAGACCGTGATCAGCGGGACGTGGTCGTCCCCCGAGCCCGCCGTTGCACAGCCGGTGAGCGCTACCGCCGCGACCGCCCCCGCAATCAGTCCTGCGCGGCGGGCGCCCTTGAACCGATCGTACGATCCAGGAAGTCCAGATACGTCCGCCATTGCTGCAGCTGCCTTTCGTTGCCACGCACCCCGTGGCGCTGGCCTGGATAGAGCATCATCTCGAACGGGACACTGCGGCTCTGCAGGCCGTCGATGACGCGGGTGGCGTTCTCGAAGATGACATTGTCGTCGGCCATGCCGTGCAGCAGCAGCAGACGGCCCGTCAGGCTGTCCAGCTGATCGAGGACGTCGGACGCGGCATAGCCCTCGGCGTTGGCCTCGGGCGTCGACATGAACCGCTCGGTATAATGGGTGTCGTACAGACTCCAGTCGGTGACGGGGGCCCCCGAAATGGCCGAGGTCAGGTTCATCGCCGGCTCGGTCAGCATGTGCAGGGTCATGAAGCCGCCGTAGCTCCAGCCCATGGCCGCGATCCGGTCATCGGCCACGAAGGGCAGCGACCTCAGATAGTTGATCGCCAGCACCTGATCCTCGATCTCCGGCTGGCCCATCTTCAGATAGAGGGCTTGCTTGAACGCCGCCGAGCGATCGCCCTCGCCGCGGTTGTCGAGACGGAAGACGATGTAGCCGGCCTCGGTCAGAAGCTGGTTGGTCGCGCCCTGCCAGCTGCGGCGGACGCCTCCGCCCGACGGGCCGCCGTAGACCTGCATGACCACGGGATACTGGCGCGACGGGTCGAAGCCTGGCGGGGTGGTCATCTGCCAGACCAGGGTCTCGCCATGGCTTTCAAGCGTGCCGAAGGTCACCTCACCGCGTCGCGAGACATAGGGATGGATCGGATGCCCGGCGTCCAGCCGGTTCTCCTCGATCCAGCGCACGAAGGTTCCATCGGCGCGGTACAGCGCCGACTGCGCCGGCGTGCCCAGGTCGGTGTAGTTGCCGACATAGGCCGTGCCCGTCCTGTTCATGGAGGCCGACCACCAGCCGCCGCCCGGCGTCACCGCGACCGGCGTCACCGTCCGGCGCAGGCTGGCGCGGAACATCTGCTGTTCGATCGGCAGTTCCCGCCCGTCCCGCATCGAGGCGGTGAAGAAGACCTCGCCCGTGCGCTGATTGACGCCGGTCAGCCCCTTCACCGGCCAGTCGCCCCGGGTGATGGCGCGGATGCGGCGACCGTCGCGGTTGTAGAGGTACAGATGCCTCCAGCCGGTCTCCTCAGACGACCAGATGAAATTGCCGTCGTCCAGCGCCTTGAAGTCGTCGGTCAGCGGCACCCAGGCGTCCGAAGTCCGCGTCAGGATCACCCGTGAGGCGCCCGTATCGGGATCGACGCTCAGCAGATCCAGCGTCTTCTGATCCCGCGACTGGCGCTGGACATACAGCGTCCGGCCGTCGGCCGACCAGTCCACGCGGGCCAGATAGATGTCGCGGTTCTCGCCCAGATCGACCTGGACACGCTCTCCGCTTTCGCGGTCATGGACGAACAGTTCGACCACGGCGTTGGGCCGCCCGGCGCGCGGATAGCGCTGCTCGATCACGCTGGCTCCACCACCGGTGATGTCCAGCCGCGGGATGATGTCGACGGTGCTCTCGTCCGTCCGCTGCAGGGCGATATGGCGCTCGTCCGGGCTCCACCAGTAGCCGGTGTCGCGGTTCATCTCCTCCTGGGCGATGAACTCGGCCGTGGCCCAGGTGATGAGCCCGTCGCCGTCCGTGGTCACCGCCGTCTCGCGGTTTCCGTTCAGGTCCAGCACGACCAGATCCTGATCGCGAACGAAGGAGACAAAATTGCCCCGCGGCGAGACCTTGGCGTCGATCTCGTCGGCCTCGGTCTCGGTCAGACGGCGCACGGCCCCGCCTTCACGCTCGGCGAGGAAGATGTCGCCCTCCAGCGGGGCCAGGATGTAACGCCCCTGCTGGTCCCAGGAATATTCGACCACGCCGCGCTGGCTGATCCGCATCCGCTCGCGCCGCGCCTTCTCGGCCTCGGACAGTTCGCCGGCGTCGGGGACCAGCGCCCGCGCGTCGATCAGCTTGAACGGCTCGCCCTCGCCCGTCGGCGCGGCCCACAGGTCCAGCACATCGACGTCGTCTTCGCGCGAGCGCAGGAAGGCGACCAGCTCGCCGTCGGGCGACAGGCTCACGCCGCGCGCCACCGGACCGGCCAGCGACGGATTGGCGAACACCCGTTCGGGCGTCAGGACCGCGGGGTCCGGGGTTTGCGCCATGACGGCGGTGAACGGCGACAGGGCGGCCAGAAACAGGGTGGAGGCGAGGAGTTTGTTGCGCATGGCGGCGACGCTAGCGGGGGTTTCGGCCGGCGTCATCCCCGATTCCGCAGGCGCGACGACAGGGGCGACGACAGGGGCGAAAGTACACTGTGGGCCCGGAAAAATTGTGGTCGGCTGCGCGACCGTGGGGGCGGTCGTCGCAGGAGGAGGCCGTCGTCCCGGATGCGGGTGCTGCGCTGTGTTTCGAACCGTCAATTATCCCGTCTCCGTGGCCGTTTCACATAGAGGCAGATGGCTGCGTCAACTTCGGTCGCACGAGGGCCGCTGGTCGGTCGGGCCGACGGGAACGGGGGGCGAAAAGGTACGGTCGGGGGCGAAAAGGGACGTGATGATCAGGGGCGGGAAGACAGCATCGGGAGCGATGCGCCAGGAACAAGCCCGACGTGACACCGCATCCCTTCCCCCCTCGCCTCTCACCCCCTAATAAGCGCGCAATGACCGACGTCGCCGCCGCCTCCCCGCCCGCGAAAGCCTCCGCCTTCCATGAGCTGGAAGTGCTGTGGGTGCGCCACTGGACCGACCAGCTGTTCAGCTTCGCCATCGCCCGGCCCGAGGATTTCCGTTTCCGCTCGGGCGAGTTCGTGATGATCGGCCTGCCCGGCGAGGACGGCGGAAAGCCGATCCTGCGCGCCTATTCCATCGCCAGCCCCGGCTGGGCCGAGGAGCTGGAGTTCCTGTCGATCAAGGTGCCCGACGGCCCGCTGACCTCGCGGCTGGTGAACATAAAGGCCGGCGACACCGTCCTCATGGGCAAGAAGCCGACCGGCACCCTGGTGCTGGACGCCCTGACCGGCGGCGAGCGTCTGTGGCTGATCGGGACCGGAACCGGACTGGCGCCCTGGCTCAGCGTGGCGCGCGATCCCGACACCTACAGCCGGTTCGGCCATGTCGTGGTCTGCCACACGGTGCGCCACGAGGCCGACCTGACCTATCGCGACTTCCTGACCTCGGGCATCCACGACGATCCCCTGATCGGCGAGGAGGCGAAGGCCCAGCTGACCTACTATCCCACTGTGACCCGTGAGCCGTTCGTACACCCCGGCCGGATCACCGACCGCATCAAGTCCGGGGCCCTGTTTGACGATCTGGGCCTGCCGCACGGCTTCTCGCCCGAGCGGGACCGCGTCATGCTGTGCGGCTCGATGGCCATGATCAAGGAAACGGGCGAGCTGCTCGAAACCTTCGGCCTGAAGGAGGGCTCGAACGCCGAGCCGGGCGACTATGTGCTGGAGCGCGCCTTTGTCGGATAGTGTCACGATCGATCCGCGCACCGCGCCGGAAGCCTGCGCCTCCATGGCCGAGGTCCGTCAGGGCGTCGATGCGCTGGACCGCGCCCTGGTGCAGCTGCTGGCCGAGCGCCAGCGCTATATGGACGCCGCCGCCCGCATCAAGCCGGACCGCTCGGTCGTGCATGACGACGCCCGTATCGAGGACGTGGTCGCCAAGGTGCTGGCCGCCGCCGGTCCCGCCGGCCTGTCGCCGGCCATCGCCGAGCCCGTCTGGCGCACCCTGATCGACCGCTGCATCGCGCATGAGTTCTCGGTCTGGGACCGCACGCGCGGCTAGCCCCGCAGCGACCTCAACATCAGCGCGTGCCGGTAGGCCGCCACATCGGCCAGGGCGATCTCCAGCGCATCCCGCACCCGGTCAAGCAGCGGCGGAGCTGCGGCCTTGTCCGCCGCCTCCGCCGTCTGGCAGGCCGCCGCCAGGGTGTCGGCGCCGATGCCCGCGGCCGCGCCCCGGATCGTATGCACCGCGTCCCGCCAGCCGTCCTCGCGCACGTCCAGCAGCGGCGACCACAGGGCGGCCTGCTGGGCGAACAGGCCCAGCACCTCCTCCGTGATGGAGTCGTCGCCGCCGGTCATCCGCTCCAGCACGGTGAAATCGACCGCGCCGGAGAGGTCCCGCAGGGCCATCAGCCGGCCGTCTCCTCACCCTTGGCCAGCCGCGAGTTCCAGGCCGACCAGCCGAAATAGACCACCAGTCCGGCGATGTTCCAGTAGAGGAAATACAGCTGGGTCGACGGCCGCAGGCTGAAGAAGAAGACGACGCAGCCGATGATGGTGATCGCCCCGACCAGCCACCAAAGCGGCGCCTTGAAGACGCGCGGCCGGTTCGGATCGCGCAGGCGCAGGACGATCAGGCAGACCCCCACCGCCGCAAAGGCCGCCAGCGTCCCGGCGTTGGCCAGCGACGCCAGTTCGTCCAGCCGCATGATCCCGGCCAGGGCCGCCACCACGATGGCGGTGAAGATGGTGACCACCGCCGGGACGCCGCGCGAGGAGACCCGGGCCAGGCGGCGCGGCAACAGGCCGTCGCGCGCCATGCCGAGGAAGATGCGGCTCTGGCCGAACAGGAAGGCCAGCAGGACAGTCGGCAGGGCCACCACGGCCGAGACGGCGATCCACTGCGCCGCGGCGCCCTGCCCCATTTCGCGCAGGATCAGCGCCAGCGGCTCGGGGCTTTCGGCGAAGCTGGCGACCGGCCGGGCGCCGATCGCGGCGGCCGCGACGACCAGATAGAGGGCGGTGCAGACGACCATGGAGCCGACGATGCCGATGGCCAGGTCGCGCTCGGGCCGTTTGGTTTCCTCGGCCGCCGTCGAGATGGCGTCGAAGCCGTAGAAGGCGAAGAAGATGATCGCCGCCGCCGCCATGACCCCGGTCTGGACCACGGGCTGGCCGGTGATCTGTTCCGCGAACGGAAGGGCCGGCGAGCCGAAGCCGTTGGGCATGAAGGGGGTGAAGTTGGCCGGGTCGAAGGCCGGCAGGGCGATGGCCACAAAGGCGATCAGGGCCACGATCTTGATCACCACGAGGATGGCGTTCAGCGTCGCGCTCTCGCGGGTGCCCAGCAGCAGCAGACCCGTCACCACGGCGATGATGAACACCGCCGGCAGGTTGATGAAACCGCCCGCCACGTGCGGTCCCGCCATCAGGGCCGTAGGCAGCTCCAGCCCCATCCCGCTCAGGAAGCCGACCGCATAGCCCGACCACCCCACCGCCACGGCGGACACCACCAGCGAATATTCGAGGATCAGGCTCCAGCCGACGATCCAGGCGATCAACTCGCCCAGGACGGCGTAGGAGTAGGTATAGGCGCTGCCCGCCGCGGGCATCATCGTCGACAACTCGGCGTATGCGAGGGCGGCGCAGGCGCAGACCAGACCCGCCAGGGCGAAGCTGATCATCACCGCCGGCCCCGCCAGCCCGGCCCCGACCCCGATCAGGGTCAGAATGCCGGTGCCGACGATCGCTCCGACGCCCAGCGCCATCAGGTGCGGCCAGCCCAGCGTCTTCTTCAGCGCCGGCCCGTCGTGCGGGGCCAGCATGGCGTCGATCGAGCGCCGGCGGTTCCAGAAAGCCATGGTCATTTCCCCCGTCGCCGCTCCCCGGCGGCTGATTCCGACTGACCCTAGCCCGTCCTGCGGCAAACCGAAACGGAGCCCGAAATCCCCTTGCACGCGAGAGGCATTCCCATTAGGTACGCCCCCTCGCTGAAGCCGGTCCCAGACTGGCGCACGCGCAGATGGCACAGGCCTTGCGAGGCCCCGTGCAGACGAATGGTCCGGGTGATTAGCTCAGTTGGTAGAGCAGCTGACTCTTAATCAGCGGGTCGTAGGTTCGAACCCTACATCACCCACCATCGTCCCAACCCCTGTGAACCGAACCCGGTCCCGGACACCTTCGGTGTGAACCCGTTCCCGCGGACGAGTTGCCATATAGCCAGGCTCGCCGCACACTGTTCGGCGGGTTTGAGACGGGAGAGCGCCACCGCCCCCGAAGCCGGACCCCGGGGGGACGGCCATGGCCAATCGGACCACTTACACGAGGCACGGTCTCGCCGAGCCAGGCCTCCGCGCCCGTCCCGTGTCGGTGCAGGAGGTATCCGCCGGCGAAGGCGTAGCGGACGGCCTCCAGCCGCTGGATGAAGCCGCGGCGACGGGATGGCGCCCAATGCCTGCCGAGGTCATGCCGCCCGGGCCGGAGGTCATGCCCCCCCTGCTCCCGGTCGACGGGATCACCCCTCCGGTTCTCGACGCGCCCCGGCCGGTGACCGCGAGCAACGACACCGCAACCGCTGTCGAGGACGGCACGGCCGTCGTCATTTCGGTGCTGAACAACGACGTCGGCGTCGCCGCCGTCGCCCGAATCAACGGCGTCGCCGTGACCCCCGGCAGCATCATCACCCTGCAGTCGGGCGCACGGGTGATCGTCAACACCGACGGGACCCTGTCCTATGAGGTCGGCACGGCCTTCCAGAGCCTCGGCGCCGGTCAGACGGCCCAGGACACCTTCACCTATGCGGCGGTGGACGCAGGCGGATCGCCCCTGGCCCCGGAGGGCGTATTCAACGCCGCGGCGATCAACGGGACGAACGGCTTCGTGATACACGGCGCCGCAGCCGGCGACCGCAGCGGCTATGCCGTGGCGGGCATCGGCGACATCAACGGCGACGGGATCGACGACCTGCTGATCGGCGCCCTGTCGGCGGATCTCGCCGGCCGCACCGACGTCGGCGTCAGCTATGTGGTCTACGGCCGCCAGGGCGGCTTCGGCACCTCGCTGGACCTCGCCAATCTGACCGCCGCGCAAGGCTTTGCCATCACCGGCGTCAACGCCTTCGACTACAGCGGCGCCAGCGTGCAGGCGGCGGGCGACATCAACGGGGACGGACTGGCCGACTTCCTGATCGGGGCGCCATGGGGCGAGGCCGCGCAAGGCGCCAACGCCGGCGAGACCTATCTTGTCTTCGGCCGTCAGGGCGGCTTTGGCGCCGGTCTGGACCTGGCGACGCTGAACGGCGCCACGGGCGTGACGTTCCGGGGCGGCGCCGCGGGCGACGGGCTCGGGTTCGCCGTTTCGTCAGCGGGCGACATCAATGGCGACGGCTTCGACGACCTGATCCTCGGCGCCCGGGAGGCGAACGGCGCCGGCGAACTGGATGCGGGCGCCAGCTATATCGTGTTCGGGCGGGCGGGCGGATTCACCGCCGGCATCGACGTGGCCGGGCTGACCGGCGCCAACGGTTTCGCCATCCTCGGGGCCGACGCTGTGGACCGCAGCGGCTATTCGGTCGCGGCGGCGGGAGACATCAACGGCGACGGCATCGACGACCTGATCATCGGCGCGCCACAGGGCGATCCGGGCGGGCGGGCGAATGCGGGCGAGGCCTATGTCGTGTTCGGCCGGCTGGGCGGCTTCGGCGCCAAGCTCGACCTCGGCGCCCTGACCGGCGCCAATGGCTTCACCATCTCGGGCGTCGATGCCGGCGATCACGCGGGCTGGTCGGTCGCTTCGGCCGGCGACATCAACGGAGACGGCCGGGCCGATCTGGTCATCGGCGCCCTCTATGCCGACCCGGGCGGCCGCGAGAATGCCGGCGAGACCTATGTCGTATTCGGTCGGGCGGGCGGATTCGGAGCCAATCTGGACCTGTCCTCCATGTCCGCCGCCCAGGGGTTCACGATCACGGGCACGGCCGCGCTGAACCTGACCGGCCATTCGGTGGCCTCGGCCGGGGACGTCAACGGCGACGGCATCGACGACCTGCTGATCGGCGCCCTCTATGCGGACGGCGCGGGCGGCGCCGACGCCGGCGAAACCTATGTCGTGTTCGGACGTCAGGGCGGCTTCGGGGCTGTGCTGGACCTCGCCTCCCTGAACGGCCAGACCGGCTTCGCCATCGGCGGGGCCGCCGCCGGGGATTTCAGCGGCCAGTCCGTCTCGGCGGCCGGCGATGTGAACGGCGACGGCTTCGACGACCTGATCATCGGCGCCCCCCACGCCGACCCTTCAGGCCGCACAGACGCCGGTTCGAGCTATGTCCTGTTCGGCGCGGCCAACGTCACCCGCCTGACCAATGACGCGACGGTCACGGTGACCGTCACCGGAACCAATGACGGACCGGTCATCACCTCCAACGGCGGAGGCGCGACGGGCGGCTACACCATCGTCGAGAACACGACAGGGCCGAATGCGGTCACCGCCTTCGACCCCGACGCCGGCTCCAACCTGACCTATTCCATCGTCGGCGGCGCGGACGCGGCCCTGTTCGCGATCAATGCGGCGGGCGTTCTGAGCCTGATCAACCCGGCCAATTTCGAGGCTCCGGCGGATCAGAATGCGGACAATGTCTATGAGGTCATCGTCCAGGTTTCGGACGGCCAACTGACCGATACCCAGACCCTCAGCGTGACCGTGACCAACGCCAATGAGGCGCCTGTCATCACCTCGAACGGCGGCGGCGCGGTCGGCGGCTACACCATCGCCGAGAACACCCTGGGGCCGAATGCGGTCACCGCGACCGATCCGGACGCCGGCGCCAACCTGACCTATTCGATCATCGGGGGCGCGGACGCGGCCCTGTTCACGATGAACGGGGCCGGGGTGATCAGCCTGATCAATCCGCCGAATTTCGAGGCCCCTGCCGACCAGAACGGCGACAATGTCTATGAGGTCATCGTCCAGGTATCTGACGGGACCCTGACCGACACCCAAACCATCAATCTCACTGTCACCAACGCCAATGAAGCCCCGGTGATCACCTCGGGCGGAGGCGGGGCCAATACGACCGTGTTTGTCGCCGAGGGCTCCAGGGCGGCGACCACCGTAGTGGCCATGGATCCCGACGCGGGGGCCCAGATCACCTATTCGATCGTGGGCGGCGCTGATGCGGGGCTGTTCAGCATCGATCCGGCGACGGGCGCGGTGGCCTTTGTCGCACCGCCCGACTTCGAAAACCCGCTCGATGCCGGAGGGGACAACAATTACGACATCGTGGTCCAGGCCTCCGACGGCGTGAACATCGACACCCAGAACCTGCGGGTCACGGTCACCGATGTCGCCGAGAACATGCTCAGCCTGACAGAGGTCGTCACCTTCGTGGCCCGCAACGAGGCCGACCCCTTCGTCCAGATCGACGCGGACGTCACCTTCACCGATTCAGGCGTGGGCTATGACGGCGGCAATCTGACCGTGACTGGTCTCAACCTCACGGATGTCATCTCCATAATGAATGTCGGGACCGGGCCCGGACAGATCAGCATCGAAACCGGCATCGTCAGTTTCGGAGGCGTCCCTGTCGGCACGGTCGCGACCGCGCCGACCGGTTCCTACATCGTCAATTTCAACGCCAATACGACGCGAGCCTCCATCGAGGCGCTGGTCGAGGCGCTGCTGTACCGCTCGACCTCGGATATCCCGGTCGCGGCCCACGCCCTGACCCTCCGGATCACCAACTCCGCCAGCGAGATGTCCGCGCCGGTGTCCTTCGCCATCCAGTTTACGGCCGACATACTGAACGGCACGACTGGCGACGACACCCTCTCGGGCCTGCGCGGCAACGACGTGATCAACGGCTTCGACGGTATGGACACGCTGTCCGGCGGCGTCGGCGACGACCGGATCTTCGGCGGCTCCGGCAATGACGATCTGGACGGCGGAGACGCCGACGACATCCTGGACGGTGGGCAGGGTTCTGACACCCTCAGGGGCGGAGACGGACGCGATCTCCTGCTCGGCGCCGAAGATGATGACATCCTGTTCGGCGAGACATCCGACGACGTTCTCGAGGGCGGCGACGGCAATGACACCCTCGACGGAGGCAGCGAGGACGACCGGCTTCTGGGCGACTTCGGAAACGATACATTGCACGGCGGCGACGGCCTCGACCGACTGAGCGGCGGGGATGGCGACGACTTCCTGTTCGCCGGAACCGGTGAAGATATCCTGGCGGGCGGCGCCGGCGTCGATGATATCCGCGGCGAGGACGGCGACGACCAACTGAGCGGTGACAGCGGCAACGACCGGATCGACGGCGGAGCGGGAATCGATACGGCGATCTTCAAGGGGCCGTTCAGTTCCTACACCATCCAGTTCATCACCGTGGGTCTGGTTCGGGTCATCGGTCCGGACGGCGACGACCTGGTGTTCGACTGCGAATTCCTCCAGTTCGACGACCAGACCGTCAATCTGCTCTTCGCCAACAATGAGCCGCCCCGCATCATATCCGAAGCGGGCAGCGCGGAGGTCGGCATCGACGTCGACGAAGGCCAGACCGTCGTCACGACGGTCGTGGCGACGGACGCCAACCTGAGTACCGTGATCTACAGCATCGCCGGCGGCGCCGACGCCGCCCTGTTCACGATCGATCCGGCGACGGGCGTCCTGAGCTTCATCACCCCCCCGGATTTCGAGGCCCCGACGGACCTGCGCCGCGACAACATCTATGACGTGATCGTATCGGCGTCGGACGGCCAGGTCCGGGATCTGCAGGCGATTACCGTGACCGTGCTGGATACAGCTGGCAGCGCCGAGCCTTCGTCCAAGGACAGCGGACCGGAAATCTGCATCGCGCCCGACGACGTCGACGGCGGAGAGGCCGGAACGCCGCAGGTTCTGCCGGGCCTGTTCGACAAACCGGCGACGCTGCCGCCCGTTCTGGATGATCCGGGAGATCTGCGGGAGACGCCGGACTTCTTCCCGTTCCGGGACCAGATTGCGACGCCGGGGTTCCGTCAGGCCGATGCCATGCCTTGGGAAGCGCCGCCGCTCACCGTCCGGGACGACGGCTTCTCCTGAACGGGATCAGGGGCTGGGCTGGGTCGGCGGGAAGAAGGGGAAGGTCCCCTGATCGTCTTCCACGGGCAGCGGCTCATAATCCTCAGCCGGATCCAGCGGCGGCAGGGTGTCCGCGAAGACGGAGGTGTCGTCGGCCTCAACCGCCGCCGCGATCTCGATCTCGCCGCCGCCGGGGTCCGCGCCCGGATCGGGCGTCGGGGTGAGCAGGTCGCCCAGGGCCGCTGAAACATCGTCCGGCAGGAAGAAGGGACCGAACACGCCGTCGCTGCTGACCAGCAAAGCCTGACCCGGTCGCTCCAGCGACACCGTCACCCCGTTCCGTTCGATGTCGACCGCGCCGGGGGTGTCGAAGGTTCTGGCGTCGCCCGCCGGCCCCCGCAGGACCACAAGCAGCATGGTCTCCTCATCCCCCGTGAACGGCGGGACGTCAGGCTGGGCGCGGAGGGCGGCGAGGATATCCGGGCCGACCACCCCTTCGACGATGGTGCCGCGCACGCCGATCGAACCAACGGGCGTGCTGATCGCCTCGCGCGACGTCGAGCGGGCGGTGCGACCCGAGACGAAGCGGAAGGCGCCCCGAGCCACCGACACGGCCGAGCCGCCGCCCTCGCTGACCACAAACCGGTCGACCGTCATCCGGGCATTGGCCCCGACAGTGAAGGTCGAACGGTCCCGCAACAGCACCTGGACCTGGCTCCGGGGGCCGGTCACGAACTGGTCGCCGAGGCGGACAGCGCCGCGAAGCTGGGCCGGGCGCAGGGGACCGGTGGTCGAGCTGCGGGTCTGGACCGAGTTGCGGATCGCCGCATTGACCCCGACGGAGTCCTGGGCCTGAACCGGAGCGGCCACCGCCAGCCAGCCGCACAGGACGAGCGCCGACGTCAGGGTCTCGAATGTCCTCATGACCGGGCTCCTGCCATCAATCGCGCGCCCCGAACCGCCAGATCAGACGCAGCTCTGCGCCCCAGCCGTCAAAATCAGCCAGCGGCGGCGAAGACTCGCGGCGGCTGTAGTTCAGGGCCCCTTCGAGGGTCACATTCTCGCGCACATCCCCCGTCGCGCCTCGCGTCGTAAAGGCGCTGAGCGGCGCGCCAAGGGCGAGACGGGCATGCGTCCGGACATCGTCGCGGGTCGCCCCGCCGAGGAAGACCGCATCCGGCTCGTCGTATTCGATCCAGCGCGCGGAGCCGCTGGCGAACAGGTACACGCCCTTGTCGAACCGTTGATCGAGGCTGAGGCCCAGCCGCGGGCCCGAATAGCCAAACGGTCCATAGCCGGCGGACTTGACCTCATAGTCGAGGTTGGCGTCGAACGTGGTTCTCGATGTGAACCGGTGGCTGACGCCGATGCCCGCGGAATAGCGGCTGCCGTCGCGGTCGCCGCCGAGAATACCGGCCAGGGCCTCGATACCGGGTTCGTCATAGTCCTGGCTGACCGCTTCGGCGCGCAGCTTCAGGGTCGTGGCATTGGTCATCCGCCAGCGCGTATCGCCACGCACGCCCGCCTCGGTCAGCTGGGGCTCGCCCATCAAGCGGACATGGCGCAGCACAGCGCCCATCCGGGACTTGCTCAACCGGGTGGAGCGGGCCAGTCCGAGCTCGAGACCCCCGCGCTGGAAGTCGATCGCCGCCCCGGACAGGGCAGAGTGATCATAGAGCAGGCCGGTCCCATAGACCTCCCAGACCTAGCTCGGCCCGATGTCGGCGCGGCCCTCAAGAATGAGCGAGACCTCGCTGGACACGCCTTCTTCCGCAGGCGGGGCGCCGATCAGATCAAAGGCGGTGAACCAGGCCCCTGCGGCATCGTCCTCATAGCTGACGCCGGCGCTGAGGCTGCCGGAGAAGGACCGGGTGGCCAGACCCTGATCGATTCGCCGCGCGTAGCTGTCGGCCTCAGCGCGCTGGAGCGCCGTCAGCTGAACCGCCTCCAGCCGGCGCAACTGATCCCGGGCACCCTGCAGGTCGCCCAGCCGGTAGAGCACCACGGCGTGGAACAGCCGCACCGAGTGCCGGTTCGGCTCGAGGATGAGGATGCGCTCCAGCGTCGAGGCCGCGAGCGCCAGATTGCCGAGGCCTGCCTGTTCCCGCGCATAGGCAAGGTTCAGGGTCTCGTCGTCGGGCGCGGCGAGGATGGCTTCGAAATCCTGGGCGACGGCCGTAGTGACAGGAGCGCCGAGGGCGACGGCGAGCGTCAGCGCCAGGGACGCCGCGCGGACTGTCGGCCGACCGTTACTGGACCTTGCAGCCATCGAACAGCGTTCCCCAACCCTGACCGGACGGTAGGTCGGGGTCAGGCGACGGTCAAGCTGGCCGCCCGACTGGACTTCCGCCGCGCGACAATGTTCATCTGCACCCATCAAGGACGCGGCCGCCCGGCGGCGCGAGACGTCCGGCGATGTCCCAGGGATGACACACCATGAAGCGCGCTTTTCTGACCACGGTCGCCCTGCTGGCGCTCGCCTGTCCCGCGGCCGCCCAGACGCCCGAGCCGGTCTCGCCGATCGCCGCCCCGCCCGTCCCCGGGCCGGTCGAGCCCCAGGCCGCGGCGGGGCCGGTCGCCGAGCCAGCCGCGGTCGCCGCGACCGAAACCCCGAAATGGGATGTGCAGAACCCGCCCGGACCCTCGCGCGACATCCCCATCGACGTGACCCGCGGCACCTGGATGTCGCTGGACGTCAGCCCCGACGGCCAGACCATCGTCTTCGATCTGCTGGGCGACATCTATGTGATGCCGGTCTCCGGCGGCGAGGCGCGCGCCATCGCCTCGGGCGTGGCCTGGGACATGCAGCCGAAATGGTCGCCCGACGGCCGCCATATCGCCTTCACCTCGGACCGGGCGGGCGGCGACAACATCTGGATCATGGAGGCTGACGGCTCCAATCCGACCCAGGTGTCGAAGGAAAGCTTCCGGCTGGTGAACCAGCCGGAGTGGTCGCCGGACGGCCAGTTCATCGTCGGGCGCAAGCATTTCACTTCGGCCCGCTCGCTGGGCGCGGGCGAGATGTGGATGTGGCACCGCTCGGGCGGAAACGGCGTGCAGATGACCGAGCGCCGGACGCAGCAGAAGGATACGGGCGAGCCCGCCTTCTCGCCGGACGGGCGGTATCTGTATTTCAGCGACGACGCGACGCCGGGCGCGACGTTTGAATATTCCAAGGACGTCAACACCCAGATCTACATCATCCGGCGTCTGGATCGCGAAACGGGCGATATCGAGCCCTATATCACCGGCCCCGGCGGCTCGATCCGGCCTACGCCGTCACCCGACGGCAAGTCGATCGCCTTCATCCGGCGCGTGCGCTACCAGTCGGTCCTCTATGTCATGGACATCGAGTCCGGGCGTGAGACGCCGATCTTCTCCGGCCTCGACCGGGACCTGCAGGAAACCTGGGCGGTCCACGGCGTCTATCCGGCGATCAGCTGGACCCCGGACAACCGCTCGATCGTCTTCTGGGCCGACGGCCGTATCCAGCGCGTCGATGTGGCGTCGCAGGCCGTGGCGGACATCCCCTTCCACGTCGCAGACACCCGCCGGGTGCAGGACACCGTCCGCTTCCCGGTCGAGGTCGCGCCTGACGCGTTCGACGTCCGCATGATCCGCTGGGCCCGGCCTTCGCCGGACGGCACGAAGGTCGTGTTTGAGGCGCTAGGCAATCTGTGGATCCGCGACCTGCCGACCGGCACGGCGCGGCGGCTGACGCGCCAGGGCGACCATTTCGAGCTCTATCCGAACTGGTCCCGCGACGGCCGGTCGATCGTCTACACCACCTGGGACGACCAGGAGTTCGGCTCGGTCCGGGTGGTCCCGGCCTCGGGCGGCGTGGGCCGCGTGGTCACCTCGCGCCCCGGCCACTATGTCGAGCCGGTCTTCTCGCCGGACGGCCGCACCGTGGTCTATCGCGCCACCGGCGGCGGCTCGCTGATGCCGGCCCTGTGGACCCGCGACCCGGGCGTCTATCGCATCCCGACCGGCGGCGGAGAGGCCGTTCTGGTCACCGACGAAGGCTCCAGCCCGCAGTTCGGCGCCGACGAAGACCGCCTGTTCCTGTCGAGCCGTGACGGCGACAAGCGCACCCTGATCTCGGTCGATCTGGACGGCGATGACGAGCGCACCCACCTGACCTCGGAATGGGCCAGCGAGTTCGCCGTCTCGCCCGACGGAAACTGGATCGGCTGGACCGAACGGTTCAACGCCTATGTCGCCCCCTTCGTGCAGGCAGGCCGGCCCATCACCATCAGCGCCGACGGCAAATCCCTGCCCCAGGCCCGGGTCACCCGCGACGCCGGCGAATGGCTGAGCTGGTCGGGTGATTCCCGCCGCCTGCAGTGGTCAACAGGGCCGGAGCTGTTCACCCGCGACCTCAATCAGGCCTTCACCTTCGTCGAGGGCGCGCCCGAGGAACTGCCCAAGCCGGATGAAGCTGGCATCAACCTCGGCTTCAGCGTCCAGGCCGATGTGCCCGAGGGCCGCATGGCCCTGACCGGCGCCCGGCTGATCACCATGAACGGCGCCGAGGTGATCGAGAACGGGGTCGTCATCGTCAACGGCAACCGCATCGAGGCCATCGGCCCCGCATCGACCACCCCTGTCCCGGCCGGCGTCCCGGTCATGGACATGGCCGGCAAGACCATCATGCCGGGCCTGGTCGATGCCCACTGGCACGGCTCCATGGCCTCGAACGAGATCATCCCCGAACAGAGCTGGGTCAACTACGCCTCGCTGGCCTTCGGCGTGACCACGATCCACAACCCTTCGGCCGACACCAGTGAGACGTTCGCCCACGGTGAGCTGGCCCGGACCGGCCGGGTGGTCGGGCCACGCATCTTCTCGACCGGCACCATCCTGTACGGCGCCAACACCGCCTTCACGGCCCAGGTCGACGACCTGGACGACGCGATGTCGACCCTGCGGCGGATGCAGGCGGCGGGCGCCTGGAGCGTCAAGAGCTACAACCAGCCCCGCCGTGATCAGCGCCAGCAGATCATCGAGGCGGCGCGCCAGCTGAACATGATGGTCGTCCCCGAGGGCGGCTCGCTGTTCCAGCACAATATGTCGATGATCGTCGACGGCCACACCACGATCGAACATTCGATCCCGCTGGCCAACCTCTATGACGACGTCCACCAGCTCTGGCGCCAGACCGGCGTGGCCTACAACCCGACCCTGGTTGTGGCCTATGGCGGCAGCTATGGCGAAAACTACTGGTACCAGGAGAGCGAGGTCTGGAACCACCCGATCCTGACCCGGTACGTCCCGCGCCGCATCCTCGACGCCCGTGCCCGCCGTCCGGAAACCCTGCCTGACAACGAGTGGAACCACATCTCTGTCGCCCGGGAGGCCAATCGCCTGGCCGAACAGGGCGTCAGCGTCCTGATCGGCGCCCACGGCCAACGCGAGGGTCTGGCGGCGCACTGGGAGCTGTGGAGCCTGGCCCAGGGTGGAATGGCGCCGATCGACGTGATCCGCGCCGGCACCCTGAACGGCGCCCGGGCGCTGGGGCTGGATCGCGACATCGGCTCGCTGGAAGTCGGCAAGCTGGCCGACATGGTGGTGATGGATCAGAACCCGCTCGAGAACATCCGCAACACCACCTCGGTGGCCTACACGGTCCTAAACGGCCGGGTGTACGACTCCGGCATGAATGAGGTCGCGCCGCGCCAGCGGCCGCGTGCGCCGTTCTGGTTCGCCAGCGCCGGCGGCGAGGCCCTGCCCTCGGACACGGCGGCGGACACGGAGTCCGACGGCGATCACGGTCACGGTCACTGAGGCCACGGACGAAGGGAAAGGCGGGACCGGGTTCGGGCCCGCCTTTGTCGCTCAGGCCTCGACCGCCGACGGCCTCGGCCGCTTCATCCAGGGCGGCTCGGGCATGGACCGGCGTGCGGCGGCCTGGGCCTGGGTCCAGCGCAGGTGCAGGTCGGCGAAATAGGAATCGTCCTGTTCGATCCGCCGCTGGTCGCCGCTGAAATAGTCCCGGCGCAGGGTCAGGACATCGAACGGCGCGCCCACGCCGACATTCGACCGCATGGTGGTCGAGAACGAGATCAGCCCCAGCTTCACGGCCTCGGCGAGCGGGGTGTCGAACGCCAGCCCGCTCTCGAGGATCGGCTTGCCGTATTTCAGCTCGCCGATCTGGAGGTAGGGGGTGTCCTGCCCGCATTCGATGAAATTGCCCTGGCTGTAGATCAGGAACAGCCCCATCTGGCCGCCGTTGATCTGACCGCCCAGCAGCATCGAGGCCGAGGTGTTGAGGCTGTCGGCCTCCAGCGCCGGCGCGATCGACAGCCGGACGCTGCGCAGGGCGTGGCCCAGGATCTGGGCGCAGCGGAACAGGGTCGGCGCTGTCTCCAGCGTCTCGGCCGGCTCGCCGACATTCAGGTGAACGCCCTCGCGCGCCATGGCCAGGGCCGTCTGGGTGACGGAGAGGTTGCCGGCCGTGCAGATGCCCAGCACCCGCTCGCCGGGCCGATCGACGACATGCAGCTTGCGATAGGTCGAGATGCTGTCGACGCCCGCATTGGTGCGCGTGTCGGCGATCATCGCCAACCCGTCCTCAACCAGCATGCCCACGCAATAGGTCATGCGGCGCGCAATCCCCGCTGCCCGTCCGTCATGGTCTTCACGGTAACAGATTCCCCCGTCCGGTAACCCACAGCCTACGCCTGTTGCTGTCCCTGTTGCATGTCGGCATCACGCACGTTCAGCCGCACCGCCAGCCGCTCGCCCCCGCCGCCGTAGCTGGCCCCGCGCACCGGGGCCGCGCCGCGATAGTCCAGCCCGGCCGCGACCCGCACATAGCGGTCGGTCGAACAGATGCCGTTGGCCGGATCGAAGCCGACCCAGCCGAGGTCCGGTATCCAGGCCTCCGCCCAGGCATGCGCCGCCTCCTGATCGTCCTTGCCGTCCCGGCGCAGCAGATGGCCCGAGACATAGCGGGCCGGCGTGCCCATCTGACGGGCGCAGGCGATGAAGACATGAGCGTGGTCCTGACAGACGCCTCGACCGAGGGCCAACACCTCTGCCGCCGTGTGGGTCGGCGTCGTCACCCCGACCTCAAAGGCCACCGAGCCGTGGATCCCCGCCATCAACCGGTGCAGCCGCTCCAGCGGCGGATGGGCTGAAAACTCCGAGGCGAAGACCGAGATCAACTTGTCCCGCCGCGTCAGGGCGGTATCGCGCAGGAAGACCAGAGGCGACAGCGTCTCCTGCCCCGCCGGAACCACACCCGCGGTGTCTGCGGTGATCACCTCGCCCGAGACCCGGACCGTCAGGCTCTGGGTCGGCTGTTCAGTGTAGAGGGTGTGGACGATGTTGCCGAAGGCGTCCTCGGACTTGCGCAGGCGCGCGTCGACATCGGTTTCGACCCGCCAGTTGCGGACCTGCTGCGCCTCGGACGAGCGGGGCGTCAGCCTCAGGGTCTGGATGATGAAACGCGCCGCCCGGTCGTAGGCATAGGTGGTGGCGTGGTCGATGCTGATGCGCACAGGTCAGCTCAGATACTGGTCATGGATGGCCTGCCCCAGGCGGCCGTTCTCGCCGAGGAAGGCCTGGATGTATTCGTGCAGGCCGGACTGGAAGATGTCCTCCATGCGCGAATTGTCGAAGGCGCGCATCCGGTCCGCCGCCAGCCGCTGGGCCGGGCCGCGTCGGCCGTAGTCGCCGGCCAGTCGCTCCAGATACCGCACGATCGAGGCCTGGCAGCTGGCCAGGGACCGCGGCATCTGGCGGTTCAGCACCAGCAGGTCGGCCACCAGCCAGGGCTTGACCGAGTCACGGTAGACCCAGCGATAGGCCGTCAAAGCCGAGACCTCGCGCAGCAGGGTGGTCCACTGGAAATAGTCCAGCTGACCGCCGACGCGTTCGCCCTCGGGCAGCAGCAGGTGGTATTTCACGTCCAGCAGCCGCGCCGTGTTGTCAGCCCGCTCGATGGCCGCGCCAAGCCGCAGGAAATAATAGCCGTCGTTGCGCAGCATGGTCCGCGAGGTCGCGCCCTCGACCGACAGGGTGACCGTCTTCACCCATTCGAGGAAGCGCGCGAACTCGTCGCGCCGCGTCGGCTGGCCCTGCTCCTCCAGCCCGTTCCAGGCGCCGTTGATGGCCTCCCACAGCTCGATGGTCAGGGCCGTGCGGACGGAGCGCGCATTGGTGCGGGCGCGGGTGATGCAGGCGGTGATGGACGAGGCGTTGTTCGGCGCGAAGGCGAGATATTCGCGCACCGACTTCTCGGTCGGCGACCGGCCCAGCGCCTTCGGAGCCCCCGCCGAGGCCAGGGCGCTGGCCCAGACCGTCTCCGCGTCGCCGTCGCCGCGCGTCGGAATGGCGGCGAGGCGCAGCGTGGCCTCGAGGATGCGGGCGAGGAAGTCCGCCCGCTCGATATAGCGGCCGGTCCAGTACAGGCTGTCTGCGGTACGACTAAGCATCAGACATCCAGCACCCAGGTGTCCTTGGTTCCGCCGCCCTGGCTGGAGTTGACCACCAGCGAGCCGGGCTTCAGCGCCACCCGCGTCAGCCCACCGGGGGCGACCTTCACCCCGTCCGGGCTCGACAGCACGAACGGCCGGAGGTCGACGTGGCGGCCGTGCAGTTCGCCCTTGTCCAGCGTCGGCGCGGTCGACAGGTCCAGCGTCGGCTGGGCGATAAAGTCATCAGGGTCGTTGATCAGCTTCTTCCGGAAGGCCTCGATCTCGGCCTTGGTCGACGCCGGCCCCACCAGCATGCCGTAGCCGCCCGAGCCGCCGACCTCCTTGACCACCAGTTGGTCGAGTTTCGACAGCACCTCCTTCAGCGCCTCCGGCTCACGGCAGCGCCAGGTCGGGACATTCTTCAGGATCGGCTCCTCGCCGGTGAAGAAGCGGATGATCTCCGGCATGTAGGTGTAGACAGCCTTGTCGTCGGCGACGCCGGTCCCGACCGCATTGGCCAGGGTTACGGTTCCGGCCTGATAGGCCGTCATCAGCCCCGGCACGCCGAGCGTTGAGTCCGGCCGGAAGGTCAGGGGATCGAGGAAGTCGTCGTCGATCCGGCGATAGACCACATCGACCTGCTGGCGGCCCTGGGTCGTGCGCATGAAGACCTTGCCGTCATCGACGAACAGGTCACGCCCCTCGACCAGATCCACGCCCAGCTTGTCGGCGAGGAAGGAGTGTTCGTAATAGGCCGAGTTGAACGGCCCCGGCGTCAGCACCACGATGGTCGGATCGGCTCCCGCCGCTTCGGGCGCCGAGGCCCGCAGCGAATGCAGCAGCATATCGGCATAGGTCTCGACCGGCCGGACCGGATAGTCGGCGAACAGGTCGGGGAACAACCGCATCATCATCTCGCGGTTCTCCAGCATGTAGGAGACCCCCGAGGGCGTGCGGCAGTTGTCTTCCAGCACGTAGAAGCCGTCCTCGCCCGTGCGCACCAGATCGACGCCGGCGATATGAACCCAGACGCCGCGCGGCGGGCGGCGGCCCTGCATCTCGGGCACATAGTGGGGATTGGTCAGGATCAGTTCGGCCGGGACGATCCCGGCCTTCAGACATTCCTGCGGGCCATAGACGTCGGCGAGGAAGAGGTTGATCGCGCGAACCCGCTGGGTGAGCCCGGCCTCCAGCCCCGCCCATTCGGCCGCGCCGATGATGCGCGGCACGACGTCGAACGGGATCAGGCGTTCGCTGGATTCCGCGTCGCCATAGACGGCGAAGGTGATCCCCATGCGGCGGAAGAACAGCTCCGCCTGACGCGACCGCGCCTGCAGCAGCCCTTCGGGGGCGTCCGCCAGCCAGCGCGCGAGTCCGCGATAGCTGTCGCGGACTCCACCGCCGTCACCTGACATTTCGTCGAAGGCCATGCTGCTCCCGCTGCAACGATCTTGCAGCGTGGCCCGACAAGCGGCGCTGGCGCAACAGGAATGTTGCGCCGCCGCAAAGGTTCAACGACCACGGATTATCGCGACTGGACCGTGGTTGCTCGTCCGGCGGCCACCGTCACCCTCGCATAGCCCTCGGTCCAGCTGTTCGCGCTCAGGACCTCGCCCGCGCCGACATCCCAGCAGCCGGCGGAGACGGTGAAGGTATAGCTGCCGCCCGGCGGGATGCTGTAGCCCGAGGGCAGGCGGTTCAGGCCGTAGGTGTGGGCGCTGCAGTCCGAGACCAGCACGACGTCAATCGAATTGGTCTGCGAGACATTGCGAACAACAAGCGCGCCCGTGGGTTCGCCCGGCCGGATCAGCTCACCGCCGGTGATCAGCGACGCGCAGCCGCCGAGGCCGCCGGCCAGGCCGATGATGGTCGCCGCAGCGGCGGCGCGAAGAAGCGTTTTCATGGAATGTCCCTCCAGTCCCGCGCGCAGGTCAGCACGCGCGGGGCCGGGCGGGGCCTGTCGATTCCTGACGGATCGAACTCAGGGCGCGCCGGTCGCCGCCGCCCTCGGTCCCGCGTTCTTCAGATACTGGTCCAGCCAGCGGGTCATTTCCCAATGGGTGTGGCCGACCGATTCCCGGGCCCGATAGCCGTGCGCCTCGAGCGGCAGGACGACGTAGCGGACGTTCGCTCCGTTGCCCTTCAGCGCGGCATAGAACCGCTCCGACTGGACCGGGAAGGTGCCCGAGTTGTCGTCCGCCTCGCCGTGAATCAGCAGGATCGGCTCATTGACCCGGTTGGCGTAGGTGAAGGGCGACATCTCCGTATAGGTCTCCGTCGCCTCCCAATAGCTGCGTTGCTCGGCCTGGAAGCCGAACGGCGTCAGGGTCCGGTTATAGGCGCCCGACCGGGCGATGCCGGTGCGGAACAGGTCGGTGTGGGCCAGCAGGTTCGCCGTCATGAAGGCGCCGTAGCTGTGCCCGCCGACGGCGATCCGGTCGCGGTCCGCGACCCCCATCTCGACCACGGCGTTGACCGCCGCCTCCGCGCTGGCGGTCAGTTGCTGGATGTAGGTGTCGTTGGGCTCGGCCCCGTTGACGCCGACGATGGGCATGGAGGGATCGTCCAGCACCGCATAGCCCTGGGTCAGCAGGAACAGATGGCTGATCCCGCCCGGCCGGGTGAAGCGGTTGGCGGTATCGACCACCTGCCCCGCCACGGCGGCGTCGGTGAACTCGGCCGGATAGGCCCACATCACCAGCGGCAGCGGACCGTCACGGTCCTTGTCGTAGCCGGCGGGCAGATAGAGCGTACCGGACAGCTGGACCCCGTCGGCGCGGGTATAGCTGATCAGCTGTCTGGTCACCCCGGCCAGTTGCGGAGCCGGGTCGGGGAAGCTGGTCAGCGCCGTCGCCTGTGCGTCCAGATCGCGGACGAACAGGTTGGGCGGATCGTTGCGGGTCTCGCGCCGCGTCACCAGCTGGCGGCCGTCCTCGTCGAGGATGCCGACCACGCTCTCATAGACCCCGTCTTCCGAGGTCCAGAGACGCTCCGACTGACCGTTCGACAGGTTCATCGCGGCGAGGAAGGGATATTCGCCCGCGCGCGTCGCGCCGGGCCCCGTCATCAGGACGCCCGAGCCGTCGGCCGTGAACCGCATCACCGGGAAGCCGTCGAGGTTGGGCTCGGTGACCGGAAAGCCGGGGTTGTTGTACCGGTCCTGATAGTTCCGCTCCAGCAGAACCCGGCCGGAGCCGGGGTTGGACGGATCGACCACATAGCGGGTCTCGTGCCGGGTATTGAACCAGCGGCTGCCCACCAGGGCGGTGTCCGCGTCGCCCCAGGTCACGCCGGCATAGCGTTCGTTCAGATCGATCAGCGGGGTCGGCGCGCCGCGGAACGGCGCGGCCAGCATGAAGACCCGATCGCGCACCTCCGCCGGCGTGCGCGGATCGCCGCCGTCCTGGGCCTCGGCCCAGACCAGGGTCGAGGGGGCGTCGGAGCGCCACTGGACCGAACGCGGGCCCGGGGGCACGGCGTCGAACGGGGTCGGGACGTTGTCGCGCAGCGGAAGGTCGGCGACGCGGTGGACGACCCCGCCCTGCAGGTCCGTGACCGTCACCTCGGCCGGAAACAGGGCCGCCGGGACCACATAGCTGTAGGGCCGCTTCACCGTCGTCTGCAGGATATGGCGCCCGTCGGGCGACACGCTGGCGCCGAGGTAAACCGCCGGCGCGCCCAGCGTATGGGCCGGGCCCGAAAGGGGGACCAGCGTCAGCTGGGACGTGAAATAGTGGTCGAACAGGGCCTCGTCGCCGGCGTTGGACAACAGGTCCTGATAGGTCCGCGCCGGCGCGGTCCGGCCCAGGCTTTCCTCGACGATCGGGCCTTCGGGCGGACGGCTGACGTCGGGCGCCGGGCCGCGGCCCTCCGGCGTCATCCGAACCAGCAGGCCCGAGCTGTCCGGCAGCCAGTCGAAAGCCCCGCCGGCCGCGGCGTTGACGCGGGCGTCGGTCAGCTTGCGCGCGCGGCCGCTGGCCACATCCACGGTCCAGAGCTCCAGCCCCGTGGGCGCATCCATCAGCAGGGCCACCGAGCGGCCATCGGGCGACCAGCCGGGCGAAACGAAGCGCGCATTGGCCGGCAGGCTGACCGTCCGTGCGGGGCCGCCCTCCACCGCCTGGAAGCTGAGACCTGTCAGCCACGCCACCCGGCTGTTGGCCTGGCCGTTGTTGCGCGGATTGATGCGGTAGCCGGCCAGCCGCAGCATCGGCTCGGCCAGTTCGGCGATGGGCGGCAGATTGGCGCGGTCGAACAGGGCCAGGGTCGTCCGGTCGGGCGACAGGCTGGGCGTCGGGGTCGGTTTGGTGTCGAGAATGTCCGCGATCGGGGCCGGCGGCTGCTGATAGGTGCGGCCTTCCTGCGCCAGGGCGGGTCCGGCCAGCACAGCCAGCAGGACAAAGGCGGGCATGGCCCGACCGAGCAGACGATGACGCATGATCAATTCCCCAAACCGCACACCCTGATGGGCGGCGCACGCTAGGGGGCGGTTGCGGAGTCGGTCAAGGCGCGGTCGACACGGGCTCCTGACTCACGAACCGCGCATCCCGCGCCGCCATCCAGGCCTCGCGGGCGCCCTGCCGGGGCATATCCACGCCGAACACCGCCAGCTCGCCCACCCAGACTTCGGACATCTGCTGGACCGTACCCTGCAGCCATGACGGCGCCTGCTGCCGCGACCAGTTCAGCGGCGAGACGGCGTTGAACACCAGAAGGAAGGCCGTCGCCACGACGATCGTGCGGCTGGTCCAGCGCCGGTCGCGGGCCGCGAGGCCTTCGTCGTCAAGCGGCGGGGCGGGCGGAAAGGCGAACCGCCCCAGCGCCGCCAGCCGGTTCTCGCGCGTCGGCAGGTCGTGGGCGTCGGCGGTCTCGATCCAGTCGCTCGGCGGATCGGCCGGGTTCGGAGGCAGGCTCTCGTACAGCGGCGGAAAGGGCGACTCCGGCCGGTGAACCGGAAACGGCTCCAGCGGGATTTCGGGAGGGTCGCGCTCGTCGGTCATTGTCGTTTCAACGCCTCAGAACTGGAAATAGATGAAGGGGGCCACGCCCTCGGGACGCACCGCCTCGACCAGCAGGATGGCCGCGCCGATCAGCAGGCCCAGCGTCACCGAAGGCGCCGCCTTCAGCCGCTCGGCCACGCCTTCGATGGCGCGCGGCGGCAGCCAGTGCATCGCCAGCCCTCCGACGATCAGCGTCAGCAGCAGCGGCGTCAGCATGACCACCGGCCCCATCCGCCCCAGTCCCTGCAGCATCTGCATGGCCAGATCGAAACTCTCGGCCCGGAACAGGATCCAGCCCAGGCAGACGATGTGGAATGTCACGAAGACGCCGATGATCGTCGGCACGACCTTGCGCTCGCCGAGCGCGGCCCGGAACAGCCGTTCGATCACCTGCACCCCGCCGTGCAAGGCGCCCCAGGCCAGGAAGGTCCAGGCCGCCCCGTGCCACAGCCCGCCGAGCACCATGGTGATGAAGACGTTGATGCAGGACGAGATCAGCCCCTTCCGCCCGCCGCCCAGCGGCACATACAGATAGTCGCGCAGCCAGCTGGACAGGCTGATGTGCCAGCGCCGCCAGAAGCTCTGCATCGAACTGGCGCGGTACGGCTGGTCGAAATTCCGCGGGAAGGAATACCCCAGCAGCGCCGCCAGCCCGATGGCCATGTCGGAATAGGCCGAGAAGTCGCAGTAGATCTGGACCGCATAGCCGTAGGTCGCCGCCGCGATGTCGAAGGCCGAATAGGCCGATGGATCGAAGAACACCGGATCGACCAGGTTCACCGACAGTTCGGACGCGATGACCGTCTTCTTGAACAGGCCCCAGACGATCAGCAGCAATCCATGGGTGGCCATGGCCCGCGTAAGGCGCGGCGCCCGGTCGAACTGCGGCAGCAGGTCCGAGGCCCGCACGATCGGTCCCGCCACCAGATGCGGGAAGAAACTCATCAGCAGCATGACGTCGACGAGGCTCTTCGCCGGCGGCGTCTTCCCGCGATAGACGTCCACGACATAGCTGATGCCCTGGAAGGTGAAGAAGCTGATCCCCACCGGCAGCACGATCTGCAGCAGAGGCAGGTCCCGCTCCCAGCCGAACCGCATCAGCAGGTCGGCGGCCTGTTCGACGAAGAAGCCGTAGTATTTGAAGAAGCCGAGGATCAGCAGGTTGGCGGCGACCCCGAGGCCGACCATCCAGGCCGTGCGGCTGTCCCCTCGCTCCCGCGTCCGCGCGATCAGGGCGCCGATGGCCCAGTTCAGCACCGCCGAGGCGATCAGCAGGGCGACGAACCGCCAGTCCCACTGGGCGTAGAAGAACCAGCTGGCCAGCAGCAGGAACAGCTTGCGCCGCCCGTTCTCGCGATCCAGCGACCAGGCGGTAAAATAGACGAAGAGGAAGAAGACGCCGAAGGCGAGTGTGGGGAACAGCATCTATTCGGCTCCCCCGCGCCGCGCCGCCCAGCCATCATAGGCGGCCATCAGGTCCGCATGGAGCGCGCCGCCGATCCAGTCGGCGCCGGCCGAGCTGAAATGCACCCGGTCACGCAACATGAAGGGCTCGCCCCTCGTCGCCAGCCGATCCGCCGAACAATCGCCGCCCATCCGTCCGTGCCAGTCCCAGAACGCCACACCCATGTCGGCGGCGACCCGGCGTTGCACGTCCCGCACCACCGCGAGCGACGGCGGCGGCGCGCGACGGCCATCGGCGCTGCAGCCGTTCACAACGCCATTGCGAAGCGCGTCGGGCGCCCCGAGGATCATCAGCGAGGCCACCGGGGCCAGCCTGCGCAGCCGCACGATCTGCCCGCGCAGCAGGGCCTCATAGGCCTGTCTGTCGAGCCCGTCGTCAAACCCCTCATTGGTCCCAAAGGCCAGCACGATCAGCGCCGGCCGCCAGTTCGCCAGTTGCAGGGCGACCACCGCCTCGTCCCGCGCCGCCAGGTCCCTCAGCGTCGCGCCGACCACGCCGAGGTTGGAAACAGTGACGCCCGGCCCGACACTGGCGAGGCGAATGTCGTGCAGCGTCAGGACGTCGTCCAACGGCCGCAGCACCACCTCGTCGGGTCGTCCGCTGGCCATCATGTCGGTGCAGGAGCGCTGCCGGCCATGCTCGTTGAAGAACCGCTCGTTCCAGACCTCGTCGTCGGCGCGCATCCAGAGACGGCCCGCGCCCTCGCCGCAGATCGAAACCATATAGAACAGGCTTTCCGACCCCTCGATCCGCAACCTCAACTCGGCACCGGGCGTGACAGTGATCGATTGCACTCCGGTCAGACCGACCGCCGTCCGCGCGTAGCCGGCACGACCCGCGAGCGGGGCAAGCGTCGTTGTCCAGCCGGTTGCAGTCACTTCGACCTGCCTGGGGGCGTAGCCGTCGTAGGGCACGCCCGGCGGCAGGACCCCGCGCCCGCCGTCGCCGAACCGCGCCTGCAGCGCCGCCCTGAGCTGGCCGGTGATGCGGTCGCCCGCCGTGTGGCTGTCGCCGATCTGCAGGATGTGAACCGGCGTTCCGCGACGACCCGCCTCGGTGGCCGCGAGCGCCTCGAACACGCCGTTCAGCGCATCGGGCTGGCACAGGCCGTCCGGACAGACGGAGGCGCCGGGCACCGGCGCATCGGACGGTCCATAGGGCACCTGGGCGGCTGCCGCGGACGCCAGGACAGCCGCGACAAGGGCCCCGGCGAACGCCCTCATGCTCAGGCGGCGGGTGAAACGGGCGGGGCGGCGACCGGGGCCGCCTGCGGGCGATCCAGTCCGGCGTCGCGCTTCAGACGCGCGGCGACCGGGGCGCTCATACGCAGATAGCCCGCCATCGACATGTGGATGCCGTCGCCGGCGCGCATCAGGACGCGACGTCCGCCGTCGGTCGGCAGATAGGCCTCATAGCCGCCCTCGGCGTTCGAGGTGAGGCCGACGGTCTCGATCCAGGGCACGCCCAGCGCCCGCATCCGGGCCTCCACCACGCCGTTGATCAGCATCATCCGGGCATCGAACGTGTCGCGCTTCATGCGCGGCAGGCCGACCCAGTAGACCGCCACATTGCGGCTGCGCAGCAGGGCGACCAGTTCGTCGATCCGCCGGCCATAGGCGGCCTTCCAGCCGTCCGTGCCGAACATGTGCACCGTGCCGCCGGTGTCGATGCCCTGGGCGTCGTTGGTGCCGAACAGCATCACCGCCACATCGACCGGATGCTCATCAAGCTGGGCCTGGGTCCGGGCCTGGATATTCACATAGTCGTAGCGGCTCAGCCCGGTCGAAACCTGCGAGAACTTCCTCACCGAGACATTCGGCTGGTCCTGCAGGTCGCGATAGAGGCCCGCGTACAGGCCGTCGGCCATGGAGTCCCCGAACACGCCGATCCGCAGCGGCCCCTGCGCCAGCCGCGCGCTCAGCGGCGTCACACGGACAATGGCGGGGGCAGGGGCGGGAGCAGCCACGGCGGCGGCGGCGACAGGCGCGGGCGCCAGCGGCGGCGCCGAGGCCGCGGCCTTGTCGCCCAACATGACGGTCGGATTGCGCAGCCACGCCCGGCCGTCCGGCGTCAACGCCAGTCCGGCCAGAACGCCGACCACGAAGATCGCCGTCAAAGCGTTGATGCCAGCGCGCAAGGAGTCCCCCGACTGAACCACGTCCAGTCGAACCTTTTACCCTATCGCTGCGATCTGGCCACCTCGTGCCCGTGTCGCGGGAAGAAAAAGGTTAATCGAGAGGGGTTTAGCCGAACCGGCGCTCGGCCCACCGAGCGCTGAAATAGCCGCCCAGCGCCGATACGGTCGTCAGGGTCGTGCCCCAGGCCAGGTCGATCAGCGTGAGGTGAAGCGACCAGACCTTCAGCGTCGCCTGGTTGGTCAGGTCGTAGGTGGCATAGGCCACGAAACCGAGCACCGCACCGTTGATCGCCGCCCTCTGCCACGCCCCCTGGCGCAGCGCGGGTGCGATGGCCAGGAAAACGGTCCCGAAGATGGAAATGAGATAGAAGGCGACCGCCGCCTGCATGTCGGGCTTTTCGGCAAGGATCGGCCCCAGTACCGGCCTGTAGAGCCGGTCGGTCATATTGGTCAGCCAGACCGCGTCGATGGCCGCGAAGGTCAGGCCGGCGCCGAGATAGCCGACGATGTATTTGATCATGTGTTCAGGTCCTCAAGCTGGCTTCAGCAGATAGTGGGTGACTGCCCAGGTGTTGCCGCCATCGTTGCCGAACAGGCCGGCCGTGGCCAGATAGAAGCGCCGCCAGCGTCGCCGCCACAGGGCCGCATCGGCGCCGTAGGTCTCCCGCATCAGCTCCATCACCCGGTCGCCGTTGGCATCCATATTGGCCAGCCAGTGATCAGCGGTGCGCTGGTAGTTGATCCCGTTCCAGGTCCATTCGCGCTCGACCCGGAACAGGTCCGGAAACTGCCGCATCAGCCCGCGGCTGGGCATCACCCCGCCGGTGAAGAAATGCTGGGCGATGAAGTCGCCGCTGTCGGTGTGGTCGAACCGGTAGGGCGCGTCGCGGTGGGTGAAGATGTGGATGAACATCCGCCCGTCCGGCTTCAGCCAGCCGTGGGCCCGCGTCAGCAGGGCGCGCCAGTTGGCCATATGCTCGAACATCTCGACCGAGACGATCCGGTCGAACCCGCCGCTCGTATCCGGTTTGAAGTCGTTCATGTCGCAGGTGATGACCGTCAGATTGGTCAGGCCCCGCGCCCTGGCCTGGGCCTCGATGTGCCCCCGCTGGCCGTGGCTGTTCGAGACGGCGGTTATGGACGAGTTCGGATAGCGCTCCGCCATCCAAAGGCTCAGCGACCCCCAGCCACAGCCCAGTTCCAGCACCCGCTGGCCGTCCGTCAGGACCGCATGGTCGCAGGTCTCCGCCAGCGCGGCCTCCTCGGCCTGATCCAGCGTCGTGTCGTCGGCCGGATAGAGGCAGCAGGAGTATTTCAGCCGCTTGCCCAGGCAGATTTCGAAGAACTCCGGCGGCAGCTCATAGTGCTGTTCGTTGGCCGCCGCCGTGTGTTCGGCAATGGCCCGCTGCGCCATGTCGCGGGCGAAGGCGGCCTCGTCGTGCGGGCCCTCGCGGTCCAGCCGTTTGCGCGCCTCGCTGACCAGACTGTCGATCGCCGGCCGGGCGATGAAGTCCGGGAACGGCGCATCCTGCAGCCGGCGAATGGCGGCGTTGGCGAGTGACATGGGCGCTCCTGACAGGCCTGACTATCCCGTAGCTACGCCGCAGCGTAGCATTCGGATGACCGGCATCCGCCTCGCCTTGTGCGCCGTATCTCTTCTCAACCAAAGTCGGAGTCGGCATGCCCCCTCATCTCGTCGCGGAGACACCCGCCTCACCCGCCGGCCGGCGCATCGCCGTGGTCGGTTCGGGGATATCGGGTTTGTCCTGCGCCTGGCTGCTGTCGCAGGAGCATGACGTCACCCTGTTCGAGGCCGACGACCGGCTGGGCGGTCATTCCAGCACCGTGGACGCGCCCTCCCCGCATGAGCCCGTGGCGGTCGATACCGGCTTCATCGTCTACAACGAGGCCAACTACCCCAACCTGACCGCCCTGTTCGCGCATCTGAATGTGCCGACCAAGCCGGCCATGATGTCCTTCGCCGTCTCCATCGACGACGGCGCCTTCGAATATTGCAGCCAGGGCCTCGGCGCCCTGTTCGCCCAGAAGCGCAACTACGCCAGTCCCCGGTTCTGGCGCATGATCAGCGACCTGCTCCGGTTCCAGAAACAGGCCCCCCGCGATCTCGCAGCGCTCGAGCGGTCCGGGGAGACGCTGGACGCATATCTGACGCGCAGCGGCTACGGCGCCCTGTTCCGCGAGGCTCATCTGCTGCCCCAGGCGGCCGCCATCTGGTCCTGCACCATGGGGCAGATGGCTGAGTATCCGGCCGCCTCCTTCGTCCGTTTCTACATGAACCACAACCTGCTCAAGGTGGACCTGAGGCCGACCTGGCGGACGGTCGACGGAGGCAGCCGATCCTATGTGACGCGGCTGGCCGAGGCCTTCCGCGGCCGGATCGTGACCAACGCGGGCATAGTCGGCGTGTTGCGTGGACTGGACGGCGCGGCGCTGCGGTTCGACGACGGGCGGCTGGAGAGCTTCGACGCCGTGGTGCTGGCGACCCATTCCGACCAGGCCCTGAAGCTGCTGGAAGCGCCCTCGGCCGAGGACCGTCGGCTGCTCGGCGCCATCGGCTACCGGCCCAACCACGTCATCCTGCACCGTGACACAACCCTGATGCCGAAGCGGCGCAAGGCCTGGGCCGCCTGGACCCATATGGGATACTCCGACCGCGCGGGCGAAGGCGGCGTGACCTACTGGATGAACGAGCTCCAGTCCCTGCCCGGCCCGCCCCTGTTCGTCAGCCTGAACCCGGCCAAGGCCCCGGATCCGGCGCTGGTGATCGGCGAATGGGACTATGAGCATCCCGTGTTCGACGCCGCCGCCGTCGCGGCGCAGTCGGAACTGTGGTCGCTGCAGGGCCGCCGCAATGTCTGGTTCGCCGGGGCATGGTTCGGTTCGGGCTTCCATGAGGACGGACTGCAGGCCGGACTGGCCGTCGCCGAACAGCTCGGCGGCGTGCGCCGGCCCTGGTCGGTCGAGAATGAGAGCGGCCGGATCCATGTCCGTGCGCCTGCCGCCAACCCGGACCGGCTGACCGAGGCGGCGTGAACGCGCATCCCGCCATCGCCTGCTCATCAGCCCTCTATGTCGGCGAGGTCGTCCATCAGCGGTCGCGCACCTTTGACCATCGGCTGCGCTACCGCCTCTGGATGGTGCTGGCCGACCTCGATGAGCTGGACGAGGTTCAGAATCGCCTGCGCCTGCTGGGCCGGGGACGCTTCGGCCTGATCAGCCTGCGATCCTCCGATCACGGCGACCGCTCCGGCCGACCCCTGCGCGCTCAGGTCGAGGCGCATCTGAACGAGGCCGGGATCGACATCGCCGGCGGGCCGATCCGCCTGCTGACCATGCCGCGCATCCTCGGCTACGGCTTCAACCCGATCAGCGTCTTCTTCTGCCACACGCCCGACGGAGCACTGGCGGCCCTGCTCTATGAGGTCACCAACACCTTTCACGAGCGTCACAGCTATCTCGTGGCCGCGCCGGGCGACGAGACGGCTCTGATCCGGCAGACGGTGGACAAGCAGTTCTTCGTCTCGCCCTTCATGGACCGCGACCTGACCTACGACTTCACCGTCCGCCCGCCCGGAGAGGCCGTGTCCGTCGTCGTGGCGGTGCGACGGGGCGATACGCCGATCCTGACGGCCAGCTTCACAGGCCGGCGCAGGCCCCTGACCGACAGCCAGCTGCTCCGCGCCTTCCTGACCCACCCCCTGCTGACGTGGAAGGTCACCTGGGGCATCCACTGGGAAGCGGCGAAGATGATGCTCAAGGGCGCCCGCTATCGCCATCGCGGCGCACCGCCGGCACAGCCGGTGACCGAAGGGTCGGCACGCTAGTCTTGTTTCCAGATTGGGAACGCACTATGTTGGCTGTGTGCGCATCATCGCCAAATCGACGCTGGTGAAATTCTGGTCGGGTTTGCCGAAAGGCAAGCTCGCCGACGCCGCCCGCGTTGCCTTGACGGAATGGCACACCACCGTGTCCGACGCCGACTGGAAGAACTTCAGCGAGGTGAAGGCCACATTCAACAGCGCCGACTATGTCGCGGACGGCAAGATCGTCTTCGATGTGGGTGGCAACAAATATCGCGTCGTCGGTCTGATCGGCTTCAGGACGAGGCGGGTGTTCATTCTCTTCGTCGGCACGCACGCCGACTACGACCGGATCGACGTGGCGAAACTCTAGGAGGCGATGATGGATTTCAGCACCCTGCGGACCCTGCGTGACGAAGCCGAATACGAGGCAGCTCTGGTCGCTGTCCGTCCCTATTTCGACGACGAGCCCGCGGCCGATACACCCGAAGCCGCCAATTTTGACGCTCTGACCTTGCTGATTGAGGACTACGAAGCGCGCTTCTATCCAATAAGTCGTGCGGACCCCGTCTCGGTGGTCAAGTCAGTGATGGCGGCCAACAACTACACCCGCGCAGACCTGATCGAGGTCGTGGGTTCCAAGGCGCGCGCTTCCGACCTGCTGAACGGCCGTCGCGAGATCAACCTCGACCAGATCCGCAAGCTCAACCGCGCCTGGCACATTCCGGCCGCCGCCCTGATTGACGGTCTCGCCGCCTGACCGGGCTATGTGAACGCCTCGGAAGGTGTTTTTTTCCGCCCGGCTTGCCCGTCCCGCGTCCCCACGGTACGGACGGACGAGCGCCGCCAATATTCATCAGGTGGTGAAAATATGAGGAAGCGATGCGGAAGATCTTCCCCGACGCGGCGTCCGCCCTGGAGGGCCTGACCTTCGACGGCATGACCGTCATGTCCGGCGGCTTCGGCCTGTGCGGCATCCCCGAGCATCTGATCGCCGCCCTGCGCGACAGCGGAACCAAGGGCCTGACCGTCATCTCCAACAACGCCGGCGTGGACGGCTTCGGCCTCGGCCAGCTGCTGGAGACCCGCCAGATCGCCAAAATGATCTCGTCCTACGTCGGCGAGAACAAGGAGTTCGAGCGCCAGTATCTGGCCGGCGAGCTGCAGCTGGAGTTCAACCCCCAGGGCACCCTGGCCGAGCGCATCCGCGCCGGCGGCGCGGGCATCCCGGCCTTCTTCACCGCCACCGGCGTCGGCACCCTGGTCGCCGAGGGCAAGGAAGTCCGCAACTTCAACGGCCGCGACTACGTCATGGAGACCGGCCTCGTCGCCGACCTTTCGATCGTCAAGGCCTGGAAGGCCGACGGCCGCGGCAATCTCCAGTTCCGCAAGACCGCCCGCAACTTCAATCCGATGATGGCCACGGCCGGCAAGGTCACCGTCGTCGAGGTCGAGCATATCGTCCCGACCGGCTCGATGGACCCCGACCAGATTCACACGCCCGGCATCTATGTCGACCGCATCGTCCTGACCGAGCCCGAGAAGCGCATCGAGCAACGCACCGTCCGTGCCCGGGAGACCGCATAATGGCCCGCACCCGCGAACAACTCGCCGCCCGCGCCGCCCACGAGCTGCAGGACGGGTTCTATGTGAACCTCGGCATCGGCATCCCGACCCTTGTGGCCAACTACATTCCGCACGGGATGGAGGTCACCCTCCAGTCCGAGAACGGCATGCTGGGCATGGGCCCCTTCCCCTATGAGGACGAGGTCGACGCCGACCTGATCAACGCNNCGCCGGCAAGCAGACGATCACCGAGATCGCCGAGAGCAGCTATTTCAGCTCGGCCGACAGCTTCGCCATGATCCGCGGCGGCCACATCAACCTGTCCATCCTCGGCGCCATGGAAGTGGCCGAGAACGGCGACATCGCCAACTGGATGATCCCGGGCAAGCTGGTGAAGGGCATGGGCGGCGCCATGGACCTGGTCGCGGGCGTCAAGCGCGTGGTCGTGGTCATGGACCACGCCAACAAGCACGGCCAGTCCAAGGTGCTGAAATCCTGCACCCTGCCGCTCACCGGTACGGGCGTGGTCAGCCGCATCATCACCGACCTCTGCGTCTTCGACGTCAAACCGGACGGAACAGGCCTTGAGCTCATCGAACTGGCCGAGGGCGTCACCCTCGAAGAGGTCGCGAGCAAGACCGAGGCGACCTATACAGTCGCGCCCGGCGTCGGCTGACCGGCCTCAGGCGCTCGCGTACAGCTTGGCGATCGCGAGGCGCCGCCCCGCCCGTCATACAACCGGGACAACCTGTACCGTTGCCGTCCGGCTCAAGTCGTAGTCATACTGTCCCACCGGTCGCAGAACCGGAGGGGTGGAGTACGAGTGATGGCTGACGGCGCCTATCGCTGGCAGGGAAATTGGCCTGCGCCTGACGCCGCGCGCGTCGCCGAAATCGACGCGGCCTGGGACGACGCCCAGGTCGAAGCCTTCGCGGAACCCGCCCGTGCCGCGGCGGTGGAGCGTATCGAACGCGCACTGGCCGCCGCCCGAACCGGTGATCTGACCGAGGCTTCGGCCCAGCTGGCGCATGCCCGTTCGGTGCTGGACGGTCTGGACCCCGGCGCGTTGGAGCCGCGCCGTGGGCTCGCTGGCCTGTTCGACAGCCGGGGCGGACGGCTCAAACGCTTCCGCGAAACCTGGAGCCGCGCCGCCGCCGGCCTGACCGAGACCGCGAAGGACCTGACCGGCCGTATCGAAGGCGCCGGGCAGCGCTCCGGGGCGCTCGACCAGGCCTGGATAGAGATCCGCGACGCGCTCGCCGACCTCGACGCGCACCTCGCCGCCGCCGCCCCCCGGCTGGCGGGCCATACCCCGACCGAGGGCGAGGCGCCGCACCCCCTGGCCGCGCGCCGCGCCACGCTGGACGCCTGCCGGGCCGCCGCCCTGCAGTCCCTGCCCCTGATCCGCAGCGCCCAGAACGCTGACGCCCGGGCCGCCGAGGCGCTCAAGGCCTGCGCCGACGGCGTGGCGGCCTGGCGCGATGACTGGAAAGAGGCGCTGGGTCTGTCGGGCAAGCGCCCGAAATCGGTCCGTCCCGATCGCGACCGCATGGCCCGCGTCCGGGATGACCTCAAGGGCCGGATCGACCGTGCGGTCGTCGAGCTGACCGCGTCGCGCAGCCGCCGCGCCGACGTCGAGAGCCGGATGGCGGAGTTGCGCAGACCGCTCTGATTCAGGCCGCTCTGACTCAGCCGGCGCTGGCGTCCGTCCAGGCGACGATCTGTGTATTCAGGTCGCGCGTCGCGGTGTCGAAGGCCTCGACGATGGCGGAGACCCGGTTGGCCGTCGCCGGCTGCTCCACGGTGAACACGCGCTCGGCCGCCACCGTCCGTTCCGGCAAGGCCAGCAGACGGGCGCGGGCCGTGACCACAATGGTCGGCGTCATGCCCGGCGCGTCATAGCGGGCCTCAAACGAGCGGATGTCGATATCGAGCGACCGCTGGCCCCGCGTCAGCTCGCGCGGACCGATCAGACGCACCCGCGTCGCCTGGGCGGCGAAGGCGTTCTCGATGCTCTCCATATAGAGGTCCGCCGCCGGCGAGACCCAACGGGCCCCGGCGATATAGGCGGCCTCGGTCCCGGTGACTCCCAGCAACTTGTCTCCCTCGACGGCTTCCGGGAATTCGACCCGGCGCAGCGTGACCTGAACCGGGCTGGCGGTCGCGGCGGCCGAGGTGGCGGCGACGCCGCCCCCGAACCGGTAGGTCTGCACCGGATCGGGCGTCGACAGCAGGGCGCAGGCCGAAAGCGCCATCATGGCCACGATCGCCGCGATCGGGCGGATCAGCGAGAAGCGGGTCAAGGTTGGACCTCCAGTTCCTTGGTCGGCGGGCGGCTGATGAAATCGCGAGGGCTGGACCGGACTTCATCGATCAGGCCTTCCAGCGACCGGGTCGCGTCCTCCAGCCCCTGGATCGACTGCTGCAGTTGCGGCAGACCCGTGGTGGCGAACTCGTTCAGCGGCCCTTCGACATTGGTGGCGGTGCGGTTGATCGAAGCCACCGCCGCCCTCGCCTCTTCGGCCGCGGCGTTGATATTGGCCACGGCCTCGCGCCCGTCGCCTTCAATGATCCGGCGGCTGCTGACGGCCAGAGCCTCGAACTCGGCCACCGCCGAATTGGCCTTGGTCAGGGCCTGTTCCAGCTGTTCCAGCATGCCCTTGCGGGCTTCGAGCTCGGTGGACAGGCTCTCGATGTTCTTCAGGCTGGTGGAGAAGGACCGGACGTTGTCGTCCGACAGCACCCGGTTGATCCGGTTCAGCGCATCGACGGTCTGCGCCAACACGGTGCCCGAGCCGCTGAGCAGCTCGGCGATCGGCGACGGCTGGCTCTGGATCACCGGCACCACATTGGCGGGATACTGTTCCTTCAGATTGGCGCTCTGCGGATTGCCGGCGGTGATCTGGATATAGTTCAGGCCGGTGATGCCCTGCGGCTCCAGCTGGGCGCGCGAGGTGACGCGGACCGGCGTGGTTGCGTCGACGCGGATGCGGGCGATGACCTGATCACCCTTTTCCGGGTCCAGGTTCAGGTCCGTGACCTCGCCGACGCGGATGCCGTTGAAATGCACCTCGCCGCCCTCTGAAAGGCCGCGCACGGGGCCGTAGAAGACGATGTCATAGACGTCGTAGTCATTGTTGAACTGCAGTCGGGCCAGCCAGATCACGAACACAGCCAGCGCCGCCATCAGGGCGATGGTGGCGATGCCGACGGCGGCGTAGTGGGCGTCTCGTTCCATCTCGTCCGCTCTCCTCAGGCGGCCTTGTCTGCGGCCCGGCCACGCGGGCCGAGGAAGTATTCCCTGATCCAGGGGTGGTCTGAACGCTCCAGCTCCTGAACCGTCGCCTTGGCGACGATGTGTTTGTCGGCCACCACCGCAACCTTGTCGGTGATGGCATACAGGCTGTCGAGGTCGTGGGTTATCATGAACACCGTCAGACCCAGGTCATCCGAAAGCTGACGGATGAGGGCGTCGAAGGCCGCGGCGCCGATCGGGTCCAGCCCCGCCGTAGGCTCATCAAGAAACAGCAGCTCGGGGTCCAGCGCCAGCGCCCGGGCCAGTCCGACCCGCTTGCGCATGCCGCCGGACAGCTCGGCGGGCTTCAGATGATGGGACTCGGGCTTCAACCCGACCATGGCGATCTTCATCTCGGCGAGTTCGCGGATCACGTCCGCGGACAGGCCGGTGTGCTCGACCAGGGGCGAGGCGACATTGTCGATGACGCTCAACGACGAGAACAGGGCGCCCTGCTGGAACAGGATGCCTGTCCGCCGCTGGACATCCGCCTCGTCCTCCTCGGTCATGGTGGCGCGATCATAGCCAAGGATGCTGACCGTGCCGCCCTCGGGCTCCTTCAGGCCGATGATCGAGTTCAGGAGCACGGTCTTGCCGGTACCCGACCCGCCGACCACGCCCATCACCTCGCCGCGCTCCAGCGTCAGGTCGAGGTCCTGATGAATGACCCGCTCGCCGAACTGGCTCAGCAGACCGCGAACCTCGATCAGATTTTCCGGGGCTGTAGCCGGACCCGCCGGCGTCGTCGCGGCGGTCACAGGTTCAGCTCCAGGAAGATCATGGCGAACACGGCGTCCAGGAAGATGATGGCGAATATGGCCTGCACCACCGCGGCCGTGACCCGCCGGCCCAGGCTCTCGACATCGCCCGCGACCGCCATCCCCTGCCGGCAGCCGATGGCGGCGATGACAACCGCGAATACGGGCGCCTTGATCATCCCCACCATCAGGTGGGTTCCCATCTTCGGATCCTCGCTGACGCGCTGGATGAAAAAGGACGGGCCGTAGCTCAGCTCGGCCCAGGTCACCAGCATGCCGCCGAGCATGCCCGCCACCATACCGATGAAGGTCAGGAGTGGCATCATCAGCACCATGGCCGCGAGCCGCGGTATGACCAGCGCCTGGAAGGGGTTCACCCCCATCACCTGCATGGCGTCGACTTCCTGATTCATCCGCATCGAGCCGATTTCGGCGGCGAACGACGAGGAGGAACGGCCCGCAAGCAGGATCGCCGTAATCAGGACAGCCAGCTCACGCAGGGTCGCCACCGCCACCAGCTGCACGGTGTAGACCCCGGCGCCGAACTGGGTCAGCAGATTGGCCCCCAGGTAGGCGATGACCGCGCCGATGAAGAAATTGGTCGTGGCGACGATCGGTATGGCGTCCAGCCCGGCGCGCTCGACCTGACTGAACCAGGCGGCCCAGCGAATTCGTCCGGGCCGCAGGGCCGACCCGGCGGCGACCACGAGGCGGCCGAGGAAGGCCATCGACAGGGTCGCTTCGTCGAAAATGTCGTGAACGCCGCGACCGACCTTGCCGAAGGTCCGCACCCAGCCGGGAGACCGGCGTGGAGGGCCGGCGCTTTCGCGCTCCAGCTTCTCGACCATGGCATAGGTGCGCCCGGCCTCGGGGCGCTGGGTCCAGGCTGTTGGGGGCAGGACGCAGTTGGCGGCCTGAACGATCGCCAGGGCGCCCGCCGTGTCGAACCGGCCCATATCGGTCAGATCGACCGCATCGACGCACCGATCCTGAAGCTCATCGTCAAGACGACGGGATATCCGGCCCAATTCGGTCGCGGTCCAGTCGCCAGTCAGCCGGAGCGTCAGCCCCGGCCCGCCGTCCTCGATCTGGAAATCCGCTGCGGCCATGCCCCTACCTAGATCGCCCTGTCCGTTTTGCCTACGCCGGCCAAACGGCAAAGCTGGGGCAGACATCAGAACGCCGCCCGGTCGTATTCGTTCAGCCACGGTCTCGGATGTTTCGGGTCAGATCAAGGCCCGGGCGCGAGACAGGTCTTCAACGAAGCGGCGGCGTTCAGCGGATCGCGCCGCCTCTTCCGGCAAGCGCAGAAGGTAGGAGGGGTGCACGGTCGTCACGATCCTCGCGCCATCGGGCTGCGCCAGCACCTGACCGCGCGCCTGCGCCACGGTGATCTTCCGGTTCAGCACGCCCAGAGCCGCGGTCGCGCCGAGGGTCACGATCACCTTCGGCCTCACCAGCCGTCGCTCCGCGTCCAGCCACCAGCGGCAGGCGCTGATCTCGCTGACCAGCGGGGTCCTGTGGATGCGCCGCTTGCCCCGCGGCTCGTGCTTGAAATGCTTCACCGCATTGGTGACGAAGGCGTCTTCGCGGTCGATGCCCGCCTCGACCAGCGCATCGTTCAGCACCTGACCCGCCGGACCGACGAAGGGCCGGCCCGCCAGATCCTCCTGATCGCCCGGCTGTTCGCCGACGATCATCAGCCGCGACTGCTTCGCCCCGGATCCGCAAACGCCCTGGGTTGCGTCGCGCCACAGCGGGCATCGGCGGCAGGTCTGAACCGCCTGTCCGAGCTCTTCGAGCGATGACGGGACAAAGCCTTGGTCGAAAGCATGGTCGCGATTAATCCGGGAAAGCGTCTTCGTGAGCCGGAGATTGGGTTCCGAGGCCGGCGCCGCGACCATGGTCTCGGTTCGGGTGGATGACTGCGCCGTCAGCTCCCGGATCAGGGCCGCCTCGGGCAGGTTTTGCCAGTATCGTTTGGGCATTTCGCCCTGCATGGTCTTCAGCTTCAGCCGGGCCGGATTGAACGTCGAGGCGTAGTAGGTCTTCCAGAAGTCCTCGACCTCGTCCTCGCCCGGAGCCATGTCCCGGGTCGCCGGCGGGCCGAACGCCAACGCGTCCCCGTCCCATGACGCTGTCCCGTCGGGCGTCAGGATCGTCCAGATCATGTTGGGGAAGCGGCGGGTGAAGAATGGAGCCGTTCGTTCCAGCACCCTGTGGGCGGGTTCGAACCACGCCCCCCACCGCTCGCCATCGGCCGCATCAATCCGCCGAAAGCGCACGAAGGCCTTCATCTTGTGGCTGGCGCGGCTGACGTTTTTCGCGCGTTCCATGGCGTCGGCCACGTCGACGTCGGTGACAACGCGGATCAGATCGGGTTCGACCTGCAGTCGCCAGAGCAGCCGGTACAGCAGGTCGAACCGGTCCTCCGACCGGTGCAGGATCACCGACTGCGCCAGATCGACGAAGGCGCGCGGTGTGTGGAAGCCGGCGTCCGGCGGGGCCGGCGGCAGCCCGTCGTCGAACAGGCCCGGCCCGCTCCCCCCGACCCGGAAAGCCGCCTCGACCGGCGGAACGCCCGCCAGCCTCAACGCCCGCGCGCCGACTCGCCAGCCGTCGAAATCAGTCTCCCCGGCGAGCGTCGCGACACGCATTCAGAACAGGCTCAACTGAACCGGTTGGACGACCGGGGTCATCCGCGCGCGCAGATCTGCCGCGTCGGTCAACCCTCCCGGCGTCCAGTCCAGCGCGGTTATAAAGGGCCGGACCTTGTCCATACCCCGGCAAAGTCGCCCGATGTCTTCAAGCCTCAGGGTGCGCCAGCGGCGGACCTGAAGGATGCGGTTTACCGACTTCACCCCCAGCCCCGGCACCCGCAGCAGCATCTCGCGCGCGCCCGTGTTCACATCGACCGGAAACTGGGCCCGACTGTTGAGCGCCCAGGCCAGTTTGGGATCGATGGCGAGGTCCAGCATGCCGTCATTGGCGGCGTCGCCGATCTCGCCCGGCGAAAAGCCGTAGAAGCGCATCAGCCAGTCGGCCTGGTACAGACGATGTTCGCGCATCAGCGGCGGCTTCGACAGCGGCAGGGCGCTGGATGCATCCGGGATCGGACTGAAGGCTGAATAATAGACCCGGCGGAGGCCATAGCCGGCGTAGAGCGAGGCGCTGCGGTCGACGATCTCGGTATCCGACGCGCCGTCCGCGCCGATGATCAGCTGGGTGCTCTGACCCGCGGGCGCGAATTTCGGAGGTTTGGCCCGGTCCTTTTTCGCGGGACGCGCCGCCTCGACCTTCAAGCGCACCCGGCCCATCGCCTGTTTGATGACCCCAACGTCCTTCTGCGGCGCCAGCCGCTTCAGCGCCTCGTCCCGCGGCAGCTCGATATTGGCCGACAGCCGGTCCGCGTAGAGACCCGCCTCCTCGACCAGCAGGGGATCGGCCTCCGGGATCAGCTTCAGATGGATATAGCCGCGGAAGTCGTGCTCTTCCCTGAGCTTCTTCGCGACCAGTACCAGCTGTTCCATGGTGTAGTCGCCTGAGCGGATGATGCCCGAGGACAGGAACAGGCCCTCAATGTAGTTCCGCCTGTAGAAATTCAGCGTCAGCTCGACGATCTCATCGACGCTGAACCGTGCGCGTTGGACGTTCGAGGACGCCCGGTTGATGCAATAGACGCAGTCGTAGATGCAGAAATTGGTCAGCAGGATCTTGAGCAAGGACACGCAGCGGCCGTCCGGCGTGTAAGCATGGCAGATCCCCATTCCCTCGGTGGACCCGACGCCCTTGCCGCCGATCGAGTCTCGTTTCGATGTCCCCGACGACGCGCAGGAAGCATCATATTTGGCGGCGTCCGCGAGGACGGCGAGCTTGCTGCGCAGATCGAGAACGGCCATTCGTTCACTTTATGTTCTCGCCGGTGCGCGTGTCGAGCGTGGCAATAAGATATTTGCCTCATCAGCTCAGATAGTTGAGGAGCGAGACCTGTCGCAGTTGGCTGATCACCTGGGCCGAGGCCTGGATGGCGACCTGAGACAGCTGAAGGTCGGTGATCGCCTTCGCCATATCGGCATCGGTGCGTCCCGCCACCAGTTCATCCAGGGCGGCCTTCTGCGCCTCGTGACCGTTGGCGATGCTCTCGACCTGTTTGGCCAGGGAACCCGTCCTGGCCATCTTGTCGACGACAGCCGTTCCCGCCAGTTCCAGCCGGTTCAACTGCGTTGCAAGGAACGCCTTCTGCGGCTCGCTGAGCCGACCGTCGAGAGGTCCGGATCCCGGCGTGGTGTGGAAGGTCTGGATGTCCCTCAGGATGCTGAGAATGTCCGTACCCAGTTCGTCGGCGAGAAACCCCGTCTCCAGCGTCGTACCCTCGGCCACGCGGCTGGCCGCCTTCAGGGTGTCATTGCTGAACAGGGAGGCCACATCGGGGGCCGCCGCCAGCTCGGACAGGTTGGCCGCAACCACGGGCGTGGTCGACGTCGAGGCCCCGGCGAACAGATAGCCGCCGTGGTGGCGGGTGTTCAGTCCACCCCGTGCGGTCTGGAAATGACCGTCGAGCTCCAGAAACAGCAACGCGCCGGAATCGCTGGAAATCGCGCTTCCCAGCGCATCCCGGACGCCGGTGATGGCGTCCTTGATCTGACCCATGGCCAGATCCTGGGTCGTCAGGCGCGCGGACACAGCCTCGCTGGTGTCGATAAACCCCTGAATCCGGCTTTGCGCGCCCTTCATGGCGGTCAGCGTCTGGGACTGTCGGCCGAAACCGGTCAGATCGGTGGCGTTTTTCTGGGTTGCGACCCGTTCCTGGGCGTCCGCCGCCCGGGTCTGGGCGTTCATCAGGTCCAGCAGGGCCGACTGATAGTTTCCGAAGGTGGCGACGCGGGTCATCAGACCATCCCCATCAGCGTATCGTACATGTCCTTGGCGGCCTGGATGAGCCGGGCCGAGGCATTGAAGGCCTGCTGATAGGTCGTCATCAACACCAGTTCCTCGTCCAGATTGACGCCTTCATGCGCCGTCTGGCGGGCCGCGGTTTCCGTATAGAGGGCGTTTGCCGTCTCCATCCGGTTCCTGGCCGCGGCCGCCTTGCCGCCGATCTCGCCCGACAGCTCCGCGGCATAGCGGGAGACCGAGATCGATCCGCCGGACGATCCCCCCGCGGCCTGAAAATTCGCCGCCCGCTCTCCCGCGTCGGCGAGGACGAGGGCACCGCGACCGTCCCCGACGCTCAGGGCCGCCGTCCCGACAGCGGCTGACAGATTCAGCTGCGCCAGGGCCAGTCTGGAGGGGCTTTGCCGAATGTCTGCACGCAGGGAGAAGCCGTCAGCCCGCGAAGCACGCACGCCGCCGGCGATGCCGAACAGTTCGGTCACGGACACGCCCGAAGGAACCTGGGTCGTCCGATCCTCAAGGACGCTCATCGTCGGCGGCGGGTTGCCGTAGCCGGTGAACGACAGCGAACCGTCGGCGGCAAGCGAGAAGGAGCCGAAGCGGCCGATCCCGGCGCCGGGGTCGTTCAGCGCGGCGACCAGGTCGCCGACGGTCGCGCCCGCCGGCACGGCGACCTGCAGGTCGCGGAGGCGCGAACCGGTTTCACCGGTGAAGCGGAATGTCAGGGTCTCGCCGGCGGTGAAGCCGTGCGGCGAGGCGGCGGTCAGGCCGTTGTCGTAGAAGGCCGGCCTGTCCGACGACACCAGGTCGTTGAGACCGAAATAGTGCGAGAAGCTCCGGCCTGCCTTGGCGGACGGGCCCGCTGCGTCATCTGCGACAGCCACGCCATTGGCGCCGGTCGCCGCAATGGTCAGCCTGCCGTCAGTGAAACTGGCCGTCGCGGCGCCGCCGAGCTGGGCGTTCAGAACCGTCAGGAAGGTCGCCGGCGTCGCAGCGGCGCCGTTCACCGTCATCGTCCCGCCCGAGAAGACGATGTCGGCCCGTGTCTGGATGATACCGGCCGCATTGGTCACGGCGACGGTTGTTTGACCCGTGAAGCCCGCGATCGCGCTCTCGAACGACTGGCCCACATTGCGACCGGTCAGGCTGGTCGGCGCTGGCACCGCGGAGTTGGCGTTGTGGGCGCGGTTCAGCTGGTCGGCTGCATGGGCGACCAGTTCGGCCAGCCGCTCCGCCGCCGCAGGCGCCTCGATATCGCGCAGTTCAACCAGGCCCTTGATCTCGCCCGACGTCACGCTGTCGAGCAGGGACCGCATCTGTCCGCCGGGCTCGGTGACCCAGATTTCGTTGAAGGCCGTTTCGCCGGTGATCGTCCCCGCGCGGTTGTAGCCGAGGACCGCCGCGCCCTGACCGGCCAGAAGCGTCCCCGATCCGGTCCGGATCGACACCCCGCCGACGGGCCGCACAGCCACCCGGATGTCCATCAGTTCCGCCAGCTGACCGATCAGGGCCGACTGGGCGGTCTCCGCGCCCGAGGCGTCGCCATCGACCGCCGTGGCGCGCGCGATCTCGAGGTTCAGGCCCTCGATCTGTTCAAGCAGGCTGTTGGCCCGTTCGACGGCGCTCTGGATCCGGCTGTCGGCATCTTCACGAACCGCCTGGATCTGGCCGGCGATCCGGCTGGCCTCATCAAACAGCGCCTGGGTCCTGAACAGGGCGTCCTGGCGTCGAGGCGAAGATGTCGGATCCTCGGCGCTGGCCGCGAAGGCCGAGAAGACGGCGTCGACCTGCGAGAAAAACCCCGCGTCGCCACCCGGGTCTCCGAACAGCGACTGGATACGATCGTACAGTTCATGGCGCACGCCCATGCGCGCGGACTCCGCCCCCGCATTCAGGCTGGCCGCCTGAAGGAACCGGTCCGTGGCCAGACGAATGCGCGCGACCTCGACGCCGGAACCCAGGCCCTGGCTGGTCAGGGTCCGCTGTTCCGCGATCTTGCGGACATAGCCGGGCGTGTTGACGTTGGAGACGTTGTCCGAAACGACGCGCAGCTGGGTCTGGGCGGTCTGGAGACCCGAACTCGCGGTGTTCATGATGGCGTTCAGGGACATCCGAAGGCCTCCAAAGACGCGGCGCCCGGCAAGCCCTGCCAGCCGACGCGCGCTTTTTGCCCGGCGTCGCGCGAAGGCGGGCCGTGCAAGCTACTGAAATTACGCGCTCTTGCGTTTCGCGCCTGGGTCATGGGCGGCAAGGGGCGCAAACGCCGGGCCATTCGCTCGCCGGCCCTAACCAGACGCGCCGGATCACGACGGGCGCCGGGCAAGAATCGTCTTCACGCGGCAAGTTTCGACTGAGCCGTGACAACGACGCCCGGGGCCAGCGAGAATTTTTTCTGTGATTATTCCGTATCTTGCCGTGCGCCTCCCGGTTGGCCCGCGACTTGCGCCACGGGTTCCGAATGTCCGGCGCAGCAGGCGCCCTCGTCCCCCTCGCTTCGGCGAACCGACTTCCCGGAACCTATGTCCGCCCTCACCCTGCTGTCCGCCATCGCGCCAGCCGTCCCCAGCGTCCCGCAAGGGCCGTCGGACGACGCCGCGTCCGGCTTCAGGGATTTGCTCGCGGCCCTGTCCGGCGAAGAGGCGGCCGTTCCCGTCACCAAGAAGCAGGCCGAGCCGTCGAAATCGGACGACGTGCAGGTCGAGGCGGACGCCGATGCTCCGGCCGCTGCCGCCTTCCTCGCCGCGCCCACGACGCCGACGCCGCTCGTTCTTCCCGCAGCGGACGAAGCATCCGCAACCAGTGATCTGGACGGGACGCAAGCCACGACCCCGCTGCCGGTGGACAAGGCCTCGACCGCCAAGACCGCCGGGCCTGAGGTTCTGCCCGGGGAGCAGGACACGACGCCGCTGCCCTCGGACAAGGGGCTGTCCGCCAGGACCACCGGGCCGGAGGTTCTGCCGCGCGAACAAACCACGACGCCCCTGCTCACAGACAAGGGCCCCAACACCAAGCCGCCCCGGCCCGAGGTTCAGCCTCCGCTGCGCGACGTTCGTCCTGTCACCGCAGGAACTTCGAACACGGAGCTGACTCTCGCTGAAACCGCCGCGGCGACGGAGGCCGTCGAGGCCCACGCCCGGACCGGCGCCGCGCCCACGCCGACGACCTTGCCTCCAGCGCCGCCGCCTCCGCCACCGCTCCGCCCTTCGGCGGAACGCACTGGCCGGTTGCTGGGACCGGTCGATGCGAGGACCGGCGACGGATCGCGCGGGGCTGATACTGCGCGCCCGGCATCCGCCCCTGCGCAGGCCGGCCCGGCTGTCGCCGCCAGCCCCGCCGCCAGCCCGGCAACCGCCCCCCCTGACTTCGCCGCAACCGCCGCTGCCATGGCCCGCGACATGGCCAACGGCGGCGAGACCGAAGGGCCGCCCTCCGAGCCGCCGCCGCCCGTCGAAAGCACAGCGGCCCAGACCCAGTCCTCCGCCGGTCCCCGCGAAACCGGCGTGTCCCAGCTGTCCCGCGCCACGATCGAGGCGACCGCCCAGATCGCCGCCCAGATCCTGCGCCGTCTCGAGGGCCGTTCCACCCGGTTCGAAATGGCGCTGACGCCGGATGAGCTCGGCCGCGTCGACGTCAAGCTGGACATCGACTCCGAGGGCCGTCTGAACGCCCGGCTGGCCTTCGATAATCCGGCCGCGGCGACGGACTTGCGGGGCCGCGCCGACGAGCTGCGCCGTCAGCTTGAGGAGGCCGGCTTCCAGCTGGCCGAGGACGCCTTCGAATTCGCGGACCGGGACAGCAACTCCAGCGCCTTCGACCGGGGTCAGGACGCCCGCCACGGTTCATCCCGGGCCTTCGCCGCCGCCACCCGACTGAACAACGAAATTGATGTCGCCCAGCCGCCCGGCTCGCTGGCGCTCTCCCTCTCGCCTTCGGGCGTGGACATGAAAGTCTGATCCGATGGTCGATTCCATCACCAACACGACCACCAATGCGACCAGCCGGATCGGCGCCGGATCGACCATGCTGGCCTCGAATTTCGAGACCTTCCTGACCTTGCTGACCTCGCAGCTGAAGAACCAGGACCCGCTGTCGCCGGTGGATTCCAACCAGTTCACGGCCCAACTGACCCAGATGGCGGGGGTCGAGCAGCAGCTGCTGACCAACGACCTGCTCAAGGGCCTGCTGGCTGCCCAGGGCGGCGGCAGTCTGGCCGGCGCGGCCACCTATATCGGCAAGGAAGCCACCGCGGCCTGGTCGGCCACCAAATTCACCGACGGTGAAGCGACCTGGAGCTATGAGCTGGCGTCGAACGCGACCTCGGCGCGGCTTGAGGTGCTGGACGGCACGGGCAAGGTGGTCTGGTCCGGCGACGTCCCGGACCGCACCACGGGGGTGCATGACTTCACCTGGGACGGCGAGACCACCACCGGCGCCAACGCCCAGGACGGTCAGGTCTATTCGCTGCGGGTCGTGGCCAAGGACGCCGCCGGCGGCGCTGTCGACAGCCAGGTTCTGACCCGCGGCCGGATCACCGGCGTCGAGATGTACGACGGCGAACCCTATCTGACGGTCGGCAACTCCATCCTGCCGCTCTCCACCGTGATCGCGCTGGAAGAGTCCCGGAACGCCGCGACCCCGCCGCCCGCCAATGACGACGAGGACGGCCTGCTCGCCTCCCTCGCCTCCTCTTTCAACCCAATGAAACTGTTCTCGTAAGGAGCCCCGCGCCATGAGTATCAACAGCGCCCTTCTGGCCGGCGTGTCCGGCCTGACCGCCAACGCCGCGGCCCTCGCGGCGATCTCGCAAAACATCGCGAACGTGAACACGGTCGGCTACAAGCGCACCGCGGGCGAGTTCTCGACGGTTATCAACAGCCAGTCGCAGGGTGCGGGCTATTCCGCCGGCGGCGTGCTGGCGACGGCCCGCCACTTCACCAGCCAGAACGGTCAGCTGCAGCGCACGACGTCGAACACCGACCTCGGCATCGCCGGTCAGGGCTTCTTCGTGGTCACGGAGCGGCCGGAGAACCTGCAGGTCACGGACAGCCGCCTGTTCACCCGCGCCGGCGCCTTCAGCGTCGACAACCTCGGCTATCTGAAGAACACGGCCGGGCTTTATCTCCAGGGCTGGCCGGTCGACGCGGAAGGCAATATCGCCACCGACCCCTCCGACCTGAACCGGCTGCGTACGATCAACGTCGGCTCAGTCGGCGGCACGGCCGAGGCCACCACCCGCATCCAGCTGAACGCCAATATCAAGTCCAGCCAGCTGATCTCGGCCGAAGCGACCGACGCCGCCGCCGTCCCTCCCGGCGTGAACGCCTATGACCCCGCGACGAACTCGATGGCCATGTGGAACGCCGAAACCGGCGATGGCGTGAAGCCGGACTTCGAACTGACCATCCCCGTGTCCGACTCCAAGGGGGGTCAGCGGACCGTGGCGATCTCGTTCCTGAAGAGTACCGTACCGAACCAGTGGTACGCCGAAATCCGCGCCATTCCGGCCTCTGACGTCGTCACGGGCGCCGGTCTGTCCAACGGTCAGATCAGAAGCGGTCTTGTCGCCTTCACCCAGGACGGTCGCCTCGACGCCGACGCCATGGCGGCCCTGGGCGCCGACGCCCTGTTCGAGGATGTCACCAACGCCACCCTGAGCTTTGGCTCGTCCAGCTCGGGCGCGCCCGGCGCGGGGGAAGTGACCTGGGCTCCCGAACTCGGCATCGACAGCCAGGATCTGGCCTTCGACCTGACGGCGGCCACCGGCGGCCTGACCCAGTATGACAGCGGCTCTGTGGTGCAGGCGGTCCTCACCAACGGCACCGCCTTCGGCAACCTGTCCGAGGTGAAGATCGACGACACGGGCTTCGTGACAGCCATCTTCGACAATGGCGTCACGCGCCAGATCGCGCAGATCGCCCTGGCCACCTTCCCGAGCCCGGACAGCCTCACCCAGACCTCGGGCAACGCCTATCGCGTGAGCCAGGGCTCCGGCACCTATAACCTCAAGGCGGCTGGCAGTGGCGGCGCGGGTCTGATCGGAGCATCCCAGCTGGAGGCCTCTACGGTCGACCTGTCGGCAGAGTTCACCGGCCTGATCACCACCCAGCGCGCCTATTCCGCATCGTCCAAGATCATCACCACCGCAGATGAAATGCTCGCCGAGCTTATCAGCATCAAACGCTGATACTTGAGTAACAGGGCGTAAACCTCAATGAATCCTTCGTTGAATATTGAGACTGTGGACGGACGGCATTTTAGCCTTTCCTTCACCACGACGCTTAAACGGCCCTTAGCCGCCGACCGCTACGGTCATGATCATAGTGGTGGTGGTCAATGAGGCATAAGCCCATGTTGCAAGAGCGACGCCTTAATAATCGAGGCGAACAATACGTGGTCGGGCCGACGGGCACTCCCCTGACGCTGCACGACCTTCCCCCGGCCAATACGGACCGCTGGGTGATCCGCCGTAAGGCGGAGGTCGTGGCCGCCGTGCGTGGCGGACTGATCAGTCTGGAAGATGCGCTCGCGCGCTATCGTCTGACGGCCGAGGAATTCCTCGCCTGGCAGAAGGCGATTGACAAATGGGGCATGCAGGGCCTGCGCACGACGCGCATCCAGCACTACGGCCGCCCGTAAGGCGACTGCTCCGACGAGATCACGGCCGCTCCCGGCGACGGGGGCGGCCGTTGTCGTTTCCGGCAGGCCTCGAAATCGCGCCGCTTTCGCACTACATGGCGGCCCATGACCCTCATTGAGGACATCTGCCCGGTTCCGACCATCGCCCGCACCGACATGGATGCGGCGGTCGAGTCCGCGCGCGCGGCGGTCGGGCTGCCGGTGGGGTCGCGCGTCGTGGCCGCCATGTCGGGCGGGGTGGACTCCACGGTCGTCGCCGCCCTGCTGCACAAGGCGGGTTATGATGTCGTCGGGGTGACGCTTCAACTCTACGACCATGGCGCGGCGCTGAAGAAGAAGGGCGCCTGCTGCGCCGGTCAGGATATCCACGACGCCCGGCTGGCGGCCGAGATGCTGGGCATCCCCCACTATGTCCTCGATTACGAAAGCCGGTTCCGGGACGCGGTGATCGACCAGTTCGCCGACTCCTATCTGGCGGGCCAGACGCCGGTGCCCTGCATCCGCTGCAATCAGACGGTCAAATTCCGCGACCTGCTGGACGTCGCCCGTGATCTGGGGGCCGAGGCCATGGCCACGGGCCACTATGTCCGGCGCTCGGTCGTCGACGGCCGGGCCCAGATGCGCAAGGCGGTCGATCACTCGCGCGACCAGTCCTATTTCCTGTTCGCCACCACGGCGCAGCAGCTCGACTATCTGCGGTTCCCGCTGGCCGATCTGGAGAAGCCCCAGGTGCGCGGCGTCGCGGCCGAACTGGGCCTGCGCATCGCCGCCAAGCCGGACAGCCAGGACATCTGTTTCGTGCCCAACGGCGACTATCGCACCCTGATCGACAAGCTGCGGCCGCAGGGTCGCGAGGCGGGCGAGATCGTGCACATGGACGGCCGGGTGCTCGGTGGCCATGCGGGCATCACCGACTACACGATCGGCCAGCGCCGCGGCCTCAACGTCGCCGTGGGGGAGCCCCTGTTCGTGACCCGGCTCGATCCGGTCAAGCGCCATGTCATCGTCGGCCCGCGCGAGGCCCTGCTGACGGCGTCCCTGACGCTGGACGAGACCAACTGGCTGGGCGACGAGGCCTCGATCGAGGCGGCGGCCGAGGCCGGCGCGCCGGTGCTGGCCCGCGTCCGCTCGACCCGTCCGCCCTCCCCGGCGCGCCTGTCGATGGTCGAAGGGGCCGTCGCCGTGACCTTCGCCTCGGGCGAGGAAGGCGTGGCCCCCGGACAGGCCTGCGCCCTCTATGACCCGGCCGATCCCGATCGGCTGCTGGGCGGCGGCTTCATCAAGACGACCGCCGCCGTTGTCTGACGGGCCCGGCGACGCGCTCGCCTCGCGCACCGGCCTGCCCACCGGGTTCCGCTATCTGCTGGAGCAGTTCCCCCGCGACCGCTGGACCTCGAAGCTCGACGAGACCGCCGCCTTCTGGCTGCAGATGCACGGCAGCTTTCGCGGCCATCAGGCCCACATGGACGGCCTCGTCGGGCAGTGGCGGGCGAACGGCGACCTGACAGCCCTGCACCGCCAACTGATTCCGGCGCTTCAGTCCTTCCTGCAGCATCTCGATGGCCACCACCGGATCGAGAGCGGCCAGTATTTCCCGATGATGCGGACGATAGAACCAAAGATCGGCGCGGGCATCGACCTGCTCGACCGCGACCACGACGCCATCCACGAGGCGCTGGAAACGCTTTTCAAGGGCGGACTGGCCTTCCATCAGGCAGTGATGGGCGCCGCCCCGGACGCCGGCGACAAGGCCGCCCGCCTGTCCGACCTGATCGAGGCCGGCGCCCGGCCCTTGCTGCGCCATCTGGACGACGAGGAGGACATCGTCATCCCCCTGATCCAGCTGCGCGGCCTGCACGGCTAGCCGCGGGTGGGCAACAGTTTCCGGCGCTGACGCACCAGCGCCAGCGGCCGACCGTCCAGCCCATGCGCTACCCCGTCCTCGACCGCCCAGCCGCCGCCGACGTCCCGGCTTGTGAAGTGGAACCAGGCCCACCCATCCGACGACGTGTCCGGTGTCAGTTCGGTGAGCAGGTCGGCGCGCAGGTCAACGCTGGCGGAGATGTTCGGCGGGGCCGGGAAGGCCGTGAAATAGGTCGGGTACAGGCCATCCAGCAGGAACAGCAGCCGCGCCTCGTCCAGCGGCGCGCCGTCGATGGTCCGCATCCAGCAGCCGAGTTCGGGCGTTCGGCCGGCGTTCTCACCGAACAGTTTCGGCCCCGAGACGAAGCGATGGTCGATGTGTCGGGTGAACCAGGGGCCGAAGGCGGGATCGAGGGGCGTCGGATCAAGGTCCTTCACCGGCGGGGGCGACGCTGTCAGGGGCGTCAGCACCGGGCCGGTAACGTCGCGGCCATATGTGCCGAGCGCCTGGATGGCGGGCCGGTCGCCCTGTCCGCCGATGACCGAGGCATAGGCGACGTTGCGGCCGCCGCGGTTCATGGTCGGGGTAAAGACCGCGTCCTCGAAACGGGCGGCGGCCAGGTACTGGACGGTCAGCGATTGCAGCGGGGTCTCGATGCCGAGCCCTTGCCGCATGGCGCCGGCGGCGAGCGCCGCCATCAGGCCGCCAAAGGGCGCGCCGCGTTCCTGCGGCGCCGACTGGGGGGCATTGGAAAAGCCGCCGGTCAGCCGGGCCGTCAGACCGCCGGCGCCGTCGTTCTTCAGTGCCAGGGCTTCGGCGAGGGTCTGGGTCATGCCGTGTCGATATCTTGGAGGAAAGGCGGGCGGAAGCGGGGAGGCTTCCGCCCGAAGTCGAGGAATCCGGAAACGCCGCGGCGCGTCCGTAGCTAAACAAGACTGACCTAGTCCGTTTAGATTGGCAACCCTCTTGCCAAAAGGCTGACGCGGGGTCACGTTCGTCCGTATGGGACGCACCGCAGACTATTCTCGACAGAGCTGTTCGATCGCCGCCACCCTCGAGGTCATCGGCGATCCGTGGACCCTGCTGGTCATTCGGGACGCCTTCAACGGCGTCAGCCGGTTCGAGCAGTGGCAGGAACGGCTGGGTGTCGCCCGCAATGTGCTGGCGGCCCGGCTCAAGAGCCTGGTCCAGCATGGCGTGCTCGAACCCCAGCTCTATTCCGAGCGCCCGCCCCGCAATGAGTATGTCCTGACCGCCAAGGGCAAGGACCTGTACGGGGTGCTGGTCACCCTGCACGGCTGGGGCGCCAAACACGTCTACGGCGATGCGGATTCCGGCGTCTCCATGATGCACAAGACCTGCGGCCACGACCTGGCCCCGCGGATCGCCTGCGGTCATTGCAACGAGATCGTCAAACCGCGCGACATCGTGCTGACCCGGGCCGAGAACCGGCCGACGGTCGGCGAGATGATGCCGCGGGAACGGGCCGACGAAGAGGCCGCCTGAGCCTCTTGCCTTTCCCTGCATAGCGGCCCATCCAGCCGCGCAATTCCTCCTGCCAAGGGTAGATTTTCCATGTCCGATCCCGTCGTCATCGTCTCTTTCGCCCGCACGCCGATGGGCGGCTTCCAGGGCGCCCTGTCCGGCGTCAAGGCGACCGAGCTGGGTGCCACCGCGGTCCGGGCCGCGGTCGAGCGCGCCGGGGTCTCCGCGGACAAGGTCGAGCAGATCTACATGGGCTGCGTCCTGCCGGCCGGCCTGGGTCAGGCTCCGGCGCGCCAGGCCGCCATCGGCGCGGGCCTCGGCCAGCATGTCGAGGCGACCACGGTCAACAAGATGTGCGGCTCAGGCCTGCAGGCCGTGATGATGGCCTCGGACGCCCTGCTGGCCGGCAGCGCCGACGTCATCGTCGCCGGCGGCATGGAGTCGATGTCCGGCGCCCCCTATCTGATGACCAAGCACCGCGGCGGCGCCCGGATCGGCCACGATGTCATCGTCGACAGCATGTACATGGACGGGCTGGAGGACGCCTACACGCCAGGCAAGCTGATGGGCGCCTTCGCCGAGGACTCGGCGCGGACCTATCAGTTCACGCGCGAGGCCCAGGACGAATATGCGCTGGAGAGCCTGAGCCGCGCCCTGGAGGCCATCGCCTCGGGCGCCTTCAAGGCCGAGATCACGCCGGTCGAGGTGACCGGCCGCAAGGGGGTCGTTACGGTCACCGAGGATGAACAGCCCGGCAAGGCCATGCCGGAGAAGATCCCGACGCTGAAGCCCGCCTTCTCGAAGGACGGCACCATCACCGCCGCCAACGCCAGCTCGATCTCGGACGGCGCCGCGGCGCTGGTGCTGANNGGTGATGACGCGCGAGAGCGTGGCGAAGGCGATGGGCCTGCCGATCGTCGCCCGGGTGGTCAGCCACGCCGCCCACGCCCATGAGCCGGGCCTGTTCACCACCGCCCCCGTGCCGGCGATGCAGAAGGCGCTGAAGAAGGCCGGCTGGNNTCGCCATGCGCGACCTCGGCATCGACCGGGCGAAGCTGAACGTCAACGGCGGGGCGACGGCCTTGGGGCACCCCATCGGCGCCTCGGGCGCACGGGTGCTGACCACCCTGCTGGCGGCGCTGCAGGCGCGCGGNNCTGTGCATCGGCGGTGGCGAGGCGGTAGCCGTCGCGGTCGAGCTGGTCTGAGGGCAACCGGCTTGGCGTCAGGCGGGCCGATGGCCTAGCCTCGTCCCATGAGCCTCAATCGAAGAGCCGCCCTGGGCCTCGCCGCCCTGGCCACGACCGCCCGACCCGCACTGGCCATGATACCGGTGTCCCAGGTCGCGCCGGCGGATCCGGTGGAGATCATCCGGTTGTGGCCCGGCGCCGCGCCCGGCGGAGAGCGGGTCACGGTCACGCCCCAGGTCACCGAGCGGTCGACCGACCCGGCCTTCCACGACCGCTTCGCCCGCTACACCACTGACCCGATCCTGACGGTTCTGCGCCCCGCGCGGCCGAACGGAGCGTCCCTGCTGCTGATCCCCGGCGGCGGATACAAATGGGCCGTCGTGGACAAGGAGGGGCTGGACTGCGCCCGGGTGTTCGCCGAGGCCGGGGTGACCTGTTTCGTGCTCCGCTATCGCCTGCCCGGCGACGGCTGGGCCGCGGGACCGGATGCACCGCTACAGGACGCCCAGCGCGCCCTGAGGCTGGTGCGGTCACAGGCCGCCGCCCACGGTCTGGACCCTGCAAGGGTCGGCGTCCTCGGCGCCTCGGCCGGTGGGCATCTGGCCGGGATGCTGACGGCGCGCGCCGATGCGTCCTATGCCGCCGTGGACGAGGCCGACGCCGTGTCCCACCGGCCGGACCTCAGCATCCTGCTCTACCCGGTGGCCACCATGGGCGACCCGCATGTCCATGCCGGATCACGGCTGGAGTTGCTGGGCCCGGCGCCGACGCCGGAGGGGATGGAGCGCTATTCGCTGGAGCGGATGGACTGGACCGGGCGTCCGCCGACCTTCCTGCTGCACGCCATGGATGACGAGGCCGTGCCGGTCGAGAACAGTCTGCAACTGCTGACGACACTCAAGGCGGCGGGCGTACCGGCCGAGGTGCATCTGTTCCAGGAAGGCGGCCACGGCTTCGGCATCCGGCTGATCGCGGGGAAGCCGGCGGCGGTGTGGCCGCAGCTCGCCCTGGCCTGGGCCGCGCGGCAAGGGTTCGCCGGCTAGTCCTCGTCGACGGCAGCGAGGTCCGCGGCATCGAAGTCATAGTCCAGCAAGTCTCCCGGCCGGCACTCCAGCGCCGCGCACAGTTTCGCCAGCGTGCGGAAGCGGATGCCCTTCACCTTGCCCGAACGGAACAGCGACAGCTGGGTCTCGCTGAGGCCGACCTCGGCGGCGAGGTCGCGGGCCTTGAGGCCCTTTTTCACGATCAGCTGGTCGAGGGTGACGCGGATGGGCATCAGATCATCTCGTCCAGCTCGGCCTGGACCTTGCCGGCCTGCTCCATGACCCCGCCGAGCAGGAACAGGGCCCCGCCGATCATGCCGAGAGTCATGCCGGCCACATCGAAATAGGCGAATCCGCCCCGACCGCCCTCGATCATGCGGATGATATTGGTGACCCCGAAGACGCTGAACAGACCGCCCAGCCCGAGGGAAAGGCCGACCCGCCGGAGGGCGTGGACGAGAATCGGCTGGATCAGCCGGCCCTTCGACAGCTGGCCCATGGCCGCGCCGATCGACCAGACGGCGAAGAGATAGAAGGCGGTGGGCAGCGCCCAGACGATGTCCGACATCCATCCGCCCGGCGTTCCCGTGAAATCGCCGCGCGCCAGCATCACCCCGGGCGCCACGAAATGTGTGAGCGCCAGCAGGGCCGCTACGCTGACCACCATGAAGACGGCGAGCCAGCGAAACTGGGCGCAGCGCTGGCGAAAGCGGTCGATGTCGTTCTGGCTCATGGCAGGAAGTCCGGGTCGAGAGTCTGTCTTGTCTTTAATCTTGACTTAAAGACGCAGACTTCGCAACTTTATATACGAGTTAAACGACGCCCGAGCGCCAGCCATGTCCGCCGCCATCGAGACCACCGAGCTGACCCGCCGCTTCAAGCGCCATCTGGCGGTGGATGGGGTGTCGATGACCGTACCGGAGCAGGCCGTCTACGGCTTCCTCGGGCGCAACGGGGCCGGCAAGACAACGACGCTGAAGATGCTGCTGGGGCTGATCCGGCCGAGCGGCGGCACGGCGCGGATCTGCGGCGTCGATGTCGCCGAAGACCGGCTGGGCGCGGCGCGCAAGGTCGGGGCGCTGCTGGAGGCGCACGGCTTCTACGGCAATCTGTCAGGGCGGGAGAATCTGGACCTGACCCGCTGCCTCATCGGCCTGCCCCGGACGGAGGTCGAGCGGGTGCTGGAGGTGGTCGAGATGACCGAACACGCCGGGCGGCAGGTCTCGGACTATTCGCTGGGCATGCGTCAGAGGCTGGGACTGGCCCGGGCCATGCTGGGGGCCCCGCCGGTGCTGATCCTCGACGAGCCGACCAATGGGCTGGACCCCGACGGCATCGCCGACATGCGCCGCTTCCTCGCCGAACTTCCGGACAGGACCGGGGCGACGGTGCTGCTGTCCAGCCACCTGCTGGGAGAGATCGAACAGACCGCCACCCACATCGGCATCGTCCATCAGGGCCGGCTGGTGCTGGAGGGCGAACTGACCCGGCTGAAGGCCGATCTGGCCCCCGAGGTCGCCGTCGAGACCGATGATCCCGTGCGCGCCGCCGCCCTCGCCACAGCCCGTGGTTTCGCGGTCACCCGCACCCCGGACCAGATCGTCGCCAGCCTGAAGCCCGGCGAGGACGCCCGCGCCGCCTCGGCCGCCCTGAACCGCGCCCTCGTCGAGGCCGACGTCGCCGTCTTCGCCATCGGGCCGCGGGCCCGGACTCTGGAAGGCATCTACCGTGAGGTGTCCGCGCCGCCCGCCGTTCAACCCCTCATGCAGCCGGAGCCGGTCTGATGCTCGCCGCCCTGTTCGTGGAAGCCCGCAAGCTGAACCGTTCGCTGGCCGCCCTGCTGGCCATAGCCGCGCCGTCGCTGATCGCGGTGTTCGTTTTCTTCAACATGATACGCGGCAAGGCCCCGGCGCCCTGGGACATGTGGATGGGCAGCGCCTCGGCCATCTGGGCCTTCTTCATGCTGCCGATGAGCGTGACGGCGCTGACGGCGCTGGTGGCGCATATGGAGCACGGGCCGAAGAGCTGGGACAATCTGCGCGCCCTGCCCCTGCCCCGCTGGAAACTCTATGCGGCCAAGGCGGTCTGCGTGCTGGCGGTCGTCGCCGCGATGAGCGCCTTGACGCTGCTGATGGTCTGGGGGGCGGTGACCCTGGCCGCGGTGCTGAAGCCGGAGCTGACGCCCACTGGACCCTTCGACCTGGCGGCCTATGCCCGGACCATGGGACTGATGTTCCTCGCCGGCCTGCTGATGATCGCGCTTCAGCTGTGGACCGCCCTGCGCTTCGCCAGCTTCGTGCCGGGGCTGGTGCTGGGCATCGGCGGGACCTTCTTCGCGGTCGTGGCCACCTCGGCGAAGGAGGGCGTCTTCCTGCCCTGGCAGATGCCGGTGAACATGCTGGCCTCAGAGGCGTGGCGGATGAACACGGCCCTGGGGCTGGGTTGCGGCCTGGGTCTGGTCGCCCTGGTCGCCATGGTCGTCCATCTGTCGCGGCGCGAGGTGTTGTGAGGCGTCGTCCGGCCTCATGAGGCGGGCCAGGGCGCCGGGACCTGTGGTCAGCACGATCATGGCCGACTCCTGCGATTGAGAACCGTTTGCAGGTTTGCGCAGAACAGCCGCTCATGGCAAGGCCGAAGGCGGGCTGCGGTCCGTTCGGAGCATCACCCATGCGGGAAGACGGCGCGCCCCTCGCCAAAAGCTGCGGCGACTGCGGCCTCTGCTGCAAGCTGATGGGCGTGACCGCCCTGACCAAGCCGGCGGGCAAATGGTGCCGGCATTTCAGCAAGTCAGCCGGTTGCGCCGTCTATGACGAACGGCCCGGCGACTGCCGCATATTCAACTGCCTGTGGCTGCTGACCGAGGCGCTGGACGAAGACTGGAAGCCGACCACGGCGGGCTTCGTCCTGCACAGCGAACAGGGCGGAGCGAGGCTGGTGGTAGAATGTGACGCGGCCCGGCCCCACGACTGGCGGCGCGAACCCTATCAGGCCACGCTGCGCCGCTGGGCCGCCGCGCCCGGCCAGGAGGTGCTGGTCTTCGCCGGATCGCGCGGCGTGCGACTGGGCGACCCCGACACGCCGGTGCGCCGGGTCTGATTTGCAGGGCTAGCGGACGTCCACCGACTGGGCGATCTGTTCGGCCAGGTCGCGGTCCGCGCCGTCCAAACTCATCGTCCAGACATGGACTTCGCGCGGCGCCGCCGTCCGCTGGAACAGATGCTCCACCGCGCGGCGCACGCTTCCGTCAGTCGAGAGAATGGAGGCGCGGCCCCCCGCCTCGACCATCTGGCCGCTGTAGATCGGGAACTGCGACGCCGGTCCGGTATAGACCATGACGAACGACTGGCCGCCGCGGCGGATCGTGTAGATGCGGAAGTCAGGACCCGGGCGGCCCGTGACGATCTCGAACCCCGGCGGCAGCTCGGCGGTGAACGGCAGGGCCGAGCGGGCGGCGGCGTCCAGCACAGTCAGGGACGGAGCAGGGGGAGCGGCGGGCTCGGCCACAACCGTTTCCAGAGGAACCGTCGGCGCGGGGGTCGGGGATGCGCCTGGCGGGGTGAAAGGCGCAGCAGGCGGCAGGACCGGGGCGGGGATGGTCGAACCCGGCGGCGTGATCGGGACCATTCGCGGCGCAGGCGAGGGAGCGGTCGGGGTCACTCTCGGTGGGGTCGCCACAACCGGCGGCGCGGACGGCGGCAGCGTCGGTATCGGAGCGGGATCCACCCGTGCAGGCGGCGCCATGGAAGGCGCGGGAGCCGACGGTCCGACCGTCGTCGCTGGGCGCGGAGCCGGAGTGATCACCGCGGGCGGGGGCGGCGTCGAAGGCGCGGTCGCCGGCGCGGGAGCCGGCGCCAGATAGACCGCCGGGGCCGGCGGGCCGCTGTTCAGGTCGCGGGTCAGGGTGGTGACCGGCGGGGACGGCTCCGCCCGGGGAGCCGGTGTCTGGGCCGGCGGCGTCTGGGCGTGCGCGGCTCCGGCAAACAGGAGGGCGGCGGCGGGGACGATGAATTTCATGAGGACGAACATCCCCCTTCAATCCGCCAACGGCAAGACGGTTCAGGCGGCGGGCAGTTCGACCCAGAAGGTGGCGCCCTCGCCCGGGGCGGAGGTCACGCCTATCGAGCCGCCCTGCAACTCCACCAGACGCTTCGCCAAGGCCAGTCCGATGCCGTGGCCCTCGACCGTCGAGCGTTCGAGCCCCAGCCGGTTGAAGGGTTCGAACAGCTGGGTCTGTTTCTCGATCGACAGACCGCCGCCGCGGTCGATGACCTCGATGCGGACGCCGTCGTAGACCTTGCTGGCGCGGAAAACGACCACGCCGCCCGCCCCGCCGTATTTGACGGCGTTGGAGGCCAGGTTGGCGATGACCTGGGTCAGGCGCTGCGAGTCGGCGAGGGCCACGAGGCCGTCGCCTTCACTGACCACTTCCAGCCGGATTCCCTGCGCATCGGGCCGCAGGGCCGTGGTGCGGCGAACATCTTCAAGCACACCCGGCACATCGGTCGGCCGAAGCTCGACCTTGACCGCGCCGGACTCGGCGCGGGCGACGTCCAGCAGGTCATGCGCCAGGGCCTCGACCTGGCGGGCGGTCTTGACCAGCATGTCGGCCATCTCGGCCTGGGTCGCCGAAACCGGGCCAAGCTGACCGCCCTTCCACAGTTCCCCGATGCCGATCACGCCGCCGACCGGGCTCTTGATCTCATGGGCGACGTTGGCGAGCAGGCGGGACTTGGCTTCGGACGCCTTCTCGGCGCGCACCTGACCCAGTCGGGCCCGGTCGGCGAAGCGGTCGCGCTCTTCGAGCAGGGCCGCGACCAGCATGATGGGCATATAGCCGAAGAGCACCAGCAACTGGGCCATCAGGGCGCGGTCGGCGCCCTCGAACGCGACCGCATAGGGGCCGAAGCCCCGCATGCTGCCGCCCACGGCCAGAATGGAAATGATCACCAGCGCCGCCGTGACGCCCAGCATCCGCAGCCTGACTGCAATGAGCAGCAGCAGCGGCATGGTGACGAAACCGATCGGCATCTGCTGTTGCGAGAACACCGTGTAGCAAACGGCCGTCAGCCCACCCAGCAGCACGACCGCCTCAATGGCGCGTGCCGGAACCCGGTAGCGCGCGACCTCACGCTTCGTCAGGGCCAGACCGAAACTGGAGAGAACGGCGATACTGAGCGCATGGCCGAACCACCACGTCTGAACGGAATCGAGGAAATCAGCGCCTGTCATCCACCAGAGCATGCCGCCGGCGAAGGCGGCTGCGGGGATGGGAGCGACGACGGCGGCGGCCAGCAGGAACCGGCAAGCGCCCTGCACGGACGCGAGATTCAGGGTCGGGGCGAAGCGCCGCGCGAGCAGGACAGCGAGACAGATTTCCAGCATGTTGGCGGCGGTGAACATCACCGTCAGCCCGGTGGAATTACCCCCGAGAAGATTGCCCGCCGCGATGCCGGCCGCGATCAACCCGCCGAATGACAGGTCATAGAGCGGTCCCCGCGAGGTTCGAAGCCAGACGGCCACCGCGACGCCGGCCGCACCCCACAAGGCCGCCACCACGCCGGCGGACCGCGCAAAGGTCAGGGACAGGACGACCAGCACCAGCACGGCCATGGCGGTGAAGACAGGCGCCATCGGCTGGCCGTTGCCCACCGGGCGCGCGCCGGCGGCGGCACGGGCCTGGGTCGGGATGTCAGTCCCGACGGCAGACTCAAGCGGGTCGAGCGCGCGGCTCATGGTCATCTTCGGGTCCGAACGGCAGGATGTCAGCGATTTTCCTACCGCGGCGCATCCTAATATCCCCTGAAGGTCAGGCGACGGCGGCCAGCACCCGATCCAGCTCCCGAACCGCCGCGGCCGGCCCATCGGGGTGAGCCCAGACGGCGGCGCTGACGGCCACGAAATCGGCGCCCGCTGCGGCGAGTTCGCCGGCGGTGGCCGCCGTGATGCCGCCGATGGCGACACAGGGGGTTTCCACCGTCTCCTGCCAGATGGTCAGGATCTCCGGATCGGGCCGGTGAATCGTCGCCTTGGTCGTGGTCGGGAAGAAGGCGCCGAAGGCGACATAGTCCGCCCCGGCCTCGGCCGCGTCCATCGCCAGTTCCCGGCTGTCATGACAGGTGACGCCGATCATGGCGTCCCGGCCCATCATGGTGCGGGCCGCGCTGACGGAGCCGTCAGACTGCCCCAGATGAACGCCGTCGCAGCCCGACCGGGCCGCCAGGTCGGCGCGATCGTTGAGGATGACCGCCACGCCCCGCGCCTGGGCGATAGGCTTCAGCGCCGCAACGGCGGCCAGCACGGCCGCGTCGTCGGCGTCCTTGAGCCGGATCTGCAACGCCGCCACGTCCCCGGCGTCCAGCGCCGCCTCCAGATCGCGCGCAAAGGCGACCAGATCGGGGATCGCCGGCGGTGTGATCAGATACAGCCGGCAGGGCGGGCGGTCGGGAACGACGGGGGTCTTGGCCATGGGCGGGAAGTGCGACGGATGAACCGCATGGTCAACCGCCCAGTGCGAACGACTTGCATTCGCCCGGCCGCGCCTGCTATAGCGAACCATTCGCAACCAGTCGGGTCCGCCCCTCCGTGTACGTCTGCAACTGTAACGGCCTTCGCAAACGTGACGTCGCCGCCGCCATCGAGGCGGGCGCGACGCGGCCGCGCGATGTCTTCGCCCGCAACCAGTGCACCGCCCAGTGCGCCAAATGCGTCTGCGAAATGCGGGAGATGATTCAGGAAACCCGCGAATCCTTCGCCATGGCGGCCGAATAGGCCCACGCCCTCCCTCCGGGGAGATTCATTCGCATTTTCAATGTCGTGATAAGCACTCGCAGGTGAACACACGGCTGGTTGTCGTGCTAAAACAGCGCTTCAAAGCCGGTGATTCAGGATGGTCGGGCCGACCGCCGCGCCGCTGACGGAAAGAATGACGATGAAGGGCGATCCCGCGATCATCCGCACCCTCAACGCGGTGCTGACCAACGAACTGACGGCCGTGAACCAGTATTTCCTGCACGCCCGGATGTTCGAGAGCTGGGGCCTGAAGCATCTCGGCCAGATCATCTACGACGAATCGATCGGCGAGATGAAACACGCAGACATGCTGATCAAGCGGGTGCTGTTCCTCGACGGCCTGCCGAACATGCAGGACCTGCACAAGCTGAAGATCGGCGAGACCGCCGTGGAATGCCTCGGGGCCGACCTGCAGCTGGAGCTGGGCGGGCGCGAGACCGTGAAGGCCGGCGTGGCCCAGTGCGAGGCCGCACAGGACTTCGTCAGCCGCGACATCCTGATGCGCATCCTGAACGACACCGAGGAGCACATCGACTTCCTCGAGGCGCAGTTCAAACTGATCGAACAGCTGGGCGAGCAGAACTATCTGCAGTCCGCCATGACCGAAATCGCCCCGGACAAGAGCGCCACCGGGAACTGACGGCCCGGCCCGCTCATTCCGGTCCCGCAGCCAAGGGGAGCCGGAATGACATCCATCGATCACGCACTCGACGACGCCCAGGACGCGGCGGCCAGCTTCCTCAACGCCGAGGGGCGCGGTGCCGCCCATGTGGCGCTGGGCGTGGCCGTGACGGTCGGCTTCGCCCTCGCCGCCACCCTGTTCGCCAGCCGAACCATCCGCCCGCGCCCGCAGTTTCTGACGGACGACGACGCCCCGATCACCGAGCGGCCGCGCGGGCCGTTGAGCCTGATCCTGCCGGCGGTGTTCTCGGTCACCACCCTGTCGGCCGTGCGGGTGTGGAACGCCCCTGCCCGGCCCGAGCGCACCACGGCCATGGGCCTGTGGGCCGCGGCCCAGGCGCTGAACGCGGTGTGGATCGCCATGCGGCCTGCCAGCCGTGGCCTGCAGATCGCGGCGGCCATGTCGTCGGCGGGACTGGCCGCCGCCTTCGCCCATGAGGCGCGCAAGCTGGACGAGCGGGCGGGCAAGCTGGCGTCGCCGACCGGCGGGCGCGTGCGGCTGGCCAACTTCCTTCAGCGCAAGGCCGACCATCGGCCAACGGTGCACTGAAAGACCCCCAGCTTGCCGTGAGGCCCGGCATCCTCTAGGGACTGCGCCCGTTCGCGCGCCATCGCAGGCTGCGCCCAATCCCTTCCGAGACACCCATGGCGAAGATCAACGGCAACAACATCAAGCCCGGCATGGTCCTTGAGCACAACAAGGGCCTGTGGGTCGTGACCAAGGCCAGCCACGTCAAGCCGGGCAAGGGCGGCGCCTTCGCCAACGTCGAGGCCAAGAACCTCGAAACCGGCAACAAGCTGAACGAACGCTTCCGGTCGGAAGACAAGGTCGAGCGCGTCACACTGGAGCAGAAGGACTTCTCGTTCCTGTACGAGCAGGGCGACGCCCTGGTGTTCATGGACGACGCCACCTACGAACAGACCGAGCTGCAGAAGGACTGGGTCGGCGAGGACCGCGTCGCCTATCTGCAGGACGGCATGAAGGTCGTCATCGAAATGCACGAGGACCGGCCCATCGGCCTGACCCTGCCCGACCAGGTCACGCTGGAAGTCGTCGAGACCGAGCCCACCGTGAAGGGCCAGACCGCCTCTTCGTCCTACAAGCCCGCCATCGCCAACAACGGCGTCCGCATCATGATCCCGCCGTACATGGGCGTGGGCGAGCGGATCGTCGTGGATACGACGACGGGCGAGTACGTTCGGCGCGCTGAATAGAAGTGGCTAGTGGCTAGTGGCTGGT
>DDSO01000029.1:0-3629 GCA_002343425.1 Brevundimonas sp. UBA2388
GTCCATCGTCGCGGTGCCTTCGTGCACCTCGCCGATCTTGTAGGACTTGCCGGTGTAATAGAGGATGCGCTCCGTCGTCGTGGTCTTGCCGGCATCGATGTGGGCCATGATGCCGAAGTTGCGGTAGTCCTCGATCTTGTTTTCGCGGGCCATGAGAAGCGTGCCTTGAAGTGAGTTCAGGGCGCGTTTGGCGCCCTCGGGGAGATGTCGATCTGTGCGGATAAGCGAGCGCGGGCGATTTAGCTCAAACCGCCCGCGCCGGATAGTCAGTAGATAGGCGCCGAACAGGGCGCCTTGAAGGCGTTACCAGCGGTAGTGGCTGAAGGCGCGGTTGGCCTCGGCCATCTTGTGGGTGTCTTCGCGCTTCTTGACCGCGGTGCCGCGGTTGTTCGAGGCGTCCAGCAGCTCGGCGGCCAGCTTTTCCGTCATGGTGTTCTCACCACGCTTGCGCGCGGCGTTCACCAGCCAGCGGATGGCCAGGGCGCGGCGGCGATCGGGGCGAACCTCGACCGGCACCTGATAGGTGGCGCCGCCGACGCGACGCGAGCGGACCTCGACCGACGGCTGGACGTTTTCCAGGGCGGTGTGGAAGGTCTGGACCGGCTCGAAGTCCTTCTTCTTGTCGGCCAGGATTTCGAACGCGCCGTAGACGATGTTCTCGGCGACGGCCTTCTTGCCCTCGTACATGACGTAATTCATGAACTTGGTGACGGTCAGATCCTTGTATTTGGGATCCGGCAGAACTTCGCGTTTCTGGGCGCGGTGGCGACGGGACATGGGCTTGGCCTTCTAATTCGGTGTCGGACGGCCGACGTGAGTCGGCGAATGGAATGGGCGGATCGCTTACTTCGGACGCTTGGCGCCGTAGTGCGAACGGCGCTGCTTGCGGTCCTTGACGCCTTGCGTGTCGAGCACGCCGCGCAGGATGTGGTAGCGAACGCCGGGAAGGTCTTTCACGCGGCCGCCGCGGATCAGGACCACCGAGTGCTCCTGCAGATTGTGGCCCTCGCCGGGGATGTAGCACACGGCTTCGATGCCGGTGGTCAGACGCACCTTGGCGACCTTACGAAGCGCCGAGTTCGGCTTCTTCGGGGTCGTCGTATAGACGCGGGTGCAGACGCCGCGGCGCTGCGGACAGCCCTTCAGGGCCGGGACCTTGTTACGGACCGGCTTGGGTTGGCGCGGCTTGCGGATCAGCTGGTTGATAGTCGGCATTCGAAACTCGTCTCTTTCAATCGATGGAGGCGTGTGCCTTTCGGCCGGAGCGCCTCATGAGCCTTCTTTTCGGACGACGCCGATGCGCCGCCCCGGGTTTGATCTCGAGCCGGCAGCGTGACGTCCAAACGAAAAAACCGGAACGCGCGCTTCGGGCGTTCCGGCGGGCACAGCCCGTCCGCTCAATTGTCACGATCCCGGAACCCGGCGAACCGGGAACCTCGAAAGTGGGCGGCTTCTACGCGCGGGGGGGCTGAAGGTCAAGGGCGGCGGCGTCGCAGCCGGTCTCTTGCTATCCTCGTCGCGAGGGGCCCCATTACCGCCACGCTCGCCCCGTCCTGTACGCGCATGGCGGGTGGACAGCGATTTCGGGGGCCGGCGTGGGTATGGCCTGCACGCGCGGAGCGGTGGCGCAAGCCGGCGATCGTGGCGGTCTCCGTGTTCGGCCATGTCGCGATCTTTTCATACCTCGGCCTGCACTCCCTGGGGCTGACGGTCCCGGGCCTGCTCCAGGTGGACCCCGAGCCGGTCATCTATGTCGAGATCACGCCCCGCCCCTTGCTGCCCGGAGAGGTCGCCCGCGTCCGGCCGCCGCCTGACAGGCCGCAGGCGGTCACAGCCCCCGCCCTGCCCGGCTCGACCGCGGCCGACCGCGACCTGTCCTTCCGCGATCCGACCGAGGACGAGGACAACCCCGCCCCGCCCGTTCCCCGCATCGGCGCCCCCGTCCCCGGCGCGCCCGCGCCTCCGTCCGGAGTCGAAGGCTGGGCCGTACGGCCCGAGACCATGGGCGACCGGGTCGGCCGCGGCCTGCGCACCCGCGGCCCCGGCTGCGCCACGCCCGCCATGCTGAGCGCCGCCGAGCGCGCCATCTGTGACGACCGCTTCGGCCAACGTGCGGCCGCAGCCGCTCCCATAGACGACACTGCGGGCAGCCCCTTCGCCGCCGAGGGCGCCCGCCGCCTGGCCGACTACGATCGACGTCGCCGTCCCCTCGCGGGTGGCACCGGTAATGTCGGCCCCCAGGACGGCCCCGGCTCCAATTTCGGCATCGGCGTCGCCGGGGCGCATCTCGACCCTTCGTTCCGCCCCGACTCGACACAGAACATCCGCACCGACCGCCGGGACGGACCGCGGGAGTGATGCGGCCCCGGCGTCAGTCGGACAGGGCCGACGCAAACAGCAGATCGACCGAACCGCCGTTGTCCCGCAGCGCCTGCTCCACCCGCTTTCGGCTGTCGTAATAGAACAGCGCCGGCGCCCGGCTGCCCGCGGCCCGCAACCGGGCGGCTTCGGCGTCCGTGAGCGTGCCGCCGCCGGCGACATAGTCGCAATAGCCCTCACGAACCCAGACCGGATATTGACCGTCAGCGAGCGGGCCGAAGCGGGTGCGGATCAGCAGGTGGGTTCGCTCGTGGGCGATGACGCCCGACAGCGACCGGCTCGCCGTACCGTCCGCGCTGTTCCAGACCCTGTCTCCGGCGACGCTGGACCGGTTGATCACCTTGCTGCCGCCGAAAGATCGGGTCAGGCCGAAGCTTGTTCCGGCGCCGAATGAGAGGATCCGCCACCGGAGACCGCCGTCCGTCAGGAAGATCGGCTGCCGCAGCACCGCCGGATCGAAGATCGCGCTCTCACGGACGCGCGCGTCCGCGCGGGCGACGACATCCTCCATCTCCGGCGGTATGGGCGTCGACGAATAGATCGGGGTCTCACCGACCATCGCCCGATGGGGAAAGAACAGCATCCGGGGAAAGAACAGGCTCGCCGGCAGGTACAGGGCTGCCACGACGAGCAACAGCGCTGCCACGATCCAGAGCGTCCGCCTGCCGTTCATCCGCCCTCCGGTCATCCCGCTCCTGTCCAACCTAGGCCGAACATGGACGCTGCCCCATGCGCCCGGACGCCGCGCCCCGCAGCTATGAAAAAGGCGGCCCCGTCTCCGGAGCCGCCCTCTTCATTTCAGTCCTGAACCTGTCGATCAGCCTTCGCTGTTCTCAAGCTCCAGCGCCAGGTCGGCGGGAAGCGGCTCGATGGCGGCTTCACGGGTCGACGTCAGTTCAGCGTCACGCTCGTTGGCGATCTTCTGCAGGGCGCGGAGATAGGCGCCCGTGCCCGCCGGGATCAGGCGGCCGACGATGACGTTCTCCTTCAGGCCTTCCAGCGTATCGACCTTGCCGTTGACCGAGGCGTCGGTGAGGACGCGGGTGGTCTCCTGGAAGGACGCCGCCGAGATGAAGCTGCGGGTCTGCAGCGACGCCTTGGTGATGCCCAGCAGGACCGGCTGGGTGGTGGCGATCCGGCCGCCACGCTTCTCGACCTTGGCGTTCTCGAGCACGGCTTCCGCGACCTCGACCGTGTCGCCACGGATCAGGGTGGTTTCGCCCGAGTCGAGGATCTCGACCTTCTGCAGC
>DDSO01000029.1:3716-3845 GCA_002343425.1 Brevundimonas sp. UBA2388
GATCAGATCGCCGTCGTGGACGGAGATGTGCTTGCCCTTGGGAATCAGGAACTCGACCGCCTCACCCTGTTCACCGTCGGCGTTGACCTCCGGGGTGATCTTGATGCGACGCTTGTTCTTGTAGTCGCG
>DDSO01000121.1 GCA_002343425.1 Brevundimonas sp. UBA2388
CCAGGTGGTTGGTGGGCTCGTCCAAGAGCAGGATGTCCGGCCGCTGCAAGAGCAGGCGGCAGAGGGCCACCCGCCGTTTCTCGCCGCCGGAGAGGACGCCGATGGAGGCCTCGGGCGGCGGGCAGCGCAGGGCGTCCATGGCCATTTCGATGCGGCTGTCGATGTCCCAGACGTCGCCGGCGTCGATCTTTTCCTGCAGGGCCGTCATCTCGGCCATCAGCTCGTCGGTGTATTCCTCGGCCATTTCCATGGCGATGGCGTTGAAGCGGGTGACCCACTGCTTCTCCTCGCACCAGGCCTCGACGTTCTCGCGAACGTTCAGGCTGTCGTCGAGCTGGGGCTCCTGCTCCAGATAGCCGCGCTTGATGCCGTCGGCCGCCCGGGCCTCGCCGTTGAACTCGCTGTCCAGCCCGGCCATGATTTTCAGCAGGGTGGATTTACCTGAGCCGTTGACCCCGACGACGCCGATCTTGGCGTCGTTGTAGAAGCTCAGCCAGATGTTCTCGAAGATCTTCTTGCCGCCGGGAAAGGTCTTGGTCAGACCCTGCATCTGGAAAATATATTGCTGCGCCATGAGGTGCGGTGCGCCCTGTCGTCTGGAGGTGTCGGGAGGTTGGCGCGGGATGTAGCCGCCGCGCCGCCGTTGGGCAAATGTCTAGGCGCGGGGCAGGGCGGTTTGATGGCGGGGATGGCCCTCTTCCGCGCGGTCAGGCCGCCATCCTTGCGCCGGATGCATCCATACAGGGTCGTCACCGCCTCTTCCGCAGGCAGGGCCGGGGAGCGAACCGCATGTCTGTCAGCGTCATCCTCGAGGCTTCATCCAGCCACAGGCTCGTCATGAGCCATTATGCGCCGGAGGAGGAGTGTCGGCCGCACAAGCATGACCGGGCCCAGATTTCGCTGTTGCTGGCGGGGGGCTATGTCGAGGAGAGCGAACAGGGCCACGCCCGGGCCGAGGGGCCGAGCCTCAGCCGCAAGCCAGGTGGTTTCGAACACCAGAACCGGTTTGGCGCCGCGGGCGCTCTGATCCTGTCTCTCAACCTCGACAAGACACCTGCCCCGGATCGGTATTTTGTGGCCGGCGGACTTGAAGACCTGTCCGGAGGGGCGTTGCGCCGGCTTGCGAACGACAGCAGCGCAATCGCCGCCCTCGCCGAGCGTGTTCCCCCCGGACTTCCGCCAATGGCCGCGCCGCCCGGTCCCTGGCTGGCGGCGGCGCACCACCGGCTACTGACGGAATCCGGGCTGAATGTCGGCGTTCTGGCGCGAACCCAGGGCCTGCACCCCGTGCGCTTCGCCCGCCTGTTTCGCGAGGCCTTCGCGCAGTCGCCGACCGCGGCGCGGCAGAACCGCCGGGCCGCGAGAGCCGTCGACCGGCTGCTCCGCTCCGGAACGCCCCTGGCGGAGATCGCGGCCGCCGAGGGCTTCGCCGACCAGGCCCACCTCAGTCGCGTCATCAGCAGGATGACGGGCTGGAGCCCCGGCCGGCTGCGGCGACTGTTCGCCGGCGCCTGACGTTCCCGGTTTCATCCGTTCAAGACTCCCGGCGAGACCCTGTGGGACGGGACCGGATCGCCGCAATGAGAAACGCTCCCATGACCGACCTCGCCCGACTCGCCGCCTTTGCGGTCGCCGCCATCCTGCTGGCGCCGCAGCCCGCATCAGCGGGCCCCGATGAAGCGCGATTCCGGGCGGACGCGGACGCCTTCATTCGCCGTGCCATGGATCAGGTCGGCGTGGTTCCGGGCCTGTCGATCGCCGTGGTCGACGGCGAGGACGTCGTGCTGACGGCCGGCTATGGCGTCGCCGACATCGAAACCGGCGCGCTCGTCAGCGCCGACACCCGGTTCTACATCGCCTCCTCGACCAAGTCGTTCACGGCCCTCGCGGTGGCCGCGATGGCCACACGGGGCGAGGTCGATCTCGAGGCGCCGCTCACGGCCTGGTCGAACGTCCCCGGTGCGCCGGCGAACCTTTTTTCAAGCGTCAGCTTGACCGACCTGCTCAGCCACCGGTCGGGGCTGGACAATTCGCCCATCTCGTTTCGCGCTGCCTTTTCGGGCGACCATTCGCCCGAGGTGATGCAGCGCCTGATCGCCGCGACCGTGTCCCGTCCCGATACGCCGCACGGAACGTTCCGGTACTCGAATGCCGGCTACAACATCGCCACCACCCTTCTGGAGGCCCGCGACGGCCGCGACTGGCGCGTGTTGGTGCGTGACGAGGTGCTGAACCCGATCGGCATGGCCGACACGACCGGATGGCTGTCCGAAGCCCGCAGGGATGGCGCGGTGATTGCCGCCGGCCATCTCGGCCATCCCGCCGACGGACCGGTCCGCAGCCCGTTGCAGAAGGTCGACGCCACCATGCAGTCCGCCGGCGGGCTGGTCTCGACCGCCGACGACATGGCCCGCTGGCTGGAAATCCAGATCAACGACGGCGTCCTCGACGGTCGCCGGGTGTTTCCCGAAGGGCTTGTCGCCTCGACCCACCGGCCGCTGGCGGCCAATGAGTCGACCTTCGGACCCTATACGCGCCAGGCCTATGGCCTCGGCTGGCAGATCGGTCGCTATGGCGACGACGTCCTGATCCATCATTTCGGGAATTTCTCCGGGTCCCGCGCCCACGTCTCCTTCATGCCCGCGCGGAGGATCGGCGTGGTCGTGATGGTCAATGAGGATGTGCTGGCGGGTGGCCTCGCAGACCTGATCGCCAACTATGTCTATGACTGGCGCGCCGGACGTCCGGACCTCGAGGCGGCCTATGACACGGCCCTGCGGGATCTCGTCGACCGCCGCGACCGGGGACGCGCCGCGATCGCCCGGCAACAGGCCGAGCGCGCGGCCCGGCCATCGACGCTGTCCCGACCCCTCGTCGCCTATGCGGGAACCTGGGAGAACCCGCTGCTGGGCACGGTGCGGATCGCCGAACGGGGCGGCGCCATGATTGTCTCGATGGGCGTCATGGAGGCGGTCGCCGAGGCCTTCACCGAAGCCGAAAGCGTCCGCGTCGAACTGGCGCCGATGCAGGGGCAGCCCATCCGGTTCGGCGGCGACGGCGCCGCGCCGGATCGGCTGGAGTTGATGGGAGAGACCTTCCTGCGCCGCTGACGCCATCAGGCGTAGTTGAAGCTCACCGAAATCCGCTCGCTCTTCGCCGCGTTCGGCGGCACCTCATGCCGCAGCCAGCTTTCCCACATCAGCACCGTCCCGGCTGTCGGCGCGAGATAGACGAACGGCCTCTCCGCCTCGGGCGCATCGGCGTGGACGCCGGGGCGGGCCATCATCATCGGCAGGCGCGGATCCTCCAGCTTCAGCGCCGAGGCCCCGTCGGGGACCTCGACATAGATGGTGCCGCTCAGGAAGGCGTGCGGGTGGATGTGGCCCGTGTGCCCGCCGCCGGGCTTGAGGATGTTGACCCACAGGCTGTCCAGCCGCGGCTTGCGCGCCAGGTCGAAATTCAGCGCCCTGGCGTAGGCGACCGCGTGCCGGTCCAGATGCCGCTTCAGCTCTGCGAACTCGGGCAGGCGGTGGGGCAGGTCGGTCAGGGAGCCGTAGGAGGTATAGCCGCGATAGCCGTGCTCGCGGCACCAGGCCCGCCCGGCGTGATCCTCGACCGCCAGCATCCGGCAGGCCTCGACCAGACCGGCATTGAAGGCCGGAAAACCGGGCGAGGCGGCCAGGGACGCTTCATAGATCTGGGTGACGAACAGCGGGCGCAGGGACATGGGCGCTGGATAGCCGGTCTTCCGCGCGGGGAGAAGGCAGCGGGGGGCCGATGCACAGGCCCTCACATCGGGTACGCAATCTGGGTACACTCAAAACGGGAAAGTAGTTGACAGATCAACGATTTCCGCAGCAGCGTCCCTGAACTGCGAAGAGACTGTAAAGTGTTGAAACTTCTGAGGCGACTGTTGTGTACGCATACGTACACTTGGTCGGAACGGCGGCAGGGATACTACTGTCGCGATTGCGGAGATTTCAGGCGCGAAGTTGCGGTCAAACCGGGGGGTGGGCGTTGGTGATCAGGACCGAAGTCGAGAGAGCAGGGGCATGGTCCCTGATCAAGCAGCAGTTCGTGGGGGTCAGCGGGCAGGTGTGCAGCGTAACCTATGAGCTGAAGGGGCCCCGACCGGCTCATTTCAATGATCTGGACGAGGCCAGGGCCGCCTTCTGGCAGGCTGAGGCCCTGGCGACCGAAGAGACTGTCTGAGGTTCGAGCCGGTCCTCCCGGACGGACCTGTCTTCACCACTCCAGCCCCGACTCACCCCTCAGCACCGCCTCCGCCTCCGCCGTGTGCTTGGCGTCCGAACGGTCGTGCAGCACCAGCGGCGGCAGCAGCCGCAGCGGCGCCTTGCCGGTCTTGATCGCCTGCACAAGCACCCGTTTGGCCGGCTCGTCCGCATAGGGATGCACGCCGCGAACCGCGAAGGATCCCGCCGTCTCACCCAGCAGGGCCAGCAGGTCGGCCAGCCGGTCGGCGCGGTGGATGACCACGATCCGGCCGCCCTCGCGCACGGCCTTGAGCAGGAAGCTCGTCCAGGCCTTCAGCCCGTCGTCGGCCATCCACGCCCCGAGCTTGCCCTCCGCGGGCGCCCGCAACGCGCCCGGATCGTCAAAGAAGGGCGGATTGCTGACGGCCCAGTCGAACGGCGGCACGTCCAGCGTCCGGAACCCCGCAGCCACGTCGCCCTCGACGATCCGCGCCTCGACCCCGTTCAGGACCGCATTCTCCCGCGCCAGCGCCGCCATCGCCGGGTCGCGCTCCAGCCCGGTCAGGGATGCACCGGGACACCGCGCGGCGATCTGCATCAGCACCGCGCCCGCGCCGCATCCGGCCTCGATCACCCTCTGGCCCGGTTCGGCTGCCACAACCGCCGCCAGCAGGGCCGCATCCATGCCCGCGCGGTATCCCCTGGCCGGCTGACGCAGCCGGACCCGTCCGCCCAGCAGGGCGTTCTCGACGACTTCGCCTTCGAATTGAGGGAACGGTGCGACGGTCACGCGGCTTGACCCTTCATGGAGCGATCACCATTGTGCGCCGCATCGTCGCCCGGCAAGGCGGCGGCTGGATTTTCGGGCGCGATTCTCCCCCGCGCCGCCGCTTCTATGGGTTTCCCGTTGGCCGCTGTCACCGTCGCCGAGCCCCGCTCGAAGGGGAATGTCGAGCCGCTCGTGCGGCTGGCCGCCCCCGACATGGCGACCGTCGATGCCCTGATCCTCGACCGGATGCAGTCCCAGGTGCCGGTCATCCCCCTGCTGGCCGAGCATCTGATCTCAGCCGGCGGCAAGCGCCTGCGCCCCCTGTTGACCCTGGCAGCCGCCCGCGCCTCGGGCCCGGCAGGCGACATCTCCGCTCCGGTCAAACTGGCGGCGGCGGTCGAGTTCATCCACACCGCCACCCTGCTGCACGACGATGTGGTCGACGCCTCGGACCTGCGCCGCGGCAAGGTCGCGGCCCATCTGATCTGGGGCGCGCCGTCCAGCGTCCTGGTCGGCGACTTCCTGTTCGCCCGCGCCTTCGAACTGATGGTCGAGACCGGCCAGATGCGCGCCCTGGGCATCCTCGCCCGCGCCTCCAGCGTCATCGCCGAGGGCGAGGTGCTGCAACTGACCCGCGCTCACGACCTGAACCTCGATCAGGACACCTATCTGCAGATCATCTCGGCCAAGACCGCCGAATTGTTCGCCGCCGCGGCCGAGGCCGGGGCGGTCGGGGCCGGCGCTGACGAGGCCTCGGTCCAGGCCCTGCGCGCCTATGGCCTCAATCTCGGCCTGGCCTTCCAGCTGGCCGACGACGCCCTCGACTACGGCGGCACGTCCGAGGTGCTGGGCAAGAACGCCGGCGACGACTTCCGTGAAGGCAAGGTGACCCTGCCCCTGTTGCTGGCCGCCGCCCGGACGCGCGGCCGCGAGGACGCCTTCTGGGACCGGACCATCAACAAGGGCCAGCGCACCGAGGACGATTTCCGCCGCGCCCGTGAACTGATCTTCGGGGCCGGCGCCGTCAGCGCCACCCTCGACACCGCCCATGACTATGCCGACGCCGCCAAGGCCGCCCTGCAGGTCCTCCCGGCCAGCGACTGGCGCGCGGCGCTGGAACAGTTGGCTGACTTTGCGGTCAGCCGCGCAGCCTGATCAGCGCAACCCCGCGCAGAACCGCTGGATCCGGCGGCAGCCTTCCTCCAGCACGCTCTCCGACGTCGCATAGCTGATGCGGAAATAGGGGCTCAGGCCGAAGGCCGAACCCTGCACCACGGCCACGCCCTCGGCGTCCAGCAGTTCGGTCGCGAACGTATCGTCGCTGTCGATCGTCACGCCGCCTTCGGTGCGTTTGCCGATCAGCCCCTCGATCGACGGATAGACATAGAAGGCCCCCTCCGGCGTCGCGCAGCGGATCCCCGGTGCCTGGTTGAGCATCGACACCACCAGGTCGCGCCGCGCCTCGAAATGCTTCGCCCGCTCGCCGATGAAGTCCTGCGGCCCGTTCAGCGCCTCGACCGCCGCCCACTGGCTCACCGATGACGGATTGGAGGTCGTCTGACCCGCCACCTTGCGCATCAGGTCGATCAGCGGCTTCGGTCCGCCGCCATAACCGATGCGCCAGCCGGTCATGGCATAGGCCTTGGATACGCCGTTCACCGTCAGCGTCCGATCGTACAGATCGGGCGCCACCTGGGCGATCGTCTTGTAGTCGAAGTCGCCGTAGATCAGGTGCTCGTACATGTCGTCGGTCATGATCCAGACCTGCGGATGGCAGCGCAGCACAGCCGCCAGCGCCTCCAGCTCGGCGCCCGTATAGGCCGCGCCCGTGGGGTTCGACGGCGAGTTGAGGATTAGCCATTTCGTCCGCGGCGTGATCGCGGCCTCCAGCGCGGCGGGCTTCAGCTTGAAGCCGTCGGCCTCGTGCCCGACCACCCGCACAGGCTCTCCGCCCGCCAGCAGCACCATGTCGGGATACGAAACCCAGTAGGGCGCCGGCACGATCACCTCGTCGCCGGGCGACAGGGTGGCCAGCAGGGCGTTGTAGATTACCGTCTTGCCGCCGGGCGCGACGTGGATCTGGTTCACCCCGTAGGTCAGGCCGTTCTCGCGCGAGAATTTGGCGGCCACGGCGGCCTTGAGCTCGGGCAGGCCGTCGACGTCTGTGTATTTGGTTTCGCCGCGTCGGATGGCCGCGATGGCGGCCTCCTTGATGTTGTCCGGTGTGTCGAAGTCCGGCTCGCCCGCGCCGAGCCCGATCACGTCACGCCCCTCACGCTTCAGCTCCCGCGCACGGGCGGTCACCGCCAGGGTGGCCGAGGGTTTGACGCGGGCGAGGGCGGAGGACTGCAGGCTGGACATGGCGACTCCCGACGGACGGCGCCCATTCCTTACGCAGTTGCGAAACGACGATCAAATGTCGCCGTCCGATGCCCCTTCACCCCGAGCGCGCTCCGGTCTAGAGCGGGGCTGTGTCGTCCCGTTCGCCCGAGCAATGGTCCCTGACGCGATCGCTGGCCTTCCTGGCCGCGATCTTCGCCGTCGTGTTCGCAACCCTGCTGCCGTCCGCCGTCGCGGCCTCGGCGGCGGCGGGCGAGCCGGTCGTGCTCTGCTCCGGCGACCGGATCATGGTCGTCTTCGACCCGGACGGTTCGTCAGAGCCGTCCTCGATGGACACTCTGGACTGCGCCGACTGCGTCCTGTCCGCCCTGACCACCCTGCCGCCTCCGCCGGTGATCCGGCCTGTGGCCCCGCCGCGGATCGTCGCGGTCCAGCCTGATCTGCCGCGCGCCGGCCCCTGGCGTGGTGGCCTCCTCCTCGCCGGCCTGCCGCCGCCCTCCACGGCCCCCCCGACCGCCTGAACCAGATGAAACGCCCGCACGCCGGCTCACCGGCGCGCGCCTTTCCCTGTTCAGGATTATCGAAATCATGTCTCTCAAGACCACCGCAGCGCCGTGCGCGCTGCTGCTTGCCGCCGCCTTCGCCGTCCCTGCCCATGCCCAGACTCCGCCGGCGTCTCAGGATGTCCAGACGCTGGACACGGTGATCGTCACCGGCGTTCGCAATCCCGAAGACCCGCCCATCGTCGCCGACGCCCGGGCCCTGCTCAGCCGCACGCCCGGCTCGGTCGCCGTCGTCTCGGCCGAGAGCTATGCGACCCGCTTCGCCCAGGGCTTTTCCGACAGCCTCAGGAATGTCCCCGGCGTCCTCGCCCAGAAACGCTATGGCGAGGAAAGCCGCCTCTCCATCCGCGGCTCGGGTATCGCCCAGGGTTTCCACCAGCGCGGCGTCCTGTTTGCCCAGGACGGCGTGCCCTTCGCCGACGCCGACGGCTTCTCCGACTTCCAGGGCATAGACCAGCTGAGCGCCCGCTACATCGAGGTCTACAAGGGTGCCAACACCCTTCGCTTCGGCGGTGCCCAGTTGGGCGGTGCGATCAACATGGTCACACCCACCGGTCGCACCGCCACAGATGATCGGGTGCTGCAGCTCGAAGCCGGCTCCTTCGGCTTCCGCCGCCTGCATGGCGCGTTCGCCGGCGAATGGGGCGACTGGGACGCCTTCGTCGGCGTCACCGCGCTTGAGACCGACGGCTATCGCCGCCAGAGCGACCAGAGCCAGGGCCGCCTGACTGCCAACGTCGGCCGCCGCTTCGGCGAGGACCGCGAAATCCGCCTGATCGCCCAGGCCGCCGACGTCCAGCAGTCCGTGCCGGGTCCGCTGACCCTGACCCAGGCGCTTGCCACGCCGCGGATCGCACCGGCCAACAACATCATCAACGACAACGCCCGCGACCAGACCCTCAAACGCCTGACCCTTCAGACCCGTTGGCGGTTCGACGACAGCACCCTGTTCGAGGGCGCGATCTGGGGTTGGGAAAAATCGCTCTATCACCCGATCTTCCAGGTCGTGGATCAGGAGAGCGAGACCCGCGGGGCCTTTGCCCGGATCGACTGGACCGGAACGGTCGGCGGGATGCGCGCCGACGCCTTCTATGGTCTGAGCTATCGCGACGGTCAGATCGACGCGCTGCGCTACGTCAATGTCGGCGGCTTCCGCGGCGCCCTGACCGCCAACGGCTTCCAGGAAGCCGACGGGCTGGACGTCTTTGCGGAGGGTCGGCTGTTCGTCAGCGATCGTCTGGCGCTGGTCGCTGGCGGTTCGTTCGGCCGTGCCGGCCGGGACTATGTCGATCGCCGGAACGCGTTGAACAACGACGGCATCGACTATGAGTGGTTCTCGCCCCGGCTCGGCCTGCTCTGGGAGTCTGAAGACGGCGCCCAGGTCTTCGCCAATGTGACCCGTTCGGTCGAACCCCCGGCCTATGGGGCCCTCGTCCAGGCGCCGCTGGTCGGCTTCACGCCGATCGACATCCAGGACGCCTGGACCGCCGAGCTCGGCGCCCGCGGCCGTCGCGGCGCCTTCGCCTGGGATTTCACCGTCTATCGCAGCCGGATCGACGGCGAGATCCTGAATTTCATCGTCGGCCCGGACATTCCGGCGGCGACCTTCAATGCCGACCGGACCATTCACCAGGGGATCGAGGCCGGGCTGGACTGGCGGCTGCCGGTGGAGCTCGCCGGCGGCTCGCTGCTCCTGCGCCAGACCTATGCCTTCAGCGACTTCCATTTCGTCGATGATGCGCGGTGGGGCGACAACACCCTGCCGGTCGTGCCCGAGCACCAGTACCGGGCCGAACTGACCTTGCGTCATCCGTCCGGTCTGTTCGTCACCCCTTCGGTCGAGTGGCGCATCTCGGACGTCTGGGTCGACTATGCCAATACGCTGAAGGCGCCGTCCTACGCCCTGCTGGGTGTGAATGCCGGCTTCAAGCTCGGCTCGGGCGCGACCGTCTATCTCGACGCCCGCAACCTGACGGACGAGCGTTACGTCGGCGAGTTTTCCGCCGTCACCGACGCCCGCACCGCCTCGACCTCGGTCTTCTTCCCCGGCGAGGGCCGTTCCGCCTTTGTCGGCGTTCGCCTGACCTATTGATCCGACAACCGGGGCGGGCCGAAAGGCCCGTCCCGACGGAGTTCGACCATGAACCACAGCCCTTCCGACCCGCCCCTGTCCGGCGCCTTCCGCGCCGTCTGGCGCTGGCATTTCTACGCCGGCCTGCTGGTCCTGCCCTTCCTGATGTTGATGGCGCTGACCGGCGCCCTCTATCTTTTCACCGACGAGATCGACGGCGCTGTCTATCGCGACCTGTCGCGGGTCGAGCCGCGCGCCGCGGCGGCTTCGCCCGATCGCTGGGTCGCCGCCGCCGAGGCGGGGACCGGCGGCACGGTCGCCAATGTGCTGGTGCCCGCACAGCCGGATCAGGCCGTTCGCCTGACCGTCAACCTGCCCGACGGCGGCAAGCGCACCGCCTTCGTCGATCCCCACGACGCCCAGCTGATCGGCGTCACCCCCTTTGGCGGGGTTATGGAGACCGTCAAACGGCTCCACAGCCTTATCCTGCTCGGCGCCTGGGCCAACTATGTCGTCGAGATCGTGGCAGGCTGGGCCATCATCCTCGTGGCCACCGGCCTGTTCCTGTGGTGGCCGCGCGGCCGCGGGGTCGGCGTGGTCTCGGTCCGCGCGGCTGATCCGGGGCGGCGTCCCTTCTGGCGCGACGTCCATGCCATCACCGGTCTGTACGCCGGCGCCGTGATCGCCTTCCTCGTCGTCACCGGCATGCCCTGGTCCGCCTTCTGGGGCGATCAGTATATGGCGGCGGTCAAGACCCACGGCCTCGGCCGGCCCCAGGCCCCGCCGGCGGCCAGTCCCTTCGCCCACGCCGCCCACCCGGCCGATGCGCCCGCCGGGGTCGGCTGGACCATGGAAGGGATGGTCATGCCCACCCCCCGCGCCGGCCCGGCCCGGCTGGCGCGGGTGATCGACACCGCCGAGGCGCAAGGCCTGGTCCGGCCCTATATGGTCTCCATCCCGTCCGATCCCGGCCTGGCCTTCACCGCCGCGCGTCAGGTCAGACAGGTCGAGGACACCCGCACCCTCTATATCGACGCCGCCACCGGCGGCGTCCGCGCCGACATCCGCTATGACCAGTTCGGGGTCGGCGCCCGGGCCTTCGAATGGGGCATCGCCGTCCACCAGGGCACGCAATACGGCTGGATCAACCGCTACCTGATGCTGGGCGGCTGTATCGCCATCTGGCTGCTGGCGATCAGCGGCGTGATGATGTGGTGGAAGCGCCGCCCGCCGAAACTGTCCAAGGGCCGTCTCGGCGCGCCCGAGGCTCCGCCCGGGCCGCGTGTTCGCGCCGCCGTGCTCGGCATCGTCCTGCCCCTGGCCATCCTCTATCCCCTCACCGGTCTGAGCCTGATCGCCGCCCTGGCGATCGAGCGGGCCGCAACCCTGGTGCGTCGTCGTCTCGCCGCCCGAACCTCAAGGAGTCCGTCATGAAACGCCTGATCCTCCCCGCCGCCCTGCTGGCGCTCGCCGCCTGTAACCCGTCGCCCGCGCCCGAAACCCTCGCCGCCGTCGCGACCTCCGACGCCCTGTGCCGGCCCACCCCCAACGGTCGCGACGCGACCGGCTGCTACCTGACCCTCACCGCCAGCCGCAACGACCGTCTGGTCTCGGTCTCCAGCCCCGCCGCCCGCGAGGGCCAGATCCACGAGATGAAGGTGGCCGACGGCATGATGTCGATGGCCGAACTCGAGGCCGGCCTGCCCCTGCCGGCGGGCGAGGCTGTTTCGCTCCGGCCGGGCGGCAACCACATCATGCTGATCGGGCTGAAACAACCGCTCGTCGCGGGCGAACAGGTCTCCCTGACCCTGACCTTCGAGCACGCCCCGGCCATGGGCATCCGCGCCCGGGTCGGACAGCCGCCGGCGGCGGGGCAGGGGGCGCCGCACGGCTGACGGCGGCCGCTCTCTCGCCGCCGCCGCCGGCGCCTGCTAGTCGTGCGCCATGCGTCGCCTCCTCGACTTCATCCTCAACATGGAAGCCCGCCGCTGGCGGGCCGCCCTGGCGACGGCGCTGTTGCTCGGCGCCACGGTCGGGCTGCTGCTCTTCGGCAAGAGCCAGTTCGGACTGGCGGCCGAGGAGAACCTCGAGGCCTGGCTGCAGGGCTATCGCGGCAGTCCCTGGGCCTTCGTCGCCACCGTCGGCCTGTTCATCGCCGCCGCCTTCATCGGCATGCCCCAGTTCATCCTGATCGCCGCCTGCGTCGTGGCCTTCGGGCCGTCGCTGGGCTTCTTCTACAGCTGGGCGGCGACCGTGGCCTCGGCGGGCGTCACTTACTGGCTGGGGCGGGGGNNCGGCGCGGCTGGTCGACCGGTTCGGCGGGCGCACCATGGGCCGACTCAAGGGGTTCGTCGGCAAGAACGCCTTCTACGCCAGCTTCATGATCCGCAACGTGCCTTCGGCGCCCTTCATCGTCGTCAACATGGCGTTCGGCGCCACCCGTGCGTCGTTTCCCGCCTTCCTCGCCGGCTGCGCCCTCGGCGTCCTGCCCAAGACCGCGCTGGTGGCCTTCTTCGGCGGGGCCGTGGTGGCGGCGGTCAGCGGCGACGGCGTCTGGACCTCGCTGATTCTGGCCGGCGTGGCGATCGTCTGGCTCGGCCTGATGCTGGGCGCACGGGAACTCGTGAAAAGGCGCGAGCGGGCCTCCGGCGCCGACTGACAGCCGCGCCCGAAGCGGTTCGGCGTCACGTTCTGGTGAGACCGCCCCAAAGGCGCAGCTTGGGGCCTTTTGAATGCATCTCGCCGGGCGACAGGGCTTGTATTCGCCCTCGCACAAGGGCAAACGAGCCGTAAGGTCGGTCAGGCGATAACGATCAGGAGGCGGCGCGTGGGGATGCGTGTCGCCGGGGCGTCGCCGAAGCGGATCGAGACTGACGCCCGCCCCTCCAAGGCCCGAACGAACGGTATCCCGGACCCATGTTCTCCAGCATTTTCGGCGCGATCTCCAACGACATCGCCATCGACCTCGGC
>DDSO01000101.1 GCA_002343425.1 Brevundimonas sp. UBA2388
TACTTGAGCGCCGACGAGACGAGCTTAGGCCAGACAACACAGAACGGCCCCCGGAGCGATCCGGGGGCCGTTTTGCTGTGTGCTTCCGTCCCCCGAAATGGGGGAAGGGTAGGCGAGGCGAAGCGGGAGCGGCCCTGATCGCCAGATGGGGGTGCAGCGCAGTTAACGCCCCGCTCCGTTGGAGCAACCGCTTGCATGCAACCGCAAAGGGGTCGCTACGTTCGCACTGTGGACGTTAGGGATTCAGTAACCATGCGGCGCGCGCTTCGGATCGGCCTGTTCATCGGCACCTTTATCGGCATGTCGGCCTGTGCGGCCCTGCCGGACGATGGCTCGCACGGCCCGTACGGCGGCGTCGAGGTCGGGCGCACGCGCTGATCTGATTTGTCGGCCGAAATCCGAGCCTTGCCGGACCGTTTCCAGCAGGACCGATCTCGAACCCGAAGGAAACCGTGGCGGCGTGGGCGATTTCCTCCTATCATCCCGCACGCGGACGCCGAGTGTCGCGCCGCGCCGGTCTCGACCTCCCTAGATGTTAGCCATCGCCATCGCCGTCGTTCTCGCCCTCGTGGTGCTCAACGGCCTGTTCGCCATGACCGAGTTGGCGGTCGTTTCGTCCCGCAAATCCAAACTGCAGGCGCGCGCCGAGCGCGGCGACAGGGGCGCGCGGGCCGCGCTGAAACTGGCTGAGGACCCGACGCATTTCCTGTCGGCGGTCCAGGTCGGCATCACCCTGATCGGCATCGCCGCGGGCGCCTACGGCCAGGCCGCGATCGCCGGCGAACTGAACCTGATCCTGGAAGGCGCCTTCCCCGCGCTGGCCGCCTATACGGAAATCTTCTCGACCGTTCTGGTCATCGTCTTCATCACCTATGTGTCGGTGATCGTCGGCGAGCTGGTGCCCAAGCGGCTGGCGCTGATCTTCCCCGAATCGATCGCGTCCAAGATGGCTGCGCCGATCTCGACCGTGGCGATCGTGCTGAAGCCTTTCGTGGTGGTGCTGACCGCCTCTACCTCGGCCATTCTGAAGCTGATGAACGTCAAGGACCGGGATGGTTCGGACGTGACCCAGGAAGAGGTCGAGACGATGATCGCCGAGGGTACGGCCTCGGGTCTGATCGAGCCCGAAGAGCAGGAGATGATCGAGGAGATCCTCCGCCTCGGCGACCGCCCCATCCGCGTGGCCATGACGCCGCGGCACGAGGTGTTCTGGATCGCGCTGGACGACAGCGAGGAAACGCTGCGGCAGGAGGTTCGCACCTGCCCCTATTCCCGCATCGTGGTGGCGCGTGAGAACGACGTCGATAATCCGCTGGGCGTCATCCACAAGAAGGACCTTCTGGACAGCCTTCTGGACAATGGCGAGTTCAACGTCGAGCGACTGGTGCAGACGCCGGCCTTCATCCCGCAGTCGACCTCGGTGCTGAAGGCGCTGGGAATCATGAAGGCGTCGAAGGTCCACATGGCCTTCCTGGTCGACGAATACGGGGCCTTTGAAGGCGTGGTGACGGCCACCGACCTGCTGGAAATGATAGCCGGCGATTTCGACGAGGGCCATGACGACGCCGAGGTCAATGTGCGCCAGCGCGAAGACGGCAGCTGGCTGGTCGACGGTCAGACCGACATCGACGAGCTGGCCGATACGCTGGGCGAGGATTTCGGCGAGGCCGAGGGCTTCCACACCATCGCCGGCCTGGTCCTGCACCAGCTGTCGCGGGTGCCGAACGAGGGCGAAATCCTGCAGCTGGGCCGGTTCGAGGTCGAGATCATCGACATGGACGACCGCCGCATCGACAAGCTGTTGTTCAAACAGCTGGTCAAGGCCGAGGACGAGGCCCGCGCCGTCGCCGAACAGTACGAGGATTAGGGCCGCCCCCTCCACCACGCTTCGCGCGGTCCCCCTCCCCCGAAACAAAGTTCGGGGGAGGATACGCTTGAAAACCCCGGCGGGGTCGGGCATACGCCGCGGTCTGGCGAAGCCGAACGCGCCTGGGGGGAGACCCTCCGGCGCGTTATAGTTTTGTCCGGAACACAGGAGTGTAGCTCAGCTGGTAGAGCATCGGTCTCCAAAACCGAGGGTCGTGGGTTCGAGTCCCTCCACTCCTGCCACTTTTCACTGGCGGCGCGGGTTCCTATCTGCACCGTCAGCCCGTTGAAACGAGACCAGAAGACCATGGCCAAGGCCAAGAGCCCCTCGGGGCGCCGCACCCAGCCCGTCCAGCCGGCGATCGCCGGCAATGCCGTGGCGGCCGAGCCGACCGCGCCGAAGAAGCGCACCTCGATCCTGCAGTTCGCCAGCCAGGTCCGCGCTGAAGGGCGCAAGATCGTGTGGCCGAGCCGCAAGGAAACCTGGATCACCTCGGTGATGGTGCTGATCATGGTCGTGATCGCCGCGATCTTCTTCTTCGTGGTCGACGCCGGTCTGTCTGTGGCCTCGCGCTTCATCCTCGCGATCGGCCAGTAGGAAACACCCATGACCGACGCAGCCCCCGCCAAGCCCGCCGCCAATCCCCGGCACAAGTGGTACATCGTCCACGCCTATTCGAACTTCGAGAAGAAGGTCGCCCAGCATCTGACGGATCAGGCGCGCCAGCAGGGCCTCGAGGACTGTTTCTCTGAAATCCTGGTGCCGACCGAAGACGTGGTCGAGATCCGGCGCGGCCGGAAAGTGAACTCCGAGCGCAAATTCTTCCCCGGCTATGTGCTGGTGAAGATGGAGATGACCGACGACGCCTATCACCTGGTCAAGAACACGCCGAAGGTCACCGGCTTCCTGGGCGCCGCGGGCGGCACCAAGCCGCTGCCGGTCTCGGAGCGCGAGGTCCAGAACATCATCGGCCAGGTGGAGGAGGGCGTCGAACGTCCGAAGCCCACCATCCGCTTCGACATCGGCGAGACCGTCAAGGTCATCGACGGACCTTTCGCCAGCTTCGAGGGCCAGGTCGAAAGCGTCGACGAGGACAATGCCCGCCTGCGCGTGGCCGTGTCGATCTTCGGGCGTCCGACGCCGGTGGATCTGGAATACAATCAGGTCGAGAAGAACGCGGGCTGACCGTTCTCCCTCCCCCGAAGTGGGGAGGGAAGATCGCGCCAGCGATCCGGGTGGGGAACGCCAGTCCCTCACCGCCGGCGCCCGGCTTAGCAATTCCCCACCCGGGCTCGGCTGCGCCTCGCCGTCCCTCCCCATGAAGGGGAGGGAGAACGCGTTGCTTCAGTCCCTCGCTTCTGCTACACGCGCGCCTCGCTCTGAGGAGCGGTGCGGGTTCGCCCGCATAAATCCGTGGGAGGCAGCCATGCCACGACCACGGCTCACCGGGCCTGATTGAGTTCAGGTCCATTGTAAGGAGAGACCAATGGCCAAGAAGATTCTGGGCTATATCAAACTGCAGGTGCCGGCCGGCAACGCCACGCCTTCACCCCCGATCGGGCCCGCCCTCGGTCAGCGCGGCGTCAACATCATGGGCTTCGTCAAGGAGTTCAACGCCCGCACCGAGAAGGAAGTCAAAGGCACGCCCCTGCCGACCGTGATCACGGTCTACCAGGACAAGAGCTTCACCTTCGTCACCAAGACCCCGCCCGCGACCCACTATATCAAACAGGCCGCAGGCATCACCTCGGGCTCGAAAATGACGGGCCGCGAAGTGGCCGGCAAGATCAAGCGCAGCCAGCTGCGTGAGATCGCCGAGAAGAAGATGAAGGACCTGAACGCGAACGACCTCGAACAAGCCGCCAAGATCATCGAGGGCTCTGCCCGTTCGATGGGTCTTCAGATCGTGGAGGCCTAGGAGCATGGCTAAGCAACCCAAGCGCACCAAGTCCTGGACCGGCGACACCGCCGTCGCCCACGCCCTGGAAGCCGCCGTGAAGCTGGTGAAGGCCAACGCCAACGCCAAGTTCGACGAAAGCATCGAGATCGCCGTCAACCTGGGCGTCGATCCGCGTCACGCCGACCAGCAGGTCCGCGGCGTGGTCAACCTGCCGTCGGGCACGGGCCGTGACGTTCGCGTCGCCGTCTTCGCCAAGGACGCCAAGGCGGCTGAAGCCCTGGCGGCCGGCGCCGACGTCGTGGGCGCCGAGGATCTGTACGAGAAGATCAACGGCGGCTTCATGGACTTCGACCGCGTCATCGCGTCCCCGGACATGATGGCCCTGGTCGGTCGTCTGGGTAAGGTGCTGGGCCCGCGCGGCCTGATGCCCAACCCCAAGGTCGGCACCGTGACTCCGAACGTCGCGCAAGCGGTCAAGGACGCCAAGGGCGGCGCCGTCGAGTTCCGCGTCGAAAAGGCCGGTATCGCGCACGGCGGCATCGGCAAGGCCTCCTTCACCCAGGAAGCCCTCGAAGCCAACGTGAAGGCCTATGTGGACGCCCTGCAAAAGGCCCGTCCGGCCGGCGCCAAGGGCACCTACGTCAAGCGCATCACCCTGTCCTCGACCATGGGACCGGGCTTCAAGATCGATCCGGCGTCGCTGAACGCCTGATCGGCCTGACAGACTGAACGAAGAGGGCGGCGACCGCAGGGTCGTCGCCCTTTTCGTTTGCGCGTTACCGCGACGGAGGTGAATGTGACGGTTCCTTGGGGGAGCGTCATGCGTATCATCGCCATTCTGGCCGTCGTTCTGGCGGTGTGCGCCGGGCCTGTTCTGGCCCAGACGGCGCCGGACGCCGCCCGCCGGAACCACCTCGATCTCGCGGCGCAGTATCTCGAGCTGACCCAGGGCGGCGACCTGGTGAAACAGATGCGGCGCCAGATCGAGGACGGCTATGGCGACGCCGAGCTCCCGCCCGAACAGCGCGCCTGGCTGGTCGACTCCATGACCGACATGTTCGCGGACGTGATGGCCCAGACGATCGTTGAGTTGCGGGACGACGTGGCCGACAGCTTCACGGTTCAGGAGCTGGAGGCGGCCATCGCCTTCTACGACTCCCCGATCGGGCGGTCGGTGGTCCGCAATCAGGTCGATCTGAACGCGGAACTCCAGGAGGTGATGATGCGGCTTCTGATCCCGAGGGTCACCGATCTGATGGAGAAATATTGCCTGCGGTTCGACTGCACCGCCGTCGCGGATGCGGCCGCCAAGCGGGACGATTGATCGTCAGGGTTCTGACGGGTTGACGCACGTCCCGGGACGGGGGAGTCAACGACTGCGGGCATCGCCGATGTCCCGGAGATTCGTGGATGCCCGGCTGTCAGCGGTCACTGTCGTACGGAATGGATGACGGCCCGGCGGTCGGGCCTCGTCCTGCCTGATGGTTGATCATCACCCTCGCACACAGGCGACCGAAAGGCGCCAGGTCGCTGCCCTGCCATGGCGCAGGGGCGCGGACGGGATCGAGATCCTGCTCGTCACCTCGCGCGAAACCCGTCGCTGGGTCACGCCCAAGGGCGGGCGGATGCCCGGCCTGACCGACGCCCAGGCGGCGGCCCAGGAAGCGCTGGAGGAGGCGGGGATCGAGGGCTTGATCGGGGGAACCCCTCTGGGAACCTTCCGCTATCTGAAGGTGCTGAAGCGCCGCGCGCCGCGCTGGTGCGTGGTCGCTGTCCACGCGCTGGAGGTCCAGGTCGAGCATGACACCTGGCATGAACAGGCCGAGCGCGAGCGGGTCTGGGTCAGCCGGGAGGAGGCGGTCCGACGGGTCGATGAGCCGGACCTGAAGGCGCTGATCGCGGCGTTCGAAGGCTAGGTCCTGATCGCCCGCGCCAGATAGCAGCCGCGCGGAGCGAAATGGATGTGGACCTGGTCTGTGGCCGGATGGTCGAACCAGACGGCCAGCCGGTCGTCGAGGGACCGGCCGTCGATGACCTCGCCCTCGATCATCATGTTGCGCCTGTCGTAGACGCGCAGCGACAGCGGCCGCTTGGCCAGCATCTCCGGCGCCGGGCCCTCGACCGATCCGGCTTCCATGGCGGCTTCGCGCACGAAGATCGGACCCGCCGCGCGATAGGGTGAAGTGGCGTCGGTCAGATGGGCATGGTTGACCAGCACCAGCCGCTCCCCGGCGTCGGCGTCCTGCAGACTGACGCGGCAGGGCGCGCGGCCCGGCGCGTCGGCGACCCAGCGCCGGGCGCCGACAGCTGCGAGCTCGGCGTCGGACATGGAAAAGTACGGGGCGAACGGGGCCAGCGGCAGGGCTTCAATGCGGTAGGTCATGGAGATCTCCTTCGGTCGCCAGGGTGCGACGAAGGGCCTGCGGCGTCTCGCGGGTTTCGGACGTTGCGCCGGGCCGCCGGCATCCCCACAACGGGGGGTATGAACGCACCCTTCAAGACCCCGGCCGATCCGCTCGACGCCCCCGTCTGGGACCTGTCCGACCTGTACGCCTCGCGCGAGGACGCCCGTATCGAGGCTGACCTGACCCGCACCCGCGGCATGGTCGACGAACTGAACGCCCTGCAGGGTCGGCTGGTGGCGGCGCGCGGCCAGCCTGCGACCCTGGGCGAGCGGCTGGACCGGGCGGTGTCCCTGTACGAACAGGCGTCCGACATCCTCGGGGCGCTGGGGGCCTATTCCTTCCTGGCCGCCTCGACGGACCGCAATGACGCCGCGGCCCAGGGGTTCGAGGCGACGGTGCGCGAGAAGCTGACGGCCATCGCCACCCCGACGGTGTGGGTCACGCTGGAGGTCAACCAACTCGAGGAGGCCGAGATCGAGGCGGCGCTGTCGGCGTATCCGGCCGCGGCGCGCTGGCGGCCCTGGCTGCGGCGGGTGCGGGCGATGAAGCCGCATGAGCTGTCCAACGAACTGGAGACCTTCCTGGCCGAGCGCGGCCCGATCAGCGCCCAGTGGCCGCGCCTGTTCGACGAGACCCTGGCGGCGATGAAGGTGAAGGCCGGCAAGGACGAGCTGACCCTGTCCCAGGCGCTGAACCAGCTGTCCGACCCCAAGGGCGCGCGGCGCAAAGCGGCGGCGGAGGGGCTGGACGCGGCGCTGGCGGCGCGGACCCAGACCATGGCGCTGGTGCTGAACACCGTCGCCGCCGACAAGGCGCTGGAAGACAAATGGCGGGGCTTCAAGCGTCCGGCGGATGCGCGCCACCTGTCCAATGAGGTGGATGGCGAGTCGGTCGACGCCATGGCCGAGGCGGTGGCCGCTGCCTATCCCCGTCTGTCGCACCGCTATTACGCGCTCAAGGCCAGGGCGATGGGCAAGGCGAAGCTGGACCAGTGGGACCGCAATGCCCCGATCGAGACGACGGCCCCGCGCGGCTATGACTGGGCGGCGGGGAAGCAGCTGGTGCTGGAGAGTTTCGCCGATCTGGGGCCGGAGTTCGCGGACCGGGCCGGCGGGTTCTTCGACAAGCCGTGGATCGACGGCAAGGCGCGACCGGGGAAACAGTCGGGCGCCTATGCCCACCCGGTGACCTCGGACCGCCATCCCTATGTCTTCCTGAACTGGATGGGCGAGCGGCGCGATGTGCTGACGCTGGCGCATGAGCTGGGGCATGGGGTGCACCAGACTCTGGCGGCGGGGCAGGGGAGTTTGCTGGCCGATACGCCGCTGACGCTCGCCGAGACGGCCTCGATCTTTGCCGAGGGGCTGACCTTCGACCGGCTGTTGGCCACGGCGCCGAAGGCTGAACAGCGCGGGCTGCTGGCCGGACGGATCGAGGACGGACTGAACACCGTCGTGCGCCAGATTTCCTTCCACCGGTTCGAGACCCGGTTCCACGACGAGCGGGCGAAGGGCGAGGTCCCGGTCGAGCGGATCGGGGAGCTGTTCCTGGAGGAGATGGGAGCGGCGCTTGGGCCGGCGATCACCCTCAACCCCGGTTATGAGCACTGGTGGAGCTACGTCAGCCATTTCGTGCACTCGCCCTTCTATGTGTACGCCTATGCGTTCGGCGACCTGCTGGTGGCCGCGCTGATGGAGACCCGGGCCAAGGATCCGGCGGGGTTCACGCCGCTTTATCGGGAGCTGCTCGCGGGCGGCGGATCGAAGGGCTACGTCGAGGCCTTGGCGCCGTTCGGGCTGAACCCGCGTGATCCGGCCTTCTGGACGATCGGGACGAAGCGGCTGGAAGGGCTGATCGACCGGTTCGAAGCGCTGGTCTGACGCGCGGCGTTGACGTGCAGGTGTGTACGCGCGAGCGTCCCGCCATGCGCACCCTGATCCTCGCCGCGGCCCTGTCGGTCCTTCCGCTGACCGCTCACGCCCAGACACCTCTGGCCGGGCCGTCTCCATCCGTGAGAGCCATGGCGGCCGGCTACAAGGCCCTGACGGTCTGCAGCGCCCTGAGGACGGCGGAGGCGGCGGGCGGGACGCGCACGCTGGAGAGCGTGGAAGCCAATGAACTGGCCGGCATCTATCCGGAACTGGACGGGCTGGTCCGCGAGATGGCCGTCGAGATCGACCGCAACCGGGTGTCGGTGGCCTGGGACGAGGCCATGCCGCCGCGGGTGGCCCAGTTCAACGGGAATGGCTGTGTGATCATGCCGGTGGGGTGGGACTCGCCGACGATCGGCGTCCGCGTTGGCGCTCCTTTGCCCGAAATGGACGACCTCCCGGCGGGAGAGCCGCAGGGCAATGTCGCCCTGCTGAATGAGGCTGTCGAACAGGCCTTCGAGGGCGGCTACGGCGAAGGCGTCAACACCACCGCCGTCCTCGTGCTGCAAGATGAACGTGTCGTGGCCGAGGAATACGCCACGGGCTTCGACCGGAACACGCCGCAGCGGACCTGGTCGGTCGGCAAGAGTCTGGCCGGGACGATTATCGGCGCTGCAGTGCATCGCGGCGAGGCCGAAGTGAACGCCTCCGCGGCCATCGCCGACTGGAGCCGTCCCGGCGATCCGCGGCGACGGATCACTCTTGACCAGTTGATGCGGATGGCCTCGGGCCTGACCAGCGACACGGCAGGCAACCGCACTGACGCCCTGTATTTCGGCGGGGTCGGGATCGACGAGCAGGCCACGACCTGGCCGCTGATCGCGCCGCCGGGGACGCGCTACCGCTACGCCAACAACGACACCCTGCTGGCGGTGATGGCGATCGCGCCGACGTTCCAGCGGCATCCGCCCGCCGACCTGTTCCGGCGGCTGGGCATGTACGACACCTGGGCCGAGACCGACTGGCGCGGCAACTACATGCTGTCCAGCCAGGTCTGGACGACGGCGCGGGATCTGGCCCGGTTCGGAAGGCTGTATCTGAATGACGGCGTGGTCGGTGGTGAGCGCATCCTGCCCGAGGGATGGCGCGACTACGTCTCGACCCCGTCCGGCCCGCAGCCGACCGGCGAGCAGGGCTATGGCGCCACCTTCTGGCTGTTCAACAAGTCGGAAGGCATTCCGGCCGACGCGATCTCCGCCAACGGCAACCGCGGTCAGTATGTGATCATCGTGCCGAGCCGGAACATCGTCATCGTGCGCCGGGGCGAGGACCCCACCGGGAAACGGTTCGATTTCATCGCCTTCACCCGCGACGTCCTGGCCGCCCTGGAGTGACGGCGATTTGACCCGGACGACTTGAGCGGGACGCAGGGCTCGCTATAAGGACCGCAACTGCCGTTCCAGATTCCCGGACCCGATCATGGCCGACCCGCACCACGCTTCCGACTCCTACGTCCGCGGTTCGCAGGAGATCAGCGAGCAGGAATCGACGTTCGACGCCTTCATGGGCATGACCAAATGGGGCTCGCTGGCGATCGCCGTCCTGCTGGTCGTCCTGACCCTCTGGTTCCAGCCCGGAGGCAGCCTGATGACCGCCTTCATCACAGGGGTGGTGCTGTCGGTGGCCGGCTTCTTCATGCTGAAGTCCCCCAAAAAGCACTAGCAACCAGGCCTCTTTGACGCGGCCTCCCGGATAAGCCTAACGTCGCTCCGTCGAGAGATGACGGAGGGATTCGCTTGGCTGTCGCCATCGCTGTGACCCGCGAACGCCGAGACGGCGAAACGCGCTGCGCCGTCACGCCGGAAACGGTGAAGAAATTCGTCGCCATGGGCGCGACCGTGACGGTCGAGGCCGGGACGGGGACGGGCTCATCCATTCCGGACGCGGACTATGCCGCCGCCGGCGCGACCGTGGCCAAGGACACCAAGGCGGTGCTGTCGGGCGCCGATATCGTGCTGAAGGTGCGCGGGCCGACGGCGCAGGAGACCAGTGCGTTGAAGTCCGGCGCGATCGTCGTGGCCCTGCTCGATGCGTATCGCGACAAGGAGACGGTGACGGCCCTGGCCGGGGCCAACGCCACAGCCTTCGCCATGGAGTTCGTGCCCCGGATTTCGCGGGCGCAGGTGATGGACGCCCTGTCGTCCCAGGCCAACCTCGCCGGCTATCGCGCGGTGATCGAGGCCGCCTGGGCCTACGGCAAGGGCTTTCCGATGATGATGACGGCGGCGGGCACGGTCGCCCCGGCCAAGGTCTTCATCATGGGCGTGGGGGTGGCGGGCTTGCAGGCCATCGCCACGGCGCGGCGGCTGGGGGCGGTCGTCACGGCCACCGACGTCCGGCCGGCGACCAAGGAGCAGGTGGAATCGTTGGGCGCCAAATTCCTCGCCGTCGAGGACGAGGAGTTCAGGAACGCCCAGACGGCCGGCGGCTACGCCAAGCCGATGAGCGCCGAGTACCAGGCCAAGCAGGCGGCCCTGACCGGCGAGCACATCAGGAAGCAGGACATCGTCATCACCACCGCCCTGATCCCCGGCCGCGCCGCGCCCGTGCTGGTCAGCGCGGCCCAGGTGGCGACCATGAAGCCGGGCTCGGTGCTGATCGATCTGGCGGTAGAGGCGGGCGGCAACGTCGAGGGGGCCAAGGTCGGCGAGGTGGTGACCACGGCGAACGGCGTCCAGATCGTCGGCCATACCAACCTGCCGGGCCGGATCGCTGCGGACGCCTCATCGCTCTACGCCAAGAACCTGGTCGCCTTCGTCGGTCTGATGATCAAGGACGGGGCGCTGGCGCTGGATCTCGAGGACGAGATCCTCAAGGCGTCGGCGGTCACGCACGGCGGGGCCGTGGTGCATGAGGGAGTGAAGGGATGACCGCTTCAAAGGGTCCGACGGGCTTCATCCATGGCTTCGCCACGGCGGCCATGGGGCTGGGCGTGCTGCTCGCTGTCATTTGGCTGGTCCTGTGGGGACTGGCGGCGACGGGCGGGCCGGATTGGCGGATGCCGATGCAACTGCTGCAGAGCGCCGGGGCGCTGGTCCTGATCGGGTGGCTGCTCAGGATTCTGCTGCGGTCGCGTGGCGTAAAGGGAGCCGCCTGATGGAACACGTCGATCCCACCATCTTCCGGCTGGCCATCTTCGTGCTGGCGATCTTCGTCGGCTACTATGTCGTCTGGTCGGTGACCCCCGCCCTGCACACGCCGCTGATGGCGGTGACCAACGCCATCTCCTCGGTGATCGTGGTCGGCGGGCTGATCGCGGCGGCGGCGTTCAGCGGCGACGCGGGGCCGAATGGCTGGATCGCCAAGGGAGCCGGCGTTGCGGCCGTGACCCTGGCCAGCGTCAACATCTTCGGCGGCTTCATGGTCACCCGGCGCATGCTGGCCATGTACCGCAAGAAGGAAAAGCCCAAGGCGGCGGAGGCGAGCAAGGCGTGACGGTCGACCCGCTCCAACTCGCGGTCGGCGCGTCCTGGGTCGCTACGGCGATCGGGGCGGGGCTGTGGCTGTGGAGTTGGCTTCGCGAGAAGGACGCCATCCGCAAGCTGCGCTTCCTCGACTGCGGGGTGGTGCTGCTGTTCGCCTCGGTGCTGCTGCGCATCGTGGCCCAGGAAAAGCCGATGAGCATGTGGGACTGGGCGATGATCTTCGTCGGGCCGCTGTTCATTGCGGCCGCCCTGTGGCGGCTGGCGCGCACCGCCTGCCCCCCGCCCGGCCGATCAGATTGAGGGAAGACTGACCGCATGAACGCATCCTTCGCGGCCCTGGCCTACCTGGTCTCCGGCGTCCTGTTCATCCTCAGCCTGCGCGGCCTGTCGAGCCCGGAGACGAGCCGGCAGGGCAACACCTTCGGCATGATCGGCATGGCGCTCGCCGTCGGCGTGACGCTGGCGACCCTGTGGACCACCGGAACGCTGGATACCCTGACGCTCGGCCTGATCGCGGGCGGGGTGGTGGTCGGCGGCGGGGCCGGGGCCCTGATCGCGGGTCGCGTGCAGATGACCCAGATGCCCCAACTGGTCGCGGCCTTCCATTCGCTGGTCGGTATGGCCGCCTGTCTGGTGGCCATCGGGGCCGTCTATGCGCCCGAAAGCTTCGGCATCGCCACGGCGGACGGGGGCATCAAGACCCTGTCGATCATCGAACTGGCGCTCGGCGTGGCCATCGGCGCGGTGACCTTCACCGGCTCGGTCATCGCCTTCGCCAAGCTGAACGGAAACATGAGCGGGGCCCCGATCATCCTGCCGGCGCGGCACCTGATCAACATCGCCCTGGCCTGTGGTCTGGTCTTCCTGATCGGCATCATGATCGGCACGGGCGGGACGGCGGTCTGGGCCTTCTGGGGCATCTTCGTCATCGCCCTGATCCTCGGCGCGACCCTGATCATCCCCATCGGCGGGGCGGACATGCCGGTGGTGGTGTCGATGCTCAACTCCTACTCCGGCTGGGCCGCGGCGGCGCTGGGCTTCACGCTCGAGAACATCGCCCTGATCATCACCGGGGCGCTTGTGGGCAGCTCCGGCGCGATCCTGAGCTACATCATGTGCAAGGGCATGAACCGCAGCTTCTTCAGCGTCATCCTGGGCGGCTTCGGCGGCGACAGCGGCCCGGCGGGCGAGGCCCGGGTCGAGACGCGGCCGGTCAAACAGGGCAGCGCGGACGACGCGGCCTTCATCATGAAGAACGCCTCCAAGGTCATCATCGTCCCCGGCTACGGCATGGCGGTGGCCCAGGCCCAGCACGCCCTGCGCGAAATGGCCGACAAGCTGAAGGAGGAGGGGGTCGAGGTGAAATACGCCATCCACCCCGTCGCCGGCCGCATGCCCGGCCACATGAACGTCCTGCTGGCCGAGGCCAATGTCCCCTATGACGAGGTGTTCGAGCTGGAGGACATCAACAGCGAGTTCAGCTCCTGCGATGTGGCCTTCGTCATCGGCGCCAACGACGTCACCAA
>DDSO01000156.1:0-596 GCA_002343425.1 Brevundimonas sp. UBA2388
CATCACCATCCTGGCCAAATGCACGTCCGTGCTGTGGAACGGCAAGGCCGGCGAGACCCGGATCAATATCATCGACACCCCCGGCCACGTTGACTTCACCATCGAAGTCGAACGTTCGCTGGCCGTGCTNNGCCGACTTCGGCGGCGAGGTCGAGCGCATCCTCGGCATGGTGGACGGCTGCGTCCTGCTGGTCGACGCCGAAGAGGGCGTCATGCCCCAGACCAAATTCGTGCTGACCAAGGCGCTGAAGATGGGCCTGCGTCCGATCCTGTGCATCAACAAGGTCGACCGCGCCCACGCCGATCCCGACAAGGTCCACAACGCCGCCTTCGACCTGTTCGCCGCCATCGGCGCGACGGACGAGCAGCTGGACTTCCCGCACATCTACGCCTCGGGCCGCGCCGGCTGGGCGACGCTGGACCTGAACCAGCCGAGCGACAACCTCGGCCCGCTGTTCGATCTGATCGTCGACCATGTGCCCGCGCCGAAGCAGGTCGAGGCGGCGGAAAAGCCGTTCCAGATCCTGAACGTGCTGATCGAGAGCGATCCCTTCCTCGGCCGCCTGCTGACCGGCCGCATCGAGAGCGGCAAGGCC
>DDSO01000156.1:614-26040 GCA_002343425.1 Brevundimonas sp. UBA2388
CAGGGCCGCATCACCAAGGTGCTGGCCTTCCGCGGCCTGAAGCGCCAGCCGGTCGACAGCGCCGAGGCCGGCGACATCGTCGCCATCGCGGGCATGTCCAAGGCCACGGTGGCCGACACCCTCTGCGCGCTGGAAGTCACCGAGGCCCTGCCCGCCCAGCCGATCGATCCGCCGACCATCTCCATGACCGTCTCGGTCAACGACAGCCCGCTGGCCGGCCGCGAAGGCGACAAGGTCCAGTCGCGCGTCATCCGCGACCGCCTGCTGAAGGAAGCCGAGGCCAACGTCGCCATCCGCGTCACCGAGACCGGCGGCAAGGACGCCTTCGAGGTCGCCGGCCGCGGCGAACTGCAGCTGGGCGTGCTGATCGAGAACATGCGCCGCGAAGGCTTCGAACTGTCGATCTCGCGTCCGCGCGTGGTCTATCAGACCGGCGAGAACGGCGAGCGCCTGGAGCCGATCGAGGACGTCGTCATCGACGTCGACGACGAATACACCGGCGTGGTCATCGAGAAGCTGTCGGCCCGCAAGGCCGAACTGAAGGACATGGGCCCGTCGGGCGCCGGCAAGACCCGCCTGACGCTGAAGTCGCCGTCGCGCTCGCTGATCGGCTACCAGGGCGAGTTCCTGACCGACACGCGCGGTTCGGGCGTGCTGAACCGCGTGTTCAGCCACTATGAGCCGCACAAGGGCGCCATCGAGGGCCGTCTGAAGGGCGTGCTGGTCTCGAACGGCGACGGCGAGACCGCCGCCTTCGCCCTGTGGAACCTCGAGGACCGCGGCATCATGTTCGTCGGCGGCGGCGAGAAAACCTACCAGGGCATGATCATCGGCGAGAACGCCCGTTGGGACGACCTCGACGTCAACCCGATGAAGGCCAAGCAGCTGAACAACATCCGCGCCGCCGGCAAGGATGAAGCCGTGCGCCTGACCCCGCCGCGCCGTCCGTCGCTGGAGCAGGCCATCGCCTATATCGAGGAAGACGAACTGGTCGAGGTCACGCCCAAGTCGATCCGCCTGCGCAAGGCCGTGCTGAACCCCTCGTTCCGCAAGAAGCGCGTCCGCGAAGAGTAAAAGCGGCGCGGGTCGCGCCTGAATCGGCCAATCCGGGCAGACCCAAGGTCATTTCGGGGCGGTCGAAACAAACGGTCACAGCGTGTGTTTGTCTGGTCGGTGCGAGCCCTTTTTGCTCGCGTAGACAAGGCAGACATCATGCGAAAGACCGCGCTCCTCACTGGCGTCGCCGGCCTGCTCCTCATGACCGCTCCCGCGTTCGCACAGGACAGCACGGCCGCGCAGACCCAGGAACCCGCCCCGGCTCCGGCCGCTGCGCCGGCCCAGCCCGCGGCTGAGCAGCCGACCCTGACCCTTCAGCCCGGCTCCGACGTCAAGGGTTCGGACGGGACCGTACTGGGTCAGCTGGAAGGCGCCCGCAACACTGAAGCCGGCCAGGAACTGACCGTGCGAGGGGCTGATGGTCAGCTGCGCGGCGTGCCGGTCTCCGGCGGTGTGCGTCAGGACGGCGAAGGCGTCGCCGTCGGCTGGACCAGCGCCCAGTTCGCCGCCGCCCCGTCGATCACGGACTCGGCGGCTGACGTAGCTGAACCGGCCGCTGCCCCGATGCCGCCGGCAGAAGCCGGCATGCCGCCGGCCGATGACTCGGGGGCACCGGCTCCCGGCGAAGGCCAGACGGCTGAGCCAGACGCCCCGGGCGCCTGATTACAGGGTAGCGAACAAGAAAAAGGGCGGCTCCGTGAGGAGCCGCCCTTCGTCGTTGCAGGCGATGGATCGCTTAAGCGCGACGCTTCACCAGTCCCAGAAGGAACAGCAGCAGGCAGGCGCCGAGGAAGGCGACCAGCAGCGTCATGACGTTGAAGCCGCCCACGGCCATGCCGAGGAACTGGCCGGCGATCCAGCCGCCGAGCAGGGCGCCGATGACGCCGACGATAAGGTTCGTCACCAGACCGTGGCTGCGGCCCATGACTTTTTCAGCGAGCCAGCCGGCGATGATGCCGATGATGATCCAGCCGATGATTCCCAAGCCCATAGTGTGTCTCCTGACATTCCCAAGCGCGATCGCTCTGTCGCGGTAATGCGCTGGTGCGGCAACGGTTGCGAATCCCGTCGCAAAACACTGCTCATCGACAATCCCCCGTCACGGGAGCGCGGCATGGTGCTTGCCACTTGAAGGGCGAGCCGTCCCGCTTCGGGACAGCCCGCCAACAAGGGGAAATGGGGCCATGGCCACCGATATTGACCTTCACCTGGGCCGCCGCCTGCGCCGTCGCCGGCGTCTTCTGGGCCTGACACAACAGCAGCTGGCCACCCAGGTCGGGATCCGCTTCCAGCAGATCCAGAAATACGAGTGCGGCGCCAATCGCATCTCGGCCGCGCGTCTGTGGCAGCTGTCCGAGGCGCTGGAGTCGCCCGTCAGCTATTTCTACGACGGTCTGGAAGAGGCCATCGAACGCAAGGAGGCGGCCAACCAGGGCGGCGAGATGTTTTCCCGCAAGGAAACGCTCGACCTGATCCAGGCCTATTACCAGCTGGGCGAGCGTCCGCGCCGCCGCCTGCTGGACCTGGCCAAGTCGCTGCACGCCGAGGGCGACGCGGCGTGAGAGGGATGAGGGTCGAGGGATGAGGGTCGAGGAGTCTGGCGATTGTTGCACCGATCGCTTGACTCGCCCCTCGCCCCTCGCCACTCGCCCCTCCCATGACCGAGTATGAACTGTTCGCCGTCGATCTGGCCCGCGAGGCCGCCCGCGTCTCCCTGCCCTATTTCCGCGGCGCGTATGAGGAGGCGGACAAGGGCGGCCCCGGCGCCTTCGATCCGGTCACCCAGGCCGACCGCGAGGCCGAGGCGGCGATCCGCAGCCTGATCGCGGCCCGCTATCCCGATCATGGGGTCATCGGCGAGGAGTATGGCGAGGACCGGCCGGACGCCGACCATGTCTGGATTCTCGACCCCATCGACGGCACACGCGCCTTCATCGCCGGCCTGCCGCTCTGGACCAATCTGATCGCCCTGCGCGCCGAAGGCCGGCCGACCGTCGGCATCATCGGCCAGCCCTATCTCGACGAGATCTTCCTCGGCGGCCCGTCGGGCGCGCGCCTGCTCAAGGGCGGGAGGGAAGCGCCGCTGGCCGTACGGCCCTGCCCCCGTCTGACCGACGCCGTCATCGCCACCACCGACGCGGACCTGTTCACGGGCGCGGAGCTCGGGGCCTGGACCCAGGTGCGCGCCGCCGCCCGCCTCGCCCGTATGGGCTGCGACGCCTATGCCTACGCCATGCTGGCCGCGGGCCGGATCGATCTGGTGGCCGAGAGCGGACTGAAGGTCTGGGACTGGTCGGCCCTCGTCCCCGTCATTGAAGCGGCCGGCGGTGAGGTCACCAACTGGCGCGGCGAGACGCCGGACGGGAACGGGCAGATCCTCGCCGTGGGCGATGCGGGCATCCGTGAGCAGGCGCTGATCACATTGCGAAGAGCGGCCCTCTAGATCCCGCCCGGTTCAGGCTGCCTCGTTGGGCTCGGACTCGTTGGCGGGTTCGGGCGTAGCGGGGACCACCATCGGCGACAGGTCCTCGACCGGAGAGATATAGGCGCCCATGGCGTCAAACTCGTCGAGGAAGACCGCGCGCATGTCGTCGGCCTCCATGATGATCTCGTGTTTGGCCCCCGGAATCTCGACATAGCGGCCGCGACCGAGCCGTTTGGCGGCCCATTTGTTTGTCTGTTTCCAGACGCGGTCGTCCTCCGCTGCCTGAACGATGGCGACGGGGATGCGCACCGCCTTGAGCGCCTTGGGCTTCAGCGAGCGTTCGCCGGCGTCCAGGGCAAAGGCCAGCCAGCCCCAGGTCGGGCCGCCGACCGCCAGGTGCGGGCAGGCGTAGAGCTGCTGCCGCCACTGTTCATAGCGGCTCTCGTCCGAGGTCAGGGCGTCCTTCTCGAAGGTGTGGTCGAACGGATCGTCGGCGTCGTCGAGCACATAGTCGCCGGCCTTGCCGTGGCGCAGGTTCCAGCGGACAGCCAGTTTGACGGACCACATCGACCGTTTGCCGGTCTTGATGCGCAGCATGGGGCTGGACAGGATGGCGCCGGCGACCCGGCTCTCGCCGCCCTGCAGGGTCATCAGGTTCAGCGTGCCGCCCATGGAGTGACCGACCATGACCCAGGGCTTGGGCGCGCGGCCCTCCCAGGCGTCGAGCAGGCGGGCGTAGTCGTCGAGGAACTCCTCGACCGCCCGGGCATGGCCTTTCAGGCGATCCGGCAGCAGGCGGGCCGACAGGCCCTGTCCCCGCCAGTCGTGGGCCAGCACACACCAGCCGCGGGCGAGGAAATTGCCGATGACCTCGAAATATTTCTCGATCGGCTCGGTGCGGCCGGGGCTGACGATCACGGTGCCGCGCGGCTTCTTCGCCACCAGGGTCGAGGGCGTCCAGAAGGCGGCCCGCAGGCGCAGGCCGCCGGCGCCGCGGAACCATTCGCCCACGCCGCCCGGAGGCGCGGACGCACCCGGGACCCCCATCAAGGGCGCATTGGCGGCATAGGCGGCGGCTCGGTTCACTCTGGCTTCCTGAATCTCAAGGTCATGCGGTCACTCTCTCCGATCGCGTCATACTTCGACCGATCAAAGTTCGGATTCGGCGGCGAACCGCGCGGCGCGGTCAGTCCCATGGGCGGGAGGGTCTCGACGCCGAACGGATGATCCTTGGTATCCCTTTCATTCGCGTTGATTTCCGAGGCGGCGACAAAGGCGAAGCCCGCTTCCGCCGCCAGCTGTTTCACAAATGCCTCCTGAACGTATCCGTTCGCCGCGGCGGGGTCCTGATCCTCTTCCGGACCCAGACGATGTTGCTCGATGCCCAGCACCCCGCCGGGACGCAGGGCGGCATAGGCGTCGGCGAAGGCCTTCTCGGCGATTCCGGCCGCCATCCACGCATGAATGTTGCGCATGAACAGGACCATGTCGGCCGTGCCCGCCACAGTGACCGGACCTGACGTCGGGCCGAAGGCGGAAAGTTCGATCTCTCCGTACAGCCGGCGATCGTTGGTGAACCGCTGCTGGAAGGCCGCCATCAGCGCCACCTGGGACGGATCGGCCCCCGGGCCGGTCTGGAAGCCCGCGGCGACGTATTTGCCCGAGCCCTCGGCCAGATAGGGCGCGAGGATTTCCGTCCACCAGCCGCTGCCCGGCCAGAACTCGACCACCGTCATGCGCGGCTGGAGACCAAAGAAGCGCAGCGTCTCCATCGGATGCCGGGCTGCGTCGCGAACCTTGTCCTGTGCGCGCCAGGGACCGGTGACCGCCCATTCCAGCGAGCCCTGGGGAGGGCCGTCCGGAGTCGGGGGCGGCTCGGCGGTCTTTTCCTGGCGGCCACAGGCGGCGAGACCCGTCAGCGTCAGTGCCGCAGCGCCGGCCAATACGCCCCGGCGCGACAACGGCAGTCGCTTTTCGTGTCTCAAATTGCTCATCCAGTTCCTCTGGAGGCCGATGCTGCACGTTTCAGACCAGCCGCCCGAGGGCTGGGCTTAACCCTGTTCACAAGCCCGGTCAAAACCGTTGCTGGCAGGAGCGGACGTCATCCCGGCTTGCGGAAACGCAGCGTCATGCGGTCGCTTTCACCGATCGCATCATACTCGGCGCGTTCAGCCTCGGTCAGGGGGGTGGGCCGGTCGGTGGCATTGTTGGCGCGCGGGGCGCTGGTCCGGACCGGCGGCAGGGTCCAGACGCCGTAAGGATGGTCACGATCATCCCTGGGGTTGGCGTTCAGCTCGCTGCGGGCCTCAAGCACGAAGCCGGCGGCCTGTGCGACGCGGATGATATGGCTTTCCGGCATATAGCCCGTCGGGGCGGTGACGTCGGGGTTCAGGCCGTCCTCGCTGCGGTGCTGTTCGATCGCCAGAACGCCACCGGGTTTCAGCGCCTTGAAGAAGGCGGCCAGGAAGGCGTCAGTCCGGCCGGCGCGATGCCAGTTGTGGAAGGCACGGGCGACCAGGACCATGTCGGCGCTCCCGTCCTCGACGCCCATGCTCTCCAGCGGCTGGTTGACCGCGACATAGGTTCCGCCGGTGGCCTCGGCATAGGGCTGCAGGATGGCGGTCCACCAGCCGGCGCGACCGGGCTGGATCTCCACGACCGTCGATCCCGGGGTCAGGCCCCAGAAGGTCAGGCTTTCGAACGGGCGGCGGTAGACGTCGCGGGCCACATCGGCGGCGGGACGGGCGGCGGAGCCAATGGCCGCCTGCAGCGCCGTGTCCTCCTGCAACACGGGCGGGGTCATGGCGGCCCGGCGGACCGTGCGCTCCGCCGGGGATTCATCCAGCGTCGGCATGGCGGGCAGGTTCTGGGCCGCGGCCAGGGCCGGCAAGGCCAGTGCGGTCGTCATGACAAGGGCGAGCAGGCGCATTTTAAGGTCTCCCGGGCGAGTTTCCGGCGAACCCTAAGGCCTCCGGGGCGGGGAGCAAGCCATGACGACCGACAGGCGACAGATTGGCGCGGACGTGGCGCCCCTTGACGGTTTCGCAGCACTTCCCACATCGGCTCCGAGGCCGCCGATTTCGGGGCCTCCAGACCGGACGGGGCCGATCATCGGGTCGACCGGGCTGAACTCCCACCGCCGGTCCGGGCACCAAACCGCGGGACCGGTTCAACCTTGCTGATCCTCAGGAGGATGACCCATGCGTACCTATGATTTCACCCCGCTGTACCGCTCCGCCGTCGGCTTCGACCGTCTCGCCGGACTGCTGGAAAGCGCCGCGCGCACCAGTCAGGAAAGCGGCTGGCCGCCCTATAATATCGAGACCACGGGCGAGAACGCCTACCGGATCGAGATCGCGGTCGCCGGCTTCAAGCCCGACGAACTGACCCTCGAGGTCAAGGAGAACCTGCTCACCGTCACCGGTCGCAAGACGGCCAATGACGATGCGGGCGCCGAGCGGACCTATCTGCATCGCGGCCTGGCCGAGCGCGACTTCGAGCGCCGGTTCCAGCTGGCTGACTATGTCGTGGTCAAGAGCGCCGATCTGGCCGATGGCCTGCTGTCGGTCGACCTGGTCCGCGAACTGCCCGAGGCGCTGAAGCCGCGCCGGATCGAGATCAACACCGCTCAGCGGCTGATCGAGGGCAAGAAGTCCAAGGCGGCCTGAGACCTCACATAGCCCGCCTCAAGCAGCGAGCCACCGCGAGGCGAGTGCAGGCGAACAACCAGGAGGGGCGGCGTTCGCGTCGCCCCTTTTTCGTGCGCGGGATCAGGCGGCGATGTCGGCCTGGGCTTCGATGGCGCGGCGCTGCTCCTCGCTCAGGGCACCGGGGTCGATCCGGGCGCCGGAAAAATCGGCCCCGTCCACCCGGACGCCATCCAGCACCGCGCCCTCGAGACGGGCGAAGCGCAGGCTGGCCTCGACCAGAATGACCGGCATCGAGCGATCCTTGCCGAGCGCCAGGGGCCCCAGATTGGCGCCGCGGAGGTCGGCCTTGTTCAGCAGGACGCCGTTCAGGCGCGCGCCCCGGAGGTCCGCCCCGCGCAGATCGCAGCCGCGCAGGTCCGACCCTTCAAGGCCCGCGCCCTGAAGGCCGACGCCCCTGAGGTCCATGCCGGCGAGACAGGCCTGTCTGGCGCTGAGCCCGGGCAGCTTCAGACCCTTCAGGCGATCCCCTAGAGGACGAAGATCCTCGCCGTCGAACATCGCCGGCTGGCCGAAGACGCCGCCGCTTTCGGCCCAGGCATTGGCGTCCAGCGCGCGCTCCGCCAGCCCGTCGGCGCGAGACCGGGCGTCGGAGCTCGGACTGCGCAGGGCGCCGGTCATGTCGGCGCGGCTGGTGTCGGCGCGCTCGACGGCCACCCCGGTCAGGATCGCCCCCATGAGCCGCGCGCCTTCCAGATTGCAGCCGTCGACGGACGCGTCCTCCAGCATGGCGCCGGTCAGATTGGCTTCCTTGAGATTGGCCTTGGTCAGCATGGCGCCGCGCATGGAGCAGTCGGTGAAGTCTGCCTTCATGGCGGTGATGCCATCCAGATGGCCGCCGTCGAGGGTGGCGCCGGCGAAGGTCGCGCCATCGGCGATGCCTTGCCGGGTCTCATGCCTGATCGCCGCCAGCCCCTTGGTGGCATGGGGCACGGCGATGACGCCTTCACGGAAGTCGGCGCGGGTGAGATCGGCGTTCATCAGGCTGGCGCCGCGGAGGCAGGCGCCGCGAAGGTCCGCCCGGACCAGCTGGGCGCCGGTGAAGTCCGCGCCCCTGAGATCAGCGCAGAACAGCACAGCGCCGTTCATCCGGGCCCCGACGAGTTTGGCGTTTTCCAGGGCGCAGCCGGTGAAGTCTGCCTCGGACAGATTGCGGCCCGAGAGGTCCAGCCCGTTGAGATCAACGAATTTGAGCATCAGCCGGCGGCCGCCGGGACGACCCTCGACCAGGCGCTCATGCGCCGCGACGAACATATCCAAGTCGCCCTGGGAAAGAGCCCTTCGAACAAAGGTCATGCGACCGCATCCATCGTCTCGAGGCCGCGCACCCCGCTTGTGATCGCGCCGGTCAGGACGGCCTGGCGCACGCTGGTTCCGAACATCACCGCCCGGGAAAGGTCCGCGCCGATCATGATCGCCCGATTGAGGTCCGCGCCGGACAGGTCGGTCCCCCGCAGGCAGGCGCCGGTCAGGTCGGCGGGCAGCAGCCGCTCGGAGGTGATCATCAACGGCCCCAGCTGCGCTCCGCGCAGATCCGCACCGTTCAACCGGGCTCTCGCCAGCCGGGCCCCGCGCAGGTCGGCGCCCTTAAGATTGACGGAGCGCAGATCGGCATCCTCAAGGTGGGCGCCCTGAAGCTGGACCCCCTCCATGTCGAGGCCGTAGAAGACCGCTCCGCGCGCTGACAGCGCCGTCAGATTGTAGCCACGGATCGAGCGCAGCGCCCGCAGATCGACACCGTCGAAGACCGAGGGCCGGCCCTCGGCGCCGCCGGTCTCGCACCACTGGGCATGCTCGGCCAGCATTTCGGCGGCGGGCATCTTGCCGACCGGGCTGCCGGAGGATCGCTCATCGGTCAGGGCCCCGGTCATATTGGCCCCGTCCGTTCGCCACATGGCGGCCTTGACGCCGACCAGGACGGCGTCGCGGAGATCGGCCCCGGAGAGATCAGCGCCCGACAGGTCGGCCCCGGACAGGTCGGCGCCGCGGAAGCTGGCCTGTTTCAGGTTGGCCCGGACCATCTTGCAGTCCTTCATGATGGCGTCGGAGAAATCCGCCGCCACGGCCACGATCCCGGTCAGTTTGGAGCGTTCGAGGTTCGCCCCGGCGAGACAGGCGCCCTGGGCCTCGGTCTCGTTGCGCGACTTGGCCTCGACAATCTTGAAGCCCAGTTTGGCGTCGGCAGAGGCGATCGTGCCTTCGCGCAGGTCGGCCTCGAACAGATCGGCTCCGGTCAGGTCCGCTCCGCGCAGACAGGCGCCGCGCAGGTCGGTGCGGCGCAGGCTGGCGTCAACCAACAAGCAGTCCTGCATGTCCGCGCCGAAGAAGGTGGCATTGTCCAGCTTGGCGCCCGACAGGTCCGTCCCGATCAGGCTGGCGGCGGCGAAGTCCGCGTCAGCGAGGTTGCGGCCCTTGAGCGAAAGACCCGATAGGTCGAGCCAGGCGAGGACCGCGCGGGCGCCGCCCGGCTTGGCCTGCCACAGGCGGTCGTGCCGGGCGCAGATGGCGTCCAGCTCCGATTGATTGATGCGCCTTCTGGCGGCCGTTGGGACGGTATTCTCCGACATGATCCCGATATGGCACGGCGGCGCTTAAGGAAGCGTTTGTGGGAACTGGTGAGTTGGGAGTGATCAGTGGCTAGTGGCTGGCCAACAGTTGTGCGACGGCACGGACTGCGCCGCCCTTCCGCCGCCGACGAGGCCGGCTATCACTAATCACTCGCCACTGATCACTCGCCACCCGGCCGGTGTCAGAGGGTCAGAAGCCCCTGTTCCGCCAGCGCGTCCGCCAGTTCGCCGGGACTGACCCAGACACGGGTATAGCCGGCCTCGCCGAGGCGCTTCAGTTCGGTGGTCAGGTCGGCCTTGGCCGAGGCGGCGAAACGGGCGTCGTAGCCGGCCCCGTCGGCGGCGATCCGGACCATGGGTCGGCCCGTCTCGACCCGGTGCAGATAGCCTTCGTAGAGGACCGCCGCCTCGGCCGCGAGCAGGCCCGTCTCGACCTGCAGTCCGGCCTTTTTCAGCCGCTCGACGCCGCGCCCCGAGGCGAAGGGCGAAGGATCGACCGCGGCCACCACGACCCGGCTGATCCCCGCGTCCATCAGGAAATGGGAGCAGGAGGTGCGGCCCGAGGACCGGGCGCCGCAGGGTTCCATGGTGACATAGGCCGTAGCGCCGCGCGCGCGATCGCCGGCGGCCGGCGCGGCCTGTTCCTCGGCGTGAGGGCGACCGCCCGGCGCGGTGGCGGCCTCGGCGACGACCTCACCGTTTTTGACGATCACGCATCCCACCGCCGGATTTGGCCAGGTCTGGCCCATCCGGTCCTTGGCCAGGGCGATGGCCCGGCCCATGAAGCGGATGTCGTCAGAGGCCTGCTGCGGCGTGGTCATTCACCCGCTCCCAGCGGCGGCAGTTCCGTCGCGCGCGCCGCGTCCAGATAGCGGGCGGCGACGGGCCTGAGCGAGGCGTCGAGATCGATCTCGAGCGGATTGCCGGTCGGAATCTCGACCCCGACGATCCGGTCGTCGGGCACGCCGAACAGATGTTTGACGATGGCCCGAAGGGAATTGCCGTGGGCGGCGATCAGCACATCCTCTCCGGCCTTCAGGCGCGGGGCGATAGCTTCGTCCCAATAGGGAAGCACCCGATCGAGGGTGGTCTTGAGGCTTTCCGTATCGGGGATGGTCTGGCCGGCGTAACGGGGGTCGCCGGCGAAATCCCACTCGCCGCCCGGCGCGAGCGGCGGGGGCGGGATGTCATAGCTGCGGCGCCAGATCAGGACCTGGTCCTCGCCGTGGGTCGCCGTCGTCTCGGCCTTGTTCAGGCCGGTCAGGCCGCCGTAGTGCCGCTCGTTCAGCCGCCAGTCGTTGATCACCGGCACATCCCGCAGCCCGGCGGCATCCAGAGCCAGGGCGCCCGTCCGCGTCGCCCGCTTCAGCACCGAGGTGAACATGACCGACGGCCGGAAGCCGGCCGCGGCGAGCTGTTCGCCGGCGCGCCGGGCCTGGGCCTCGCCCTCGGCGGTCAGATCGACGTCGACCCAGCCCGTGAACCGGTTGTCGAGGTTCCATTGGCTCTGGCCGTGGCGCAGCAGGATCAGGCGGGGCATTCAGGTCTCCGGACAATCTGTCTGGGGGTAGGACCGGCGGGCGCGTGGGTCAAGACGAGCCCGGCACGGCGATCCGGCGGAGCCATGCCGGCGGCGGGGCGTTGTTGTCCGCGCGGCGCACGGCGCCCTATAGCCAAGCTACAAACCCCATCTTCCAAGGCTCCCGATGCAAAAGCCCCGCTCCGACCTGCGTTCCAACACCGCCGATTATGAGACCACGCCGCTGGTCAAGGCGACCGGGTTTCGCGAATACGACGCGCGGTGGATCCTGGAGAAGGAGATCAATCTTCTCGGCATTCAAGCCCTTGGTCTGGGGCTGGCGACCTATGTCCACGAGATCGGCCAGACCCCCCGGATCGTGGTCGGCCACGACTTCCGCTCCTACTCCCTGTCGGTGAAACAGGCGCTGATGCTCGGCCTGCTGGAAGGCGGGATGGAGGTGCTGGACATCGGCCTGGCCCTGTCGCCGACGGCCTATTTCGCCCAGTTCGCGCTCGACGCGCCTTGCGTGGCCATGGTCACGGCCAGCCACAACGAGAACGGCTGGACCGGGGTCAAGATGGGGGCCAATCCGCCGCTGACCTTCGGCCCCGACGAGATCGGGCGGCTGAAGGACATCGTGCTGAACGGCGAAGGCGTGGGCCGGCCGGGCGGGAGCCTGACCCGCGTGGACGGTTTCCGCGAACGCTATCTGGAGGAGATCACGGCGAAGGTGAAGCTGAGCCGGCCGATCAAGGTCGTGGCCGCCTGCGGCAACGGCACCGCCGGGGCCTTCGCGCCCGAGGCCCTGCGCCGTATGGGGGCCGAGGTCATCGAGATGGACACCGACCTCGACTGGACCTTCCCCAAATACAATCCGAACCCGGAAGATCACGCCATGCTGATGCAGATGGCGGCGCGGGTGCGCGAGACGGGGGCCGAGCTGGCGCTGGGCTTTGACGGCGACGGCGACCGTTGCGGCGTGGTCGACGACACGGGCGAGGAGATCTATGCCGACAAGATCGGTCTGATGCTGGGCCGCGACCTGTCGGCCTTGCATGCCAACGCCACCTTCGTCGTCGATGTGAAGTCGACCGGCCTGTACAAGACCGACGAGGTGCTCAAGGCGAACGGCGCCGACGTCGTCTACTGGAAGACCGGGCACAGCTATATCAAGCGCAAGACCGCCGAACTGGGGGCCCTGGCCGGGTTCGAGAAATCGGGCCATTTCTTCTTCAATGCGCCGATCGGTCGGGGATACGACGACGGCATCGTGGCGGCAGGGGCTATCCTGGCCATGCTGGACCGCAATCCGGGCAAGACCCTGTCGCAGCTGAAGGGCGCCCTGCCCGATGCCTGGACCTCCATGACCATGTCGCCGCACTGCGACGACGAGCTGAAGTATGAGGTGCTGGAACGGATCGTGGCCGAGTATCAGGCCCTGGCGGATGCCGGCGGCTCGATCCTGGGACGCAAAATCGTCGAGGCGATCACTGTCAACGGGGTGCGGGTGCACCTGGAGGACGGGTCCTGGGTGCTGGTGCGCGCCTCGTCCAACAAGCCGGAGCTGGTGGTGGTGGTCGAGAGCATGCGCTCCGACGCCGACATGCGCGCACTGTTCCGTGAAGAGGTGAAGCCGCGGCTGGCCAAATACCCGGAGATCGGGGCCTATAATCAGGAACTCTGAAGGGATCGACGGGGGACGGGTGGCCAAAGGCGTGCAGCCGGTCGTGATCGTGGGCGGCGGATTCTCCGGCGCCATGCTGGCGGCCAGGGTGGCGAAGCGCGGCGTCGCCTGCAGCCTGATCGACCGCACGGGGACCTTCGGGCCGGGCCTGGCCTATTCGACGCCGTTCGATGGGCATCTGCTCAATGTGCGCTCCGACCGGATGAGTGCGGTGGATGACACGCCGGGCGATTTCGTTGAGTGGCTGCGAGCCAACTGTCCGAAACATGCGGACCCGGATGGTTTCGCGCCGCGCAGGCTTTATGGCGAATATCTGCAGCACCGGCTGAGCGCAGCGCGGATGGCGCATCCCGGGATGATCGAGCTCGTCACCGGCGAGGTCGCGGGTGTTGAGGGCGATGGCGTCCGCCTGTCCGATGGACGGGTCATCCCGGCGGGCGCCGTGGTGCTGGCGACCGGCAACCCGGCGCCCAGGACGGCCGGGCGCGGGTCGCGTCGGATCATCGCGGACCCCTGGGCCCTGACCGCGCTGGAACGGATCGGGGCCGAAGACGCGGTGATCATTCTAGGATCGGGCCTGACCATGGTGGACATGATCCTGTGGCTGGACGCGACGGGTCGCAAGGGCCGGATCACGGCCCTGTCCCGACGCGGCCTCACGCCTCGTGTGCACGGCTCCGGTCACGACGCTCCGACGCCGCCGACCGAAGCGCTGCTGACCGGCTGCCTGTCGGACCGGCTGGGGGAGGCCCGACGGCTGGCTTCGGCCGGCGGCTGGCGCGGCGTGATGGAGGGGTTGCGCCCGGTCACGGCGCGGCTCTGGACCGGGGCGGACGCGAAGACCCGCGCTCGCTGGCTTCGGCATCTGCGTCCGTGGTGGGATGTCCACCGCCACCGCATTCCAGCCGGCATCGACGAGACCATGAACCGGTTGCAGGCCGTCGGCCGTCTCAGCATCGTCGCGGGCCGGGTTGAGCGGATCGAGACCGACGCCGGGGGTGTGACGCTGCACTGGCATCCGCGGGACGGTTCAGGCCGGTCGCCGGTCGCCGGCCAATGGCTGATCGACTGCACCGGTCCCGGTCATGCGGCGGATGAAGATCCCCTGACCGGGCCGCTGATCAAGGCCGGCCGCGCACGGCTCGAACCCCTGGGCATCGGTCTTGATCTGGACGCGGAGGGGCGGCTGCTGAGCGCCGTTGGGTCGCCCGACGCCCGGCTGTTCGTGCTGGGACCGCCGGCGCGCGCGGCCTTTTGGGAAACGACCGCCGTGCCGGATATCCGCAAGCGGATCGAAGGGCTGGCGGACCGGCTGGCGGACCTTCAGACCAGCGCGAGCAGATAGATCAGGGCCAGGGCCAGTCCGAGCAGGGCCAGCAGCGACAGGATCACCACCGCGGCGATGCGGACGCCCGACCGGGCCACCGCCCGCGCATCGGTGCTGAGGCCGAGCGCAGCCATGGACAGGGCGGTCAGGACTTTTGCCGTGTCAGCCATGACCGGCACGGCGGCGGCCGGGATCAGGCCGGTCGAACGCGCGGCCATCATCAGCAGGAAGCCGATGATGAACCACGGGATCAGCTGGTGGATCGCGACACCGCTCCGGGGGGCCGCGACGGCTTCGCCCTCGCGACGGCGGACCGCCATGAGGATGGCGAGCACCAGACAGACGGGCCCCAGCATCAGGACCCGGACCAGTTTGATCAGCGTCCCGGCCTGGTTGGCCACCGCGCCGACCGGCAGGGTGGCCGCCAGCACCTGGGGCACGGCATAGACGGTTAGTCCGGCGAGCACGCCGTAGCGGACGTCGGTCAATTGCAAGGCCGCGCCGAGCAGGGGCAGCAGCAGGACCACCGCCACGCCCAGCACGGCGGTGAAGGCGATGGCGGCGGAGACGTCCTTGGCCTCGGCGTCTACCACCGGGGCGACGGCGGCGATGGCGGAGTTGCCACAGATGGCGTTGCCGCAGGCGATCAGCACCGCCATCCGGGGCGGCAGGCGCAGCAGCCGCCCGATCCCGTAGCTGATGGCCAGGGCGAGGACCACGACCACGGCGGTGCCCGCCAGCAGGCCGGGTCCGATGGCGATGACCGTCGCGGCGCTGACCGAGGCGCCCAGCAGGACCACGGCGATCTCGAGCAGGGTGCGGGCGCTGAACTCGATGCCGGAACGCAGGACCTCGGGCGGGGTCCAGACGCTGCGGATCGCGGCGCCGATGAGGATGGCCAGCACGATGGCGTCAATCCATCCGCGCCCGAACAGCCGCACCTCCAGGACCTGGACGGCGACCGCCGCCAGGGCGACCGCCACGCAGACGATCAGGCCGGGTATCAGGGACAGTGCGCCGGTAAGGCGGGCGGGAATCATCGGGGGAGATTGCGCCGGTCCGGCGGCGGGTTCCATCCTTGAGTCAGGAGCCTGACCCGGCCGCCTTCACCGCCGCGACGACATCGGCCACCACCGACTTGACCAGCTTCGCGTCGTCGCCCTCGGCCATGACGCGGATCAGCTTCTCGGTGCCCGAGGGCCGAACCAGCAACCGGCCGACGCCCGCGAGACGCGCCTCGGCGTCGGCGATGGCGGCCTTGACCCCTGCGCTCTCCAGCGGCCTGCCCGAGGTGTAGCGTACGTTCTCCAGCTTCTGGGGCACGGTGTCGAACTGTTTGGCCAGTTCGCTCATCGGGCGGCCGCTCTCGACCAGCACGGCCAGGACCTGAAGCGCCGACATCAGGCCGTCGCCGGTGGTGGCGTGGTCGTGCAGGATGATGTGGCCGGACTGTTCCCCGCCGAGGTTGAAGCCGCCCTCGCGCATACGCTCCATGACATAGCGGTCGCCAACCTTGGTCCGCTCCAGGGTCAGGCCGGCGGCGTTCAATGCCCGCTCCAGACCCAGATTCGACATGACGGTGGCGACCACGCCGCCTCCGACCAGCAGGCCGCGGCGGGCCCAGTCCAGGGCGACCAGGGCCATGATCTGGTCGCCGTCCACGACCTTGCCCTTCTCGTCGCAGATGATGACCCGGTCGGCGTCGCCGTCGAGGGCGATGCCGATGTCGGCGCGGTAGCGTTTGACCGCCTCGGCCAGGGTCTCGGGATGGGTCGAGCCGCAGTCCGCATTGATGTTCAGGCCGTTGGGCTCGACGCCGACGGCGCAGACCTCGGCCCCCAGCTCATAGAGGGTGGTCGGGGCGACCCGGTAGCCGGCGCCGTTGGCGCAGTCGATGGCGATCCGAAGGCCCTGCAGGCTGAGGCCCTTGGGAAAGCTGGCCTTGGCGATCTCGACATAACGGGCCTGGGCATCGTCGATGCGCTTGACCCGACCCAGGGCGTCGGGCGGGGCCAGATCGGCGTCCAGCGCCTGATCCATCATCGATTCAATCTTCAGCTCGACCGCATCCGACAGCTTGTAACCGTCCGGACCGAACAGTTTGATGCCGTTGTCGAGGTAGGAGTTGTGTGAGGCCGAGATCATCACGCCGATGTCGGCCCGCATCGAGCGGGTCATCATGGCGACGCCCGGCGTCGGCAGAGGACCGAAGGTGCGCACATCCATACCGGCGGACGAAAAGCCGGCCACCAGGGCCGGCTCGATCATGTAGCCCGAAAGGCGTGTGTCCTTGCCGATCACCACCAGATGGCGGCGATTGTCGGACGACATGAACAGACGGCCGGCCGCGAGGCCGACGCGGAGCGCCACTTCGGGCGTCATCGGATGCGTATTGGCCCGACCGCGGATGCCGTCCGTCCCGAAATATCTACGTTCGCCCAAAACGTGGTTCCTTTTCAGAAGCAGGGCCGCAGAAATGTTGCGAAACCGCTTTTCAAGTGTAAATCCCGAGCATTCTCGCATACATCGCGCCGAACGGGACGGTGACTTAGACTGTCCGGGGGACGTGCGCAAAGCACGTGGATTCAGTTTTCAGGGATATTCGTCCATGTGCGGCATCATCGGTGTGACGGGCGTCGGCCCGGCGGTTCCCCGGCTGATCGACAGCCTGAAGCGGCTGGAGTACCGGGGCTATGACTCGGCCGGCGTCGCGGCTCTTGTCGACGGTCGCATCGAGCGCCGCCGCGCCAAGGGCAAGATCCGCGAGTTGGAAGCCGTGCTGCTGGCCGAGCCGCTGGCCGCCACGATCGGCATCGGCCACACCCGCTGGGCCACCCACGGCGCCCCGACCACCGCCAACGCCCATCCGCACAAGGCGGGTCGCGTGGTTCTGGTCCACAACGGCATCATCGAGAATTTCGCCGAACTGAAGGCCGAGCTGGCCGTCGAGGGTCGCACCTTCGAGAGCCAGACCGACACCGAGGTGGTCGCCCATTTGCTGGACCGTGCGCTGGAGACGGCCAACGACCCGCTCGTCGCGTTCAAGAGCGTGCTGGACCGGCTGACCGGGGCCTATGCGCTGGCCGTGCTGGTCGAGGGCGAGGAAGGCCTGATCATGGGGGCCCGGCGCGGCAGCCCCCTGGTGGTCGGATGGGGCGACGGCGAGATGTATCTGGGTTCTGACGCCCTGGCCGTCGGCCCCTTCACCACCGAGATCTCCTATCTGGAAGAAGGCGACTATGTCGGCATCGACCGGAGCGGCGCCCGAATGTTCGACGTTGACGGCGCCCCGGTCGAGCGCCCGGTTGTCCAGGTCTCGGCCTCCTCGGCCATGGTCGAGAAGGGCGAGTACCGGCATTTCATGGAGAAGGAGATCCATGAGCAGCCGGACAGCGTCCAGCGCACACTGTCTCACTACCTCGACTTCGTGAACGGCAAGGCCAGGACCGACGCCGCCGATTTCACCGCCATAGACCGTATACAGATCATTGCCTGCGGCACCGCCTTCTATGCCGGCCAGATCGGCCGCTACGCCTTTGAGCGGCTGGCGGGCCTGCCGTGCGACGTCGAGATCGCGTCCGAGTTCAGGTACCGGAACCCGGCGCTGACGCCCGGCACCCTGGCCGTCGCCGTCAGCCAGTCGGGCGAGACCGCCGACACCCTCGCCAGCCTGTCATGGTGCAAGGCTTCCGGCCTGAAGACCGCGGCCCTGGTCAATGTCCACACCTCGTCGATGGCGCGCGAGGCGGGGCATCTGTGGCCGACCCATGCGGGTCCCGAGATCGGGGTGGCCTCGACCAAGGCTTTCACCGCCCAGGTCGCAGCCCTGCTCGCCCTCGCGGTCTCCGCCGGGGTCCAGCGCGGGCGTATCGACGCCCCGACCGAGGCCGAGCTGGTCAAGGCCCTGTTCGAATCACCGCGCCTGATCGCCGAGGCCATGGGGATGGAAGACGAGCTGAAGGCCGTCGCCCACGACATATCGAAAGCCACCGACGTGCTGTTCCTCGGCCGCGGCGCCATGTTCCCGCTGGCCATGGAAGGGGCGCTGAAGCTGAAGGAGATCAGCTACATCCACGCCGAGGGCTATGCCGCCGGCGAGCTGAAGCACGGGCCGATCGCCCTGGTCGATGAGCTGACGCCGATCGTCGCCCTGGCCCCGCTGGACGATGTGTTCGAGAAGACCGCCTCCAATCTGCAGGAGGTCGCCGCGCGCGGCGGACCGGTGATCATGATCGCGCCGAAGTCCGCGCCTGATCCGCACGGCGCCGGCATCCGCCGCGTCGATGCGCCCGAGTGCCATTCCCTGATCGCGCCGCTGATCTACGCCATCCCCGTGCAGCTGCTGGCCTATTACACGGCGGTCCAGAAGGGCACGGACGTCGACCAGCCGCGCAATCTGGCGAAGTCGGTGACGGTGGAGTGATCGCATCCCGGCGCGAATGCGTTAGGCTGACGCCTCTCGCCGATCAGGATTCCACATGACCGCTTCCGCCCGTCGCCTTCGCAAGGCCGTCCTGCCCGTCGCCGGTCTGGGCACCCGCGTCCTGCCCGGGACCAAGACCACGCCCAAGGAGCTGCTCAACGTCGTCGACCGGCCGATCCTGAGTTATATCGTCGAGGAGGCGCGGGAAGCCGGGATCGAGCACATCGTCTTCGTCACCGGGCGCTCGAAGGGGGCGATCGAGGACTATTTCGATCACCAGATCGAGCTGGAAGCCCAGCTGCTGGCCAAGGGCAAGACCGACATCCTCGACGCCATGATCGCCGAACTGGCGACGGCGGGGGAGATGAGCTTCACCCGCCAGATGCAGCCGCTGGGCCTCGGCCATGCGGTCTGGTGCGCGCGCGACATCATCGGCGACGAGCCGTTCGCGGTCCTGCTGCCGGATGTCATCGTGGACTCCCAGCCGGGGGCCCTGAAGCAACTGGCCGATGTCTATGCGCAGGTCGGCGGCAACATCATCGGCGTCGAGGCCGTGCCCGAGAGCGAGACGCACAAATACGGCATCGTCGATCCGGAAAGCCGCGACGGCCGCCACATCCGCATGAAGGGGATGGTCGAGAAGCCGCCGCGCGGCGAGGCGCCGTCGAACCTGTCGATCGCGGGCCGCTACATCCTGCAGCCAGAAATCTTCGGCATCCTTGAAAACCAGCCGCGGGGCGCGGGCGGTGAAATCCAACTGACCGACGGCATGGCGCGGCTGATGAAGGACCAAACCTTCACGGCGGTGGAATACGAGGGCGTCACCCACGACTGCGGCGACAAGATCGGCCTGTTGCGGGCCAATGTCGCCCTGGCGCTGAAGCGGCCGGACCTGGGCGAAGCCGCCCGCGCGGCCATAGCCGCGTTGCTCTAGGCAGGACCGGCGCGCAGGCGCGCCGGGGCGGCGGCGATCACCGCCCTGCTGTCGTCAGCCGCCGCTGGTCAGGCGCGAGGCGCCGCCGGTGATGCGGCACACATTGTCGTTCTGCGGACGGCCGCTCTGCTGGCCGGTCGGAACCAGAATGCCGCCCCGCGCCTCACAGCTGTCGGACAGCTGGCGCAGTTCGTTGGCATAGGAGTTGGCGCCCGTCGTCGGCGCGCAGGCGGCGAGAGCGAGCAGAAGGGCGGTGGGGGCGGCGAGGATCAAGGGGCGCATGGCGGAGGTCTCCTTGCGATGGGGCCTTTATGTAAACGCCTGAAGCCGCATTCGTTCAACCGCTTCGATCAGACGCTCGAGATCGTCCGGCGTGGACAGGCGGTGGTCTCCGCCCTCGATCAGGTCCAGCCGCACATCCCCGCCGGTCAGCCGCTCGACCAGCGCCGTGGCGTGCCGCCAGGGCACCACGTCGTCGGCGCGGCCCTGAAAGATGTGAACCGGGGCGGCAATGGGCAGGGGGGCGCCCAGCAGCAGCCAGTCCCGGCCATCCTCGAACAGGCCCAGAGTCAGGACGTATTCGCCCATGCCCTCCTCGACGATCACGATCTCGCCGTCGCGCAGAATGGCATGACGTTCGTGGTCGGCGAGACTGGGCCACATCAACCGTTCGGTGAAATCCTGGGCCGGATTGATCAGCACCAGTCCGGCCATCCGTCCCGGCCGCGCCAGCGCCGCCAGCAGGGCGACCCAGCCGCCCATGGACGAGCCGACGAGCACGACCGGCCCCTTGAGGCTGTCGACCATGCAGATCGCATCCTCGCGCCAGCGCCCGATCGTCGCCTTTCGCCAGTCGCCCGAGGATTGGCCATGGGCAAAATGGTCGTAGCGGACATAGTCCCAGCCGCGCTCGCGGGCCGCGGCGTCCAGGGCCATGGCCTTGGTTCCCTCCATGTCGGAGCGGAAGCCGCCGATCCAGACGACAGTCGGGCCCTCGCCGTCGACGCGTCTGTACGCCAGGGTCTCGCCGCCCCGGCAGGTCAGGTGCTGGATGTCGTCCAATCGCGGCTCCTCTCGCGAAAGTCCTCACGGACTGATAGCGAACCGGGGAAAGCGAAGCGAAGGCCAAAAACGCGTGACAGATACCAAGACTGCCAGGAAGGTCCTGTTCGTCACTTCTAACCGCATCGGCGACTGCGTCATATCCTCCGGCGTGATCCGCGAAATCGCGCGGCAGGTTCCGGGGGCGAAGATCACCGTCGCCTGCGGCCGGCCGCCCGCCCCGTTCTTCCGCTCAGCGCCAGACGTCGAGCGGGTCATCATCCTCGACAAGAAGAAGCTGGCCGGACACTGGGTCGATCTGTGGCGTCAGGTCGTGGGCACGCGCTGGGACATGGTCATCGACATCCGCGGATCGGCGCTCGGTTATCTGATCCCGGCGAAGCGGCGCGTGGTCTACAATCGCAGCTGGGAGACGGGACTGCGCAAGGTCGAGATGGTCTCGCGCATGATGGGCGCGCCGGCCCCGCTGGATCCCGAGATATTCCTGGACGCACAGGCGGTCACAGACCGACGGGCGGTGCTTGATCCGCAACTGGCGGGCGGCAGCGGACCCGGCCCGATTATCGCCCTCGCCCCCATCGCCCACCAGCCCGGCAAGAGCTGGCCGGCCGAGCGCTGGGGACAGCTGGTCGAGAAGCTGAAGGCGGAGCCCCGGTTCGACGGCTGGCGCTTCATGGCCGTGGGCGGACCCGGCGACCGGCCTCCCGCGACCCCGGCGCTGGAGGCCGCAGGACCGCGCGGCATCGACTTCATCGGCAAGGGCGACATTCTGGCCTCGGCCGCCGCCATCGATGTCGCCGACCTGTTCGTGGGCAATGATTCCGGCCTGATGCACGTCTCCGCCGCCCTCGGTCGGCCGACGCTGGGCCTGTTCGGTCCGACCGAGTGGTGGCTGTACGGTCCCTGGGGTCCGCGGACCCGCACCGCCGCCTCCAATGAGACCCGCGGCGAGTTCGCGCCCATCGAGGCGCTGACGGTGGACCGTGTCTTTGAGGCCGTCCTCGACCTGCACGACGCGTACATCGGCGGCCGCGCGGCGCCCAAACCTTGAAGACGGGGGCTTTCGCGGTCATATAGGCGCGGTAAGGGGAACGCCGCGATCTGTCGCGCGCTCATCCTCGTCAGAACTCCGCCTCTTCATCCACACAAGGAACCGACGCTCATTCGCCGTCCGATGAACCAGCCGCCCGTCAAGGACGGGCCGCCCATGAACCAAGATATCCGCGCGCCGCGCGTTCTGCTCATCGATCAGAACGGCGAGAAACAGGGCGTCATGCCGACGTCAGCTGCGCTGGAAGCCGCCGAAGAGGCCGGCATGGATCTGGTTCAGATCGTGTCCACGTCCGAGCCGCCGGTCTGCAAGATCCTCGACTACGGCAAATTCCGCTTCCAGGAGCAGAAGAAGAAGGCCGAGGCGCGCAAGCGCCAGAAGGTCGTCGAGCTGAAAGAGATCAAGCTCCGCCCGAACATCGACACCCACGACTATGAGGTGAAGGCCAAGGCCATGCACCGCTTCTTCGACGAGGGTGACAAGGTCAAGGTGACGCTGCGCTTCCGCGGCCGCGAGATGGCCCACCCGGAACTGGGCATGAAGCTGCTCAACAAGGTCCAGGCCGATTTCGAGGAAATCGCCAAGGTCGAATACGCCCCGCGTATGGAAGGCCGCCAGATGATCATGATCCTCGCGCCGAAATAGCGATCGCGCGCCACCAACTTCCAGAAGCCCCGGCCGGAAACGGCCGGGGCTTTTTCGTTTGCGAGCTTCGCCTTGCGCGCCCGCGCGATCTGTCTGACACAGGGGTCGCCTCCCGCCCGAGTAACGCCCTGTGACGTCAGCCGCCCTGCCCCCGCCACCGTCGCGATCCGCGCTGTTTGTCCTGTTCGGGGTGGTGTTCATCAACCTGGTCGGATTCGGCATCGTCATCCCGCTGCTGCCCTTCTACGGCCAGACGCTGGACGCGCCGCCGTGGCAGGTGGCGCTGATGTTCTCGGCCTATTCGCTGGGCCAGTTCGTCGCCGAGCCCTTCTGGGGGCGACTGTCCGATCGCATCGGCCGCAAGCCCGTGCTGATGATCACCATCCTGTGCAATGCGGCCGGCTATCTGGCCCTGGCCTTCGTGCCCAACATCTGGCTGGCCATCGCGGTGCGGCTGTTCACCGGCATGGGCGCCGGCAATGTCTCGACCGCCCAGGGCTACGTCGCCGACGTCACGCCGCCTGAACTGCGCGCCGGCCGCATGGGTCTGATCGGCGCCGCCTTCGGCCTCGGCTTCATCTTCGGCCCGGCGATCGGCGGCCTGCTGACCCGGCCGGACCTCGGAACGCTGGGCTATCAGCTGCCTATCTTCACCGCGTCCGCCCTGTGCGTCATCGCCGCCATCGGCGTCGCCGTCCTGCTGAAGGAGAGCCGGGTGAAGGCGGACCCCGCCCTGGCCCGCCCGCCCTTCCTCGGCGGAGTGCATGACGCCGTGTCCAACCCGGTGGTGTCGCGCGTGCTGCTGGTCACCCTGATCTATATGGCCGGGTTTTCGGGGTGGGAATCGACCTTCGGCTTCTGGACCGAGGCCCGCTACGGCTGGACCGCGCGCGAGGTCGGCCTGTGCTTTATGGTCGTGGGGATCGTCTCGGTGATCTGTCAGGGCTTTCTGGCCGGTCGGCTGGCGCGCCGGTTCGGTGAGTCCCGGGTGCTGGCGGTCGGCTGCCTGGTCTTCGGCATCAGCCTGATCGCCCAGGTCGTCGCCAGCCGCCTGTTGCCCGATGCCGACTGGCTGGCGCCGGCGATCATGGCGGTGGGAGCCTCGGGCATGGCGATGACGATGCCCAATATCTCGGCCCTGATCTCGCGTTCGGTCGATCCGGACCGGCAGGGGGCCATGCTGGGCCTGAACATGGCGTCCAGTTCGATCGCCAGGATCTTCGGCCCCATCATCGCCGGGGCCATCTTCTCGCAAATCGGCCACGACTGGCCCTTCCTGATTGGCGCGCTCCTGACCATTCCGGCGGCGGTGATGGCGATCAACGCCGGAAGGGCCTTCCGCAAGCGGCAGGCTGCGGCTGTTGCACCGAGCGCCGCCTAGCACCGGCCTTGCTTTCCCGCGCTGGCTGGCCTAGAAGCCGCGCCTTCGCGTACCGAACCGCCGGGCTAAAAGGCATGCCTGGGCGGTTCTCATCAGGGTTTCCAATCCGACGGTCCCAAAGGCCCGAAGAACCGGCAACCCACTCAAAAAGAGAGTGAAAATGCCCAAACTGAAGACGAAGTCTGGCGCCAAGAAGCGCTTCAAATTCACGGCGACTGGCAAGGTCAAGGCCGGCGTGGCAGGCAAGCGGCACCGCTTGATCAGCCACAACAGCAAATACATCCGCCAGAACCGCGGCACCTCGGTCATGGCCGACGCCGACGCCAAGAAGATCAAGTCCTACATGCCGTACGCCTGATCGGCGCGCGCATCGACGACCTGATTTTCCCATAGAATTTGAAAGGATAGCGACATGGCTCGCGTCAAACGCGGCGTAGTTTCCCACGCCAGACACAAGAAGGTTCTCAAGCAGGCCAAGGGTTTCTACGGCCGCCGCAAGAACACCATCCGCACCGCCAAGGCCGCGGTCGACCGCGCCGGGCAATATGCCTACCGCGACCGCCGCAACAAGAAGCGCTCTTTCCGCGCCCTGTGGATCCAGCGCATCAATGCCGCCGCGCGTCTGGAAGGCTTCACCTATTCGCAGTTCATGCACGGCCTCGGCGAGGCCGGCATCGAGCTGGACCGCAAGGTCCTGGCCGCGATGGCCGCTGACGAAGCCGCCTTCAAGGCCGTGGCCGACAAGGTCCGCGACGCCCTGAAGGCCTGATTTTCCGGCAACGGAAGACGCAAAAGCCCTCCGGCCCGCGCCGGGGGGCTTTTTGCTTTGCGAAGCACCCGCTAGACGAACCCCAGCATGACCGATCTCGCCCAACTCGAACTCGACCTGATCAACGCCATCGGCGGCGCGGAGACCGCCGCCGCGGTGGAGGACCTGCGCGTGGCCGCCCTCGGCAAGTCCGGTTCGATCTCCGGCCTGCTCAAGGGCATGGGTGCGATGTCCCCTGACGAGCGCCGCGAGCAGGGGCCGATGATCAACGGCCTGCGCGACCGGGTGTCGTCGGCGCTGGCGGCCCGCAAGGCCGAGCTGGAAAGCGCCGAACTGGACGCCCGGCTGAAGGCCGAACACGTCGACCTGACCCTGCCCTCACGCCCGCGCCGGGCCGGTTCGGTCCATCCGACCATGCAGGTGATGGACGAGATGATCGCCGTCTTCGCCGACATGGGTTTCGCGGTCGCCGAAGGCCCGGACATCGAGGACGATTTCCACAATTTCACGGCCCTGAATTTCCCACCCAAACACCCGGCGCGGGAGATGCACGACACCTTCTTCCTGCGGCCCGACCCCGTGACGGGCGAACGCAAGGTGCTGCGCACCCACACCAGCCCGGTGCAGGTGCGGACCATGATGACCCAGAAGCCGCCCATCCGGATCATTGCGCCGGGCCGGACCTTCCGGAAGGACAGCGACGCCACCCACACGCCGATGTTCCATCAGGTCGAGGGGCTGGTGATCGACCGCGCCATCCACATGGGCCATCTGAAGTGGACGCTGGAGACCTTCGTCGCCCGCTTCTTCGAGGTGGACGGCGTCGATGCGCGCTTCCGGCCGCACCATTTCCCCTTCACCGAGCCCTCGGCC
>DDSO01000090.1 GCA_002343425.1 Brevundimonas sp. UBA2388
GTCTGGGACGGCGAGGCCGAGGCGCGGCTGGTCGCCGACGAGATCGAGACGGCGCGGCGGGCCGGTACGCCCTACAAGGACATGGCGGTGCTGGTGCGCGCCTCGTTCCAGATGCGGTCCTTCGAAGAGCGGTTCGTGATGCTGCAGATCCCCTATGTGGTGATCGGCGGGCCGCGCTTCTTCGAGCGGGCCGAGATCCGGGACGCTCACGCCTATCTGCGGCTGATCCTGTCCGAAGACGACGACCTGGCCTTCGAGCGGATCGTCAATGTTCCCAAGCGCGGCATCGGCGACACCAGCGTGCAGAAGGTGCTGCAGATCGCGCGGCTGTCCGGCGTCTCGGCGATGAGCGCGGTGCGTGACCTGATCACCTCGGACGAACTGCAGGCGCGGACGCGGACGGCCCTGTCGAACTTCGTGCGCGACATCGACCGCTGGCGGAGCTTCGCCCAGACTACGACCCACTGGGAACTGACGGAGACGGTGCTCGAAGAGAGCGGCTACACCGACATGCAGAAGGCCGACCGGGCGACCGGCCAGACGCGGCTGGATAACCTCAAGGAACTGACGCAATCGATGCAGCAGTTCGAGACCCTGCCCGCCTATCTGGAGCACGTCTCGCTGGTCATGGACCTCGACCGCGGCGAGAGCGCGGACTCGGTGCAGATCATGACGCTGCACGGGGCCAAGGGGCTGGAGTTCCCGCTGGTCTTCCTGCCGGGCTGGGAGGAAGGCGTCTTCCCCAGCCAGCGCAGCATCGACGAGAAGGGCGAAAAGGGCCTCGAGGAGGAACGCCGCCTCGCCTATGTCGGCGTCACCCGGGCCAAGTCGGACGCGCGGATCAGCTTCGCCGCCAACCGGCTGGTCTACGGCCGCTGGACCTCGCAGCTGCCGAGCCGGTTCGTCGACGAACTGCCGATCGACCACGTCGAGGCCGAGAGCGACACCGGCTACTACGGCGTCACCCCCGGCATGAAGGACGCCAAGAGCCGGTGGGACGAGATGCCGACGTTCGGGGCGGGGTACGCCTCGCCCGGCTGGAAACGGGCGCAGTCCTTCACGGCCGGACGCAGTCCAGCGGCCAAACCGGCGCGGCATGCGCTGATCGAAGGGGACGGCCGGCTGGTCGCCACCGCCGACCCGAAGTCGGGCGGCGACTGGTCGAAGGGGGAACGCGTGTTTCACCAGAAATTCGGCTACGGCGCGGTCCGGTTGATTGAGGGCAACAAGCTGGTGATCGACTTCGAGAAGGCGGGGGAGAAGAAGGTAATCGATACGTTTGTGGAGAAGACGTGATGCGACATTGGCCGCTTATCACATGGGTTGGTCTAGTCGCCCTCGTCGCGTGTACGCCGGCTCTCTCCCGCTTCGAGTTGCGCCCGATTGACTCAATGGTCGCGGCTGCATGGACGCAGGCAGTCGGTAGCGTGTTGGCAATTTTGGTGAGCGCACTGATTGCGGTTTATGTGCCCATTCTTCACGGCAGGAAATCGCTTCGAGACCGCCAAGCGCTTACCGTTCTATCCCTCATGGCCTCCGCCCAAGAACTTTGCGCCTATTTCTCCTCTGCCCATCACATTGCTGGTGCCGGAAAATTCAATGCTCACACTGCTGAGCATATCGCGAGTGGCGTCAGGGCAACCCAAGCGGACCTTGCCCAAATTGTTAGCCTAGAGATGCCGATTACGTTCCGCATCCATCTAGTAGCCGCGAGAGCGAGCGCTGACTTGGCCTTGGTATTTCTACGCCAAGCGGAACATCTGTTTCTCACGACGTCATCTCTGCCCAAGGCGTTCTTTGCTGAGCCGCTAAAGAACGCCGACGCTTCGTACAAGAAACTTGCCGAAGCTGTGGCTGCGCACCCTATCGGTCGCAATCCGATGGGCGGATACCACTAGAATTCAGCGCCACCGGTCGCTTGTGTGGGACGGCATCTGCTCCGCCGCTCAGGCAACAGAAAGCGTTCCCAACCCTTCGTTAAGTCCGTTGCCCGACCTTGGGCGCGTGCGCGAATCCCGTCCAGACGAGGTCCTGACCGAGCCCGCCCCCAGCATCTGGGAGCGGGTGATCTGCGGCGTGATCATCGCCATGCTGACCGGGGCCCTGATCGGGCCGGTGTTCGCGCCCCTGCAGGAAGAGACGCCGGTGCTGCGGCTGGTGTGGTTGCCGGCCTATGCGGCCATCGTCGGCCTGCTTCTGTTCCGGATCGACCGGCTGTGGCGGGCGTGGCCGGCGATGATCGCCATCGCCGCCATCGTCGGCCTGGCCTTCGCCTCGCGCTACTGGTCGATCGATTTCGCCACCACCATGCGCCGTGTCATCGCCCTGGCCATCAGTTGCGGTTTCGCCCTGTATCTGGGAGCCGTCTTCCGGGGGCCGCATCTGCCGCGGTTGCTGATGCATACCGCGCTGTTCATGGCGCTCGGCAGTCTGGTCATGGTCGTCGCCTTCCCGTCCATCGGCGTCCATCAGTTGGACAACGCCGGCCTGTGGCGCGGCCTCTGGTACGAGAAGAACCAGATGGGGGCGGTCATGGTGATCGGCGCAATCGCCGCCGCCGCCTGTCTGGCCTCACCCGATCCGCGCCGACTGCTGCCGGCCGTGGCGCTGGTCCTGTCCAGCGGCCTCGTGCTGGCGACCCAATCCAAGACCTCCCTGCTGTGTCTGATGGTGGGGCTGGGCCTTATCGGCGGATTCTGGTCCCTGAGGCGCGGCGGCGCGGCCTTTTCCGTCATCGCCATCTGGTGCGCGGTTGTGCTGGCGGGTCTGGGCGTCTGGATCTGGGACACCCATTCGGTGGCGGTGCTGGAGGCGCTGGGCAAGGATCCGTCGCTGACCGGTCGCACGGACATCTGGGACAGCCTGATGCGCAAGGTCGCCGACCGGCCGTGGACCGGCTACGGCTACGGCGCCTTCTGGGGCCGGATCGGGGAGTCGCCGCCCGCCGACTGGGTGCGCAAGGAGACCGGCTGGATTGTGCCGTCGGCGCACAATGGCTGGATCGACCTGCTGGTCCAGCTGGGCTGGCCGGGTGCTGTGCTGGTCGGCTCCCTGATGGCCGGGACGGCCCTGCTCGCCGTGCTGCGTTGCATGGGATCGGGCCTGCGCGAAGGTTGGTGGGGCCTGGGCTTCCTGGCCGCCTTCTTCGTGCTGAGCCTGTCGGAGAGCATCCTGATGGCGCACCAGGGTCTTCCGTGGGTGCTGTTCATGGCGGCCATGACGCGGGCGATGCTGCCGTCGCCGTCCGCGGCCCCCGCCCCGCTTGTGGAGAAGCGCCGCCGGGCCTACCAGACCGGTCCCCGAATCGTCTCACAGTATCCGCATGGGTCCCAACGCCGCGCCTTCCCTGTTCGATGATCTGCCCGAGCCGCAAGGCCCGGCGCCGACGCCTGTTCCAGCCACATCCATGCCCGACCCGGCCCTGACGCCGCAGGCTGTCGCCCCCCGGCCGGAGCCGGACCCCGTGCGCGCCGCTCACGCCGCCCCGTCCGCGCCGCCGCTGGCCGGCAACTATTCCGCCTCCTCGATCGAAGTGCTGGAGGGGCTGGAGCCGGTCCGCAAACGCCCCGGCATGTAT
>DDSO01000047.1 GCA_002343425.1 Brevundimonas sp. UBA2388
CACCGCCGCACCTACATCGGCTCGATGCCCGGCAAGGTCATCCAGTCGATGAAGAAGGCGAAGACCACCAACGCCTTCTTCCTGCTGGACGAGATCGACAAGATGGGCAGCGACTGGCGGGGCGATCCGAGCTCGGCGCTGCTCGAGGTGCTGGACCCGGCGCAGAACGCGACCTTCGCCGACCACTACCTGGAGGTCGACTACGACCTGAGCCAGACGATGTTCGTCACCACGGCCAACAGCCTGAACATGCCGCAGCCCCTGATGGACCGGATGGAGATCATCCGGGTCAGCGGCTACACCGAGGACGAGAAGGTCGAGATCGCCAAGCGGCACGTCCTGCCCAAGGTGACCGAGGAGAACGGGCTCAAGCCGGCCGAATTCATCGTACCGGACGAGCAGATCCGCGACCTGATCCGCTACTACACGCGGGAAGCCGGCGTTCGTTCGCTGGAACGCGCCCTGGGCGGTCTGGCGCGCAAGTCCGTGCGCGAGATGTCGAAGAACAAGACGCTGTCGATCACGATCGACGACGCCAAACTGGCCGAGTTCGCCGGGGTTCGTAAGTTCCGCTTCGGCGAAACGGACGAAGAGGATCAGGTCGGCATCGTCACCGGCTTGGCCTGGACCGAGTTCGGCGGCGAGATACTGACCATCGAGGCGATCAAGATGCCGGGTCGCGGTCGCATGACCGTGACCGGTAACCTCAAGGAGGTGATGAAGGAGTCCATCTCCGCCGCGGCCTCCTACGTCCGGGCCCGCTCGCTCAGCATCGGCGTCAAGCCGCCGATGTTCGAGAAGACCGACATCCACGTCCACGTCCCCGACGGCGCCACGCCCAAGGACGGCCCCTCGGCCGGCGTGGCGATGACGGTCGCCATGGTCTCGGTCCTGACCGGCATCCCGATCCGCAAGGACATCGCCATGACGGGCGAGATCACCCTGCGCGGCCGGGTCACCGCCATCGGCGGCCTGAAGGAGAAGCTGCTGGCCGCCCTCCGCTCGGGCATCAAGACGGTGCTGATCCCGGAAGAGAACGAGAAGGACCTCGCCGACGTGCCCGAGAATGTGAAGGGCGCGCTGGAGATCATCCCGATCAAGACGGCGGACGAGGCCCTGAAATGGGCCCTGACCGGCGAATTGACCCCGGTCGAATGGGACGAGGCAGCGGATCCGCTGCCGGCCGCCCAGCCGGTCCAGGACCCGGGCACGGTCGTCGCGACGCACTGACGGTCTGAGCCAGACAAAATGAACCCCGCCCGGAGCGATCCGGGCGGGGTTTTTCGTTCAGGTGAAGGGGTGGTTCCTAGAGGCTGTCGACCATCACCAGTTCCGCGTCGTCCCGGGCCGTGATCGTGATCTCGGCCTCGTCCTTGATCGCCGCACCGTCGCGGGCGTTCAGCGAGACGCCGTTGACCGCGACCGCGCCCACCGCCGGCACCAGATAGGCCCTGCGTCCCTCGGCGAGGCTGTAGGTCAGGCTCTCGCCGGCCTTCAGCGTGGCGCCCAGCACCCGCGCGTCGGCATTGATGGTCAGAGCCTCATCGGACGGATCGCCGGACGCCAGCACCTGGAATTTCCCGGTCCGGTCCGACTTCGGGAACGGCTTCATGCCCCAATCCGGCTTCGCGCCCGGCTTGTCGGTCTCGATCCAGATCTGGAACAGGGTGGTCATCTCGTTCTCGAGGTTGAACTCCGAGTGACGCACACCCGTGCCCGCGCTCATCACCTGCACGTCGCCGGCGCCGGTGCGGCCGCGGTTGCCCATGGAATCCTCATGGGTGATGGCCCCGGTGCGGACATAGGTGATGATCTCCATGTCGGCATGGGGGTGAGGCGGAAAGCCCGTCTGGGCGGCGATTTCGTCGTCATTCCAGACACGCAGCCGGCCCCAGCTCATGCGGGCGGGGTCATAGTAGTTGGCGAAGGAGAAATGGTGTTTGGCGTTCAGCCAGCCGTGGTTGGCGCCGCCGAGGGTGTTGAAGGGTCGAACGTCGATCATGGGGATGCTCCCGGGACTCCGAGGGTTAGAAACCTCGCTGGCGCCTATATAGGTAACAGTGTCAGTGCCTGAAAGGGGGTCACCCCACCTGCGCCCTGTGCCTCAGCATCGCATCGGCCAGCACGCAGGCCGCCATCGCCTCCACCACCGGCACGCCGCGCAGGGCGACGCACGGGTCGTGCCGCCCCTTGGTCCGCACCTCGGTCTCGGCCCCGTCTCGGGTGATGGTCCGGCCCGGCGTCAGGATGGAGGAGGTCGGCTTGAAGGCCACGCGCGCCGTCAGCGGCTGGCCCGTCGAGATGCCGCCCAGCACCCCGCCCGCATGGTTGGACAGGAAGGCCGGCGTCCCGTCCGCGCCCAGCCGCATGGCGTCGGCGTTTTCCTCGCCCGTCAGTTCGGCCGCGCTGAAGCCCGCGCCGATCTCGACGCCCTTGACCGCATTGATCGACATCATCGCCGCAGCCAGTTCAGCGTCCAGCTTGCCGTAGAGTGGCGCGCCCCATCCGGCGGGCAGGCCGGTGACCTCAAGCGCCACGACCGCGCCGATTGACGACCCCGCCTTTCGAACGCCGTCGAGATACGCCTCCCACGCCGGCACGACCGACGCCGAGGCCGCGAACAGGGCGTTGTCGTAGACGGCGCCCAAATCCACCGCCTCCGGCGCGATCCGGTGTGGCCCCAACTGGACGACGCCGGCGCGGATACGCACGCCTTCGCCCAGAACCTTGCGCGCCACGGCCCCCGCCGCCACCCGCATCGCCGTCTCGCGCGCCGAGGAGCGTCCGCCGCCACGGTGATCGCGGACCCCGTATTTGGCCTGGTAGGTGAAGTCCGCATGGCCCGGGCGGAAGGCGCGGGCGATCTCGCCATAGTCCTTCGAGCGGGCGTCCTCGTTCTCGATCTGGATGGAAATGGGCGCGCCGGTGGTCACGAGGCCGTTCCCGTCGTCGAACACGCCCGACAGGATGCGGGCCGTGTCGCTCTCCTGCCGCTGGGTGACGAAGCGGCTGCCGCCCGGCTTGCGCCGGTCCAGCCAGGGCTGCAGGTCCGCCGCGGTCAGGGGGATCAGGGGCGGGCAGCCGTCGATGACGCAGCCGATCGCCGGCCCGTGGCTCTCGCCCCAGGTGGTCACGCGAAACAGATGGCCGAAGCTGTTGTGGGACATGAGACGACCTAAGCCGCCAGCCGGTCCGGCGTCCAGACGCGCGTGAAGCGGATCAGCAGGTCTTCCGCCGCCGAGGGGGCGTCCTCGGACGGCTCCAGCGTCACGAACAGATGCCCCTGCGGCCGGGCGCCCCGCGCCGGCAGGCCCAACCCCTTGAGCCGCAGTCGCAGGGGCTGCTGGCCGGCCACCAGCCAGGCGGACCGGGGGCCCGCATGGGTCTCGACCTCCAGCCGCCCGCCATCCGCCAGCAGGCGATGAGACACAGGGCAGGTCATATAGAGGTCGTCGCCGACGGCGCTGAGCCCGTGCGCGCCGCGCACCAGCACCGGCAGGTAAAGGTCCGCCCCGTCCTCGCCCGCCGCTTTCAGCCGCAGGTGCTCGCTGGTGCGCAGGCCCGCGGGAACCCGGACGCGCAGCACGCGTCCGCCGATCCGCACCTCGACCGCGCCGCCGTTCAGGGCGTCAAGCGGACTGATCGCCAGCACCGGGGCCACGGGAGGCGGGGCGGCAGGCGCCGCCAGCGCGAGTGGCGCGGTCTGCCGCTGGATCAGCCGCCACGCTGCGATCGTCTTGCGGAACCGCACCTCGCTGCCGCCTGCGACCTCGGGCCGCGCAGCCTTGATCGCGATACGAAAGGCGGCGGTCAGGGCCTCGCCGTCCACGGGGCCGGTCAGGCCAAGCAGGGCGTAGGCCTCACGGGTCGAGGCGACTTCAGGAAGGGACCGGGCGCGCATCCGCGCACTAAGGCCCTGCACATGGTCAAGGCCCGGTTAACCGTGAAGCCTCTCCCCAGCGGGGCCGCGACGGTCTATCTGCAATCCATGACCATGCCTGTGATCCCCCCCAGCCCGAGCCGCGAGGACTATGCGGAGCACTATGCCGCGGCCCTGGCCGCCAATGGCGACGAGACCATCTTCGAGCGCGCCGAGCCGATCGGGCTGTTCATCGACTGGCTGGGCGACGCCACCGGGACCGAGGCGAACGATCCCAACGCCATGACCCTGTCGACGATCGATGCCGCCGGCGCGCCGGACGCCCGGATCGTGCTGCTCAAGGACGTCGATGCGCGCGGCTTCACCTTCTATTCCAACCGCGAGAGCGCCAAGGGGCTGGACCTCGCCTCGCATCCTCGCGCGGCCCTGCTGTTCCACTGGAAATCGCTGCGCCGCCAGGTGCGGGTGCGCGGGGCGGTCGAACCGGTGACGGCGGCGGAAGCCGACGCCTATTTCGCCAGTCGGGCGCGCGAGAGCCGGATCGGCGCCTGGGCCTCGGACCAGTCCCGGCCGCTGGACAGCCGTGAAGCGCTGGAAGCCGCTGTGGCGCGCGAGACTGTCCGGTTCGAGGGCAAGGACGTGCCGCGGCCGGAACGCTGGACCGGCTGGCGCGTGGTTCCCGACAGCATCGAATTCTGGCGCGACCGCCCGTTCCGTCTGCATGACCGGCTGAGGTTCGACCGCACGGGCGCGGACTGGGTGAAGACCCGCCTGTGGCCCTGACTTTCGAGGTCCCGGGCCTTCAGGCCCCGTAGCGGGCCAGAAAGGTCTCGACAGCGTCCTCGACGACCTCGGCATTCGTGCGCCGGACCTGGATCTCGTCCCCGGTGACCAGCGGCACGAAGAAGACCGGGTGTTCTATCATCCCCATCAAATGGCCCGCCGCCCGGGATGGTCGCTCGATCGGCCGCAGGGATCCGGCCTTCGAAAGCGTGACCAGCATAGCGATCAGCGTTGCGCCGAACGTCTCCCGGCCCTTTTCAAAGAACCGCAGCGCCACGGCCTGGAACCGGGGGCGTTCGGCCATCACCAGCCGGAAAACCGCGCGGACGAACGGGTCGCTCATGAAGCCGGCGTAGGCATCGGCGAAGGTGGTCAACTGCTGGCGCGCGTCGCCCTCGATGGCTCCAACCCTGGTCATCTGATAGGCGAAATCCGCGCCGGCGTCGTCGATGACCGCGGAGAAGAGCTCCGCCTTGCCGTCGAAGAGGGCGTACAGGGTCGCAGTCGAAACGCCGGCTTCCCGCGCAATAGGTTCTATCCGGGTCGCGGCATAGCCGTCGCTGACGAAGGCCTTGCGGGCGTGTCGGAGGATCGCCTGTCGTTTGGGGTCGAGAGGAACGGAAGAACCGACGCCGGGGCCGTGCATGGAATTCATCACTCGCTGAAGCGCTTATGGTGAAGCTTGAGCGTATGATGGGTCAAGGGCTGATCGAACGTTGTTCCCGGCATGGCCGCCGATCAGAGGCGCCAGCAACGGATGGGCCAGCACGGGAGCGGCCAGCCGGACCACGGCCTGGGCGTCTTCCAGCCGAACGGCGGCGGTCGCGTCCGCCACGATGAAGTCGGCATTCAATCGCGAGGGTTCTGTCAGCCGCTCATGCCCCGGACGCACGGTCGCCAGATACTGTGCGATCACCGAATCCGGGGTGCGGCCGCGCTCGGTCTGGTCGCGCAGCAGGCGGCGGATGAAGCGGATGTCGGCGGGGGTGTCGACAAACACCCGGATGTCGAACAGGGCGACCAGTCCCGGCGTGCACAGCACATGGGTGCCCTCGACGATCACAACCTCTGCGGCCCGGATCGGCTCGCCGCCCGGCTCCCGGCCGTGGTGGATGAAGGAGTAGAGGGGAGCCATGATGTCGCGCCCCGCCTTCAACGCGGACAGATCGCGGATCATGAGTTCGTGATCCCGCGCCGTCACGTCGTCGAAGTCGAAGGTGGCCGGGTCGAAGTCCGGCAGACTGGCCGCGTCGCGATAGTAGGAGTCCTCGCGCAGCAGCACCGCCGCCCCGTCGGGCAGGGCCGAGACGAGGGCCTCGGCGAGGGTGCTCTTGCCGGAGCCGGAGCCGCCGGTGATGGCGATGAGGATGGGCATAAGCCGCTTCTAGGGCCGGGGAGGAGGGTTCGCCAAGTCCGTCGGAGCGGCGGGGTGACCTGACGTCACGTTGCTTATCACCGATCACGCCGATAGCGTGCCGTTCAAGCGCCTCACAAAGCAGGCGCAGGCTTGAGGGATCGTGATGCTCGGAATGATGCAGGACTGGCCGCTGACGGTCGACAAAATCCTGGACCACGCGAAGAACTGGCATGGCCATCGGGAGGTGGTGACCCGGTCCGTCGAGGGCCCGATCATCCGCACCACCTATGCCGAGATCCACGCCCGCTCAAAGCGCGTCTCCAGCGTGCTTCAGGGCTGGGACGTGAAGGTGGGCGACCGGATCGCCACCCTCGCATGGAACACCAGCCGCCACATGGAGGTCTGGTATGGCATCATGGGCATCGGCGCGGTGTGCCACACACTGAACCCGCGCCTGTTCCCGGAACAGCTGATCTACATCATCAATCACGCCGAAGATAAGATCATCTTCGTCGACCTGACCTTCATCCCGCTGCTGGAGGCCATCCTGCCGCACTGCCCCACGGTCAAGCGGGTGGTGGTGATGACCGACGAACTGACCATGCCGGCGACCAAGCTGCCGGGCGCCGAATGCTATGAGGCCCTGCTCGGCGCGGCCTCGGAAGACGTGGTCTGGGGCGGGTTCGACGAACAGACGGCCTGCGGCCTCTGCTACACCTCCGGCACGACCGGAAACCCCAAGGGGGTGCTGTATTCGCACCGTTCGAACTTCATCCATACGTTGCTGGGCATGCAGTCCACCGTCCTGGGGCCCTCGCCGAAAGAGGTGATCCTGCCGGTGGTGCCGATGTTCCACNNTTCCACGCCAATGCCTGGGGCATCGCCTTCGCCGGTCCGGCTTCCGGCGCCAAGCTGGTCATGCCCGGCGCGCGCATGGACGGGGCGGCCATCTATGAGTTGATCGTGTCGGAGGGCGTGACCTTCTCGGCCGCCGTTCCGACGGTCTGGCAGATGCTGCTGACGCATCTGCGCGAGAACAATCTGACCATTCCGACGGTCAAGCGGGTGATGATCGGCGGCTCGGCCGTGCCGGAAAGCCTGATCCGCGCCTTCCACGACGANNGGGGCATGACCGAGACCTCGCCCATCGGCACGATTTCAATCCTGACGCCCGAGCTCGCCGCCCTGCCGTATGACGAGGGCATGAAGTGGCGGGTCAAACAGGGCATGCCGCCGCTCGGCGTCGAACTGAAGCTCAAGAACTACGCCGGTCAGGAAATGCCCCATGACGGGCACACCTATGGCCGACTGATGATCAAGGGACCCACCATCTCGGGGGCCTATTTCAAGGGCGAGGGCGGCGACATCCTCGACCATGAGGGCTATTTCGACACCGGCGACGTCTCGACCATCGACGAGTATGGCTTCATGCAGATCACCGACCGCNNCAAGTCCGGCGGCGAGTGGATCAGTTCGATCGAGATCGAGAACATCGCCGTCGGCCATCCGAAAGTCGAACTCGCCGCCGTCATCGGCGCGGCGCATCCGAAATGGGATGAACGGCCGGTCCTGATCATCAAGCTGAAGCCCGATCAGGTGCAGAACAAGCAGGAACACCTCGACTTCCTGGAAGGCAAGATCGCCAAATGGTGGATGCCGGACGATGTCGTCTTCGTGGACGACATCCCCCTGGGCGCCACGGGCAAGATCGACAAGAAGCTCGTCCGCGAACGGTTGAAGGACTACCGCCTGCCGACGGCGGGGGCCTGAGACCATGGCGCGCCGCACGCCGGGCGCCGGTCGGGTCCAGGCCTTGGCCCTTCTGGCCGTCGCCGCGCCGTTTCTCGTGCTTGTCGCGGCTCTGGGGACGCGCGTGGGGGCCTGGCCGGTCGAGGTCGGCTATGACCTGCTGACCATGCGGGTCGGTTGGTTCGCCGCCTTCTTCGGCGCAGCGGCTGCTCTTGGCGCCCTGTTTCTGTCGCTCGGCAATTTCCGCAAATCGGGTGTGCTGGCGATCGCCGCCGTCCTGGTCGCCGGCGCGACCCTCGGCGGCTTCGTCTGGCAGAAGGCCCGCTTTTCAGCCGGGCCGGTCGAGAACGTCAGCACCGACCTGACCGAGGTTCCGGGTTTCGGCGACCTTGGCGACCAGCGGGGCGGGCAGGGGCCCGGTCCCGCCGTGGGGGTCGAGGCCTGTCCCGGCGCCCTGCCGGTCATGCGCCAGATCGCACCCACAGCGGCCATCTACGCGCTGGAACAGGCTGGCTTCACCCTGCGCGGCGCCGGCGTGGGCCGGGCTGACGGCAGCCGCAAGGGTTTCTGGTTCGGCGTCGACCATGACGCCGTGATCCGCATCCGTCCGGGCCGCACGGACATTCGCGTCGCCGCCCGTGACCACCGGCCCCACGGCGGCGAGGCCTGCCGCATGGCGACCGCCATCAGCGAAACGCTCCGCTCCGCCGGCTGAGGCTCAGGCCAGGGTCCAGTCCGCCTTGATCGTCGGCCCCGGCGTCGCCCGTACGACGCCCGTCCGCTCGAGTGCGATCAGATGAGCCCAGACAGACAGGCTCGCGGCCGGCCACAGCCGCGAATCGATGGCGGCATAGAGGACCGGAACCATGTCGGCGATCCGCCGATCTCCAGCCCTCAGTCGGGCCAGAACCTGCGTTTCGCGGGCCAGCCGGTGCGCCTTGTACGCTTCCAGAAACGGACCTGGTTCGGTGATCGGCGCGCCGTGGGTCGGCAGGATCGTTGAAAAACGGCGCGAGATCACCGCCTCCAGACTGGCCATATAGGCTGCCATGTCGCCGTCGGGCGGAGCCACGATGGTCGTGGACCAGCCCATGACGTGATCCCCGCTGAAAAGGGCGTTCTCCTCCAGCAGCGCGAAAGCCATGTGGTTGGAGGCGTGGCCCGGCGTGGCCATCGCCTCGATCACCCAGCCATCGCCCTGCATCCGCTCGCCGCCTGTCAGGACAATGTCGGGCGAAAAGGTCTCGTCGTGGTCCTCGTCCAGCGACTCTGAGGCATGGACCGTGCGCGCCGGCGGGCTGGCGGCCAGAACAGGCGCGCCGACGGCCTGCGCGAACGGTCGGGCGAGCGGCGCATGGTCGCGGTGGGTATGGGTCACCAGCACATGGCTGACCGTCTGGCCTTCCACCGCCGCCAGCAGGGCCGCCAGATGGGCGTCGTCCAAGGGGCCTGGGTCAATCACCGCCACCCCCGCGCCGGGCTCACCACCGCCGACGATGTAGGTCCCGGTTCCAGTGTAGGTGAACGGCCCCGGATTGTTCGCGATCACGCGCCGTATCAGCGGCGATACCGCATCGGCCCGCCCGTATTCGAACGCCGGCATCGGGACGAACGGGATCATCAGGCGCGGCCCATCCCTTGCGTTAGGACTTCGGTAACCTCTTGCGGAGTGTCCAAAGTGGCCGTTTCCATCGCCCTGGCTGTCTCAAATCGGCTCCAGCCCATAGCGGCGGCCTTCCTGTGTCTCATGGCGATGCAACTCGCCGTGGCGTCCTGCACGCCGGAACCGGTGCCCTACGCCACCCGCGTGGCCATCCTGCGCTAGGCCTTACAGCGGCACCCGCCCGAGATCGTAGCCCGCGGCCGCCGCGGTCGCACGCAGGTCTTCCGCATCCGCCCCCTTGAGGCGCTCCGACATCGCCCAAGCCGATGTCGAACGCATGCCGCTGCGGCAGAACATCACCGTCGGCACGCCGTCCGCCAGCAATTCTCCCACCGCCGCGACCTGATCCGGCGCCGGCAGTCCGGACACCGGAATCCAGGCGAAGCTCAAACCCGCATCCCGCGCCGCCGCTTCCATCTCCGCCGCTGTTGGCTGGCCGGGATCCTCGCCGTCCGGGCGGTTGCTGATCACGCGGCCGAAGCCGGCGGCCGCAAGCGCCGGCATGACGGCCGGGGAAAGCTGCGCCGAGACCGAGACGGTCGGCGACAGTGGACGCAGCGTCACCGCTACTGCCTCCGCACCCGGACGGCGCGGCTGCCGTCCACGGTCAACAGGAAGCTGCTCAGGGCGGCCTTGCGGACCCGGACGGGCTGTCCGGGGCGGTTCTGGAAGCGGACACGCTCGGAATCGATCTGGCGCCACACGCTGCCGTCGGCCAGCCGGAAGACCCAACGGCCTTCGCCGACCAGAGAGGCGCTCTCCAGTGTCGAGTCGATCGAATCGAGGGCCGCAGCCCCTTCCGGGCCGAACAGGCGGGGCAGGGTCGGCATCTCAAAGCCGAACAGCTGTCTACGGGTCTCGGCGACTCCCGCGCGGTCGATCACGACGACGTCGCCCTGGCGCTCGGCCGTGTCCAGCGCACCCGCCGCGGTATCGAAGCAGTTCAGCCGCGCCGCATTGTCGGCAATGCTGCGGCACGCCATGAGCCGCTCCAGCGTCTCGGGACGTTCCTGGGCGGGCGCCGCCTGGGTCGAGAGGGTCGAAGCCGCCGCCAGCGCCGCAAGGCCGGAAATCAATGACATCGGTTCAACCTCGACAAAAACCCGCTGAGGGCAGCCCGACTTCAGTCGGACAAGACGCCTCGACGGTCAACTCCTGACCCGCAACAGCGCCTGTGTCCGTATCGTGGCCTAAATACGACAGTTACGCTTCGACAGAGTTACAGTCCTGTAATTTGGCTGGCGAATGAGGCGGAGCGGCGCATAACCTTGGTCAACTGCGGTCGGATTCCGTCCGCGGGGGAAGGGAATATTCCATTCTAAGGCCGCGACGCACCGGAAAACGGCGCGCGTCGAACATCAGGAGACGACCTTTGAGAACCCAGAAAATCCGCAATCGGCTGCTGTCGACGACGATGATCGGCGGATTCGCCGCTCTCGCCTTCGCCGCGCCGGCCATGGCGCAGGACGCCGGAGCGTCACAGGACCTTGACGACGTCATCGTCACCGGTTCGCGCATTCCGCAGACCAACCTCGTCACCACCAGCCCGGTGACGCAGGTGACCGGCGAGGACATCGATGTGGCGGGCGTGACCCGGGTCGAAGACCTGATCTCGCAACTGCCCCAGGCCTTCGCCGCCCAGAACTCGACGGTCGCCAACGGCGCCACGGGTACGGCCACGGTTTCGCTGCGCAACCTCGGCTCGTCGCGCACCCTGGTGCTGATCGACGGTCGCCGGATGGGCTACGGCTCGCCGAACGACGACGCGGCCGACCTGAACCAGATCCCGGAACAACTGGTCGAGCGCGTTGAAGTCCTGACCGGCGGCGCATCCGCCGTTTACGGCTCGGACGCTGTCGCCGGCGTTGTCAACTTCATCATGAAGAAGGACTTCGAAGGCCTGCAGGTCGACGCCCAGTACGGCTTCTATCAGCACAACAACGATTACGACGGCGTCGGCAACCTGCGGGCTGAAATCGCCCGCCGCGCCCTGACCAACCCGGCCGAGTTCCGCCTGCCCGAAGACAACGTCTCGGATGGTGAGAGCCGTTCGCTGAACGTGACCCTCGGCGTTTCGTCGCCGGACGGCCGCGGCAACGTGATGGCCTACGCCGGCTACCGGAACAACAACCCGATCCTGCAGCGTGATCGCGACTATTCGGCTTGCGCCCTCGGCGCTCCGAACGCGGCCACGGGTCCGACGACCTACTCCTGCGGTGGTTCGGGCACCTCGTTCCCCGGCCAGTTCACGGACTTCTCGACCTTCGCCTACACGGTCGGCGCGGGCCGCACCTTCGTGCCCTACAACGCCAACGTTAACGCCTACAACTTCGGCCCGCTGAACTACTACCAGCGCCCGGATGAGCGTTACACCCTGGGCGCCTTCGGCCGTTACGAAGTCAACGACAAGGCGGAAGTCTTCGCCCAGCTGATGTTCTCGGACTATCAGTCGGTCGCGCAGATCGCCCCGTCGGGCAGCTTCTTCACCGTCGGCGACATCAACTGCGACAGCCCGCTCCTGTCGGCCCAGCAGCGCACGGCCATCGGCTGTACGCCTGCCATGATCCTGGCCGGCTCGCGCACTCCGATGTATGTCGCCCGTCGTAACGTTGAAGGCGGCGGCCGTCAGGACAGCCTGAACTACACCTCGTACCGCGGCGTCGCCGGTGTGCGTGGTGAGCTCGCCGCTGGCTGGAACTACGACCTCGCTGCCCAGTTCTCGCGGGTCCGCCTGGCGCGTACCTACCTGAACGACTTCTCGGCTACCCGCCTGACCCGCGCTCTCGACGTCGTCGACAGCGATCCGGGCCCCGGCGTCACCCCGACCTGTCGCTCGGTCGTCAATGGCACCGATCCGAACTGCGTGCCCTATGACGTCTTCGGCAACGGCACCGTGACCCAGGCCGCCCTCGACTACCTGCAGATCCCGCTGATCCAGACCGGTGAAACGACCCAGCAGGTCGTCACCGCCGCCATCACGGGTGACACGGGCTGGTCGATGCCGACCTCCTCGCGCACCGTCCAGGTCGCGTTCGGCGCCGAGTATCGCCGCGACGCCCTGGCATCCACCACGGACGCCGCCTTCGCTTCCGGCGACGGCGCCGGTCAGGGCGGCCCCACGATCGGCATCACCGGTGATGCGGACGTCGCCGAAGTCTTCGGTGAAATCCAGATCCCGCTGGCTGACGATCAACCCTGGGCCTACTCGGCCTCGATCGACGCCGCCTATCGTCGTTCGGAGTACGAGAACGTCGGGACCGACACCTACAAGATCGGCGCCGACTACGCCCCGATCGAGGACATCCGCTTCCGCGCCAGCTACTCGCGCGCTGTGCGGGCTCCGAACGTGATCGAACTCTTCGCCGCGCAGGGCTTCAACCTGTTCGACGCTGACAACGATCCCTGCGACGACCTGAACGACGACGGCGTGCTGAACAACAGCGTTCCGGCGGCGTGCATCGGCGCCGGCGGTCACCAGGTCACCCTGGCGCAATCCGACAGCGGCGCTCTGAACAGCCCGGCCGGCCAGTACAACTTCCTGGGCGGCGGCAACCCGTTCCTGAATCCCGAAGAAGCCGACACCTACACCTACGGTGTGGTGTGGACCCCGTCCTTCATCCCGGGCTTCAACATCTCGATCGACTACTTCGACATCCAGGTCGACGGCCTGGTCTCGACCGTGGGTTCTCTGAACACCTTCAACCTCTGCTACCAGCAGGGCGATGCGGCCGCTTGTAACCGCATCAACCGTAACGCTGGCGGCCAGCTCTGGGTCGGTACGGGCTTCGTCGAAGACCTGAACAACAACATCGGCGGCCTGGCGACTGCTGGCATCGACTTCAACTCCAACTATGCCTTCGATCTCGAAGACATGGGCATGGCGAACATGGGTTCGATGCAGCTGTCGTTCGTCGGCACCTATCTGAGCGAGCTGATCACGGACACCGGTCTGGGTGGCGCCGCGTCGGTCTATGACTGCACCGGCTTCTACGCCAACCAGTGCGGTACGCCGAACCCGGAATACCGTCACCGCGCCCGCGTCACCTGGCTCACGCCTTGGGACGTGGACATCTCGGGCACGTGGCGTCACTACGGCGAAGTTGAACTCGCCGTGCTGAACGGTACGACCGGCACGCTGAACAACGGCGGCACCCGTCTGGACCGCTACTTCGACGCCGAGAACTACTTCGACCTGGCGGCGACCTGGGGCATCACCGACACGGTGACCCTGCGTGCCGGCGTCAACAACGTGTTCGATAACGATCCGCAACTGTCCTACAGCGTGGGTACGACCGGCAACGGTAACACCTACCCGCAGCTGTATGACTCGCTGGGCCGTTACTTCTTCTTCGGTGTCACGGCCAACTTCTAGGGCCTGACGTCGAGAACATCTGGGGCGGCGGATCTTCGGGTCCGCCGCCCTTTTTGTTGCCAGAAATCCGCTCCGGGCCGCTGCCGCAGAAAAACCATCTGTCCTGTTCAAGCGTTGCGGCCTGACCTTCCCGTTGCACGATCCCGGATGTCTCCATGTTCCTCAGCCTCGTTGCCGCCTTCGTGATCTCTACCCAGACGCCTCCGCCGGTCCAGGACGAAGGGGTCATGTCCACCGCGCCGGGTGTCGATGCGGTCGAGGCTGAACGTTTCCGTGAGGCCGTGGCCTACGCCAATCCGATGCCGCGGGGCGCCCCCGAAGACGACTATCCGCTGGTCGCCTGGTGTGAGGCGTTGGTGAACGGACACGTTGCGCTCGGTGAAACCCTGACCAACGGCGACCCGCTGGATCAGGACATCATTCGCCTCGGCAAGCTGGAGGCGGTTGATTTCCGCTCCGCTCTCAACGCCGCCGAGCCGCGCCAGACCGCCGCCAGTCGCGCCGCCGCCGCCGCCGCGGCAGCCGAGGCGACCGCCAAATGGACCCCGCTGGTCGGTCAGGATGAGGTGGTCCGCAGCCAGGCCTTCGGTCTCTTCTTCGGCCTGCCGGGCCGCTGCGAGCACGCCGCCCGCCGCCTGCGTGACAACATCACGACCCCGCCGGCGACGCCCGCAGATGTGGGGCTGGAGTAGTCCTGCCCCCGGCGGGCCGGTCTAGGCCTTTCGGAACGCCACCCGCCAGCCGATCAGTTGACCTCCGCCGTCGATCATTTCGTCGCTTTCGGTCAGGACCAGACCGGCCCGTCCGGCCCGCAGGATGAAGAGATCCCGACCCGGACCGTCCAGCGCGGCCAGGGTCTGGCTTTGCTGACGGTGTCGCCAGGCCGCATTACCGGTTTCGAAGACGTCCAGCCGGGCGAGGGCGCTTTCCGGCTCAAAGGAGGCGACGCCCCTCGCCAGGTCATCGAGATAGCCCACAAAATAGCGCACCGGCTCGAACGCCGCCGTCGGCTGGAGCCGGCCGACGGCCTGCTGAACCGCGGTCCGCAGGGCCTCTTCCGCTGCGGCGGCGGGCAGGCCCTTGAGGTGGGCGGTGAAGGCGCGGCGGGCGTGGCGGATCGCGCCGGACTTGCCGAGAACCGCATCATAGGCCGCGATCTGATCCACCGTCTGCCGGGTGATGACGCTGTCGGAATGGTGGATCAGCATCAAGGCCCGACCGCCTGGCTTCAGCACCCGCCCCAGTTCCTGCAACGCGGACCGGGTGTCCGCATATTCGATCCCGAACTGTGACGAGGCGCCGTCGAACGACGCGGCCGGGAAAGGCAGCTTCTCCAGCGCGACGCCGCCCATCAGCCGACAGCCGTCGAGCGGTCGCGCACCGGCGCTCTCGATATCGGCATAGTCGACGCCGGTGATCGCGAACGCCTGGCCGGCGGATGCGGCTGTGCGGCTCGCATAGCCCGCGACCTGACCGTTGCCCGTAGCGACATCCAGCAGCTGGGCGCCGGCGCCGAATGTCTGGAACCAGCCGGCCCAGACCGGTTCGGTATCAAAGGCGATCGGTCCGGTCGGCGTCTGCACCGTCATGACGTCCGTGCGACCGCTGCGCCAGTAATCGCTCCAGTGCCAGCCGCGCCGCTTCTCGGATGGCGATGAGCTCATGCCGGCTCCAGTCAACTGTGCACAGGGACGGCGCCGGGCCTCGCCCAACGCCCTGTCCTGCTAGATGGACCAGCCGCTCCGGCCAGGCAACCGCCTCGCCTCAGGCCGCGTCGCTCCGCGCTGGAACGCCGGGATCGTAGTTGAGAATGGGCGCCAGCCAGCGCTCGGCGGTGGCCACGTCCCAGCCCTTGCGCCGGGCGTAGTCGGCGACCTGGTCCGGATCGATCTTGCCGACCCCGAAATAGTGGCTCTCTGCGTGCCCGAAATACAGACCCGAGACCGACGCCGGCGGCGTCATGGCGAAGCTCTCGGTCAGGGCCATGCCGGCGTTGTTTTCAGCCTGCAACAGCTTGAACAGCGTAGCCTTTTCCGTGTGATCGGGCTGGGCCGGATAGCCGGGCGCCGGACGGATGCCCTGGTATTTCTCGGCGATCAGGTCCTCGACCGTGGTGGCCTCGTCGGCCGCATGACCCCACAGCTCGGTCCGCACCCGTTTGTGCAGCGCCTCTGCGAAGGCCTCGGCCAGGCGGTCCGCCAGGGCCGTCGCCATGATCGACGAATAGTCGTCCCCCGCGTCCTTGAACCGCTTGGCGATCTCCAGCTCGCCATGGCCGGCGGTGACGGCGAAGGCGCCGATATAGTCCTGTCCGGTCTCCGCGACGAAGTCCGACAGCGCCAGGTTCGGCTTGCCGTTCGACTTTTTGATCTGCTGGCGCAGGGTGTGGAAGCGGGCGATCTCCTCGTCGCGGGTCTCGTCGGCCCAGACCACGATGTCGTCGCCGTCGGCGTTGGCGGGCCAGAAGCCGACCACCCCTTTGGCGGTGAACCATTTCTCGTCGATGATCCGCTTCAGCATCGCCTGTGCGTCCTTGAACAGGTCGCGCGCGGCCTCGCCGACGATCTCGTCCTCGAGGATCAGCGGATAACGGCCGATCAGCTCCCAGCTGGCGAAGAAGGGGGTCCAGTCGATGTGGTCGGCCAGATCGCCCAGGTCCCAGCTGTCGAAGGCGCGCACGCCGAGGAAGGACGGTGCGCAGGGCAGGGGCGTGGCCGGGTCCGGCTGGAAGCGGTTGCCGCGCGCGGCGGGCAGGGACGCCCGCGCCTTGACCTCCTGGCCCCGTGCATACTGCTCGCGGATGCGGACGTATTCGTCGCGCGTCAGGGCTTCGTTCTTCGCCCGCTCGGTCTTCGACAGCAGGCCCGAGACCACGCCCACGGCGCGGCTGGCGTCGATGACATAGGTGGTCGAGCCGCTGCGATAGCCGGGCTCGATCTTGACCGCCGTATGCGTCCGGCTGGTCGTCGCCCCGCCGATGAGCAGCGGGATGTTGAACCCGCGCCGCTCCATCTCGCGCGCCACGAACACCATCTCGTCCAGCGACGGCGTGATCAGGCCCGACAGGCCGATCGCCTGCGCGCCNNACGCCGACGATGTTCTTGCCGATGTCGTGGACGTCGCCCTTGACCGTGGCCATCAGGATGCGGCCCGCCTGTTCGCGCGGCTTGCCGGCCTTTTCGGCCTCCATATAGGGCTCCAGCCAGGCCACGGCCTGTTTCATCACCCGGGCGGACTTCACCACCTGCGGCAGGAACATCTTGCCNNCGACCACGTTCATGCCGTCCATCAGCGGACCCTCGATGACGTGCAGCGGCCGGTCGAACGACAGCCGCGCCTCCTCGGTGTCGGCGTCGATGTATTCGGTGATGCCGTTGACCAGGGCGTGCTCGATCCGCTTGCCGACGGGCTGGTCGCGCCATTTCAGATCGACGACCCGGGCCACGCCCTTGTCGCCCTTGTAGTTCGGCGCGATGTCGACCAGCCGCTCGGTGTTCGAGACATTGGTCCGCTGCGGCCGGTTCAGGATCACGTCCTCGACCGCCTCACGCAGGACCGGGTCGAGCGTGTCATAGACGGGCAGGTCGCCGGCGTTGACGATGCCCATGT
>DDSO01000048.1 GCA_002343425.1 Brevundimonas sp. UBA2388
GCCCGTGTTCGTGGGCGATCCGGTGCACACCAAGATGATCTCGGACATGCTGCTGGAAGAGCACGGCGTCTATGTCCAGCCGATCAACTATCCGACCGTGCCCAAGGGCACCGAGCGACTGCGCTTCACACCGTCGCCCAACCACACCGACGCCATGATGGACGACCTCGTCCGCGCCATGGACCGGCTGTGGACCCACTGCAACGTGGCAAGACTGCCCGCGGCGGCCTGAGCGGGCCCGTCGCCGGCCCGGGCCGGTGCATTGTCGCAGGCGCACCAGGAGCGACCCTTTCGGGCCCATCGTCTCCTGGTCATGCCGTCGCCAGCGCTGATCACATGGATGCGCACCGACGATCGAAGGCCCCTTGAGGCCGAGTGCGCCGTCCCGTGGGTTGCGCCGGGATGCACCGGTGCACGGCCCGTACTTGCCGCGGAGGAGGCGCCACCGGCAGAGTGACCTGGGCGACCCGTTGGTCTCCCACATGATGCCGCCGATCGCCGGACGTTGATTCCCCCACGTCTCGCGACCCAAAGCGATCGGCGGCATCCGCTCCACCGAAGGAGATCGCTGATGTTCGCCCTGACGATGGCGTTTGAACCCGTACATTAGCCCGGCCGCAACCATGCCTCGCTCCTTCTCGCCCCATCGGCGGGTTCGACTTTGAGAGCTCAGTTGCCAGGCAACGCCTTCGAGGCACGGTCGTCGATCGCGATGAGGTAGAGCAACAGCAGAAGGGCAACGCTGAACTCGCTCCCGCCCGTTCCGTGCTCACCGACGAACCAGCCGAGCTTGGCGTGGATCAGCACGATTCCCCCGATGGCGATCAGAGCCAGGGCGGCGCAGGCGCAGGCGCAGGAGACCCGAAACCTGACCACGAGGCAAAGCGCGGCGATCAACTCGATCACGGTTATGGCCCAGACGACGGCTGTCGGCTGCGGAAAGCCGTGGCTGGCCATGAAGCCGGCGAACTGCGGAATCGTATCGTTCACGACACGTACGACGGCGTGGGCAAGAAACAGACCGGCCGTGCCGATCCGGGCCACCTGAAACGCGCGCTCGCGAGAGAGGAAATGGCGATCAAGCGCGAGGAATGTCATGGGCCGTCCCTTGCAGAGCCGGCGGCGCGACGGGTGTGGAACCTTGCCACTGCAGGGCCGCCGCATAGGAAGTGCAGGGCCGCCGCATAGGAAGCGAGGCTATATCGGCGGTATGACAGCTTCAACGAGCACAGGGCCGCGAACCCGACAGATGGCGCCCCCGACCGGACAGACTGACGGAGAATTCGACGAGTGGCGGCTGTGCACCGACGAGCGCCACTCGACGGGGGGGCCTCCGATCCCGGAGAATGGGTCATGACCATGACCCTGCAAGCCGGCACCGACTGCTGCTTCCTCTCCAGCAGCGCCTGGAGGGCCACATGGCGGCTGGGGGCAGCCTATCTGACCTGCTTCCTGGCTATCAACACGGTTCTCTGGGGCCTTGCGGGCGTCGATCCGGTCGAATCCTTCTTCGGCAAACTGATCCTGCTGTGCTTCTGCGCGATCGTCACGACCGGCATGTCGGCCCTGCTGTACCAGCTGCGTCGTCAATCCTTCGGCCGCCGTGCGCTGGTCTGCCTCGCCATGGCGGCGACGGCGACGCCGCTCTTCACCCTGGTGGACCACCTCATTCACATGGCCTTTGTCTATCCCCAGCCTGTGCCGGTCGATCCCGTCTATATCGGCTACTCCATGATCGAGGGCCTCGCCCTGTTCTTCGGCTGGTCATGTCTTTCCGTGGCCCAGATCTACAGCGACGAGGCCCGCGATCGCGAACGTCAGCTCGCCGCCGTCCGGGAGGAAGCGCTTGCCGCCCAGATGCAGGCCCTGCGTTATCAGGTCAGTCCCCATTTCCTGTTCAACACCCTGAACTCGGTCGCGGGCCTGATCGAGGAAGGTGCTTCCGACCGGGCCAACCGCATGGTGCTGTCCCTGTCGGACTTCCTGCGGGCGACCTTGACGCTTGATCCGGTGCAGGATGTCCGCCTCGCCGATGAACTGGCGCTGCAGGAGGACTATCTGCTGATAGAACGCGAACGGTTCAGCGACCGGATGGATCTCAAGATCGAGGTGCCCGCCGCGCTCGGCGACGCGCTGATCCCGAGTCTTCTGCTGCAGCCCCTCGTCGAAAACGCGATCAAGCACGGCGTGGGCACCACCAACGGGCCCGTGACCATTCTGATCACCGCAGCCCGCGTCGACGACCGCCTGATCGTGACGATCGACAATGACATGCCGGTGACCGACCGGACGGTGACCGACCGATCCGGCGCCGGGATCGGACTCAGAAATGTGTCGGAGCGCATCCGCACCCGGTTCGGGACGCAAGGCAGATTCTCATACGGGCCGGTTCGTGCCGGGTGCTGGCGCGCGCAGGTAGAATTGCCCTGGGTTCTGCTGTGAGCGGTCTCAGGGTCCTGATTGTCGATGATGAACCGCTGGCCCGGCGTCGCGCCATTCGGCTCGTTGGCGAGTGTGCCGAAGTCGGGGAGATCGATGAAGCGGCCGACATCACCGCCGCGCACGCCGCACTGCTGGCCCGCCCCGCCGATATCCTTCTGCTCGACATACAGATGCCGGGCGGAGATGGTTTCGCCCTCCTCGAGACCCTGCACCCTCCCCTGCCTGCCGTCGTGATTGTCACGGCATTCCACGATCATGCCCTGCGCGCCTTTGACGCCCAGGCGATCGACTATGTCACCAAGCCGATCGTGCCGGCCCGTCTTCGCGCGGCTGTCGGGAGGGCGGCGCTCGCCGTGGAAAGTCGGACGAGCCAGGACCGGGTCGAGGAATTGCTGGAGACGGTCCGGACGCTCCGGAGAAGCGTCGAGGTGGCCGGTGGCGGCGCCACAGCGTCGGAGTTCTGGGTGCGTACCCGGGGCGACGTTCTCCGCGTGCCCATCGATCGGGTCGTCCGGTTCGAGGCAGAGCGCGACTATGTTCGCATCCATACCGCCGGCGGGAAATTTCTCCATCATGAGAGCCTGGCCAGTCTCGAGCGGCGGCTGGATCCCGGCGTCTTTGTAAGGATCCACCGCAGCTCAATTGTGCGCAGGGACGAGATCGCCAGCCTCAAGGCCGCGCCGTTCGCCGCCCTTGTCGCCGTGCTTGTGGACGGCACCGAGCTACGGGTCGGACGAACCTATCTGTCGCGCATGAGAAAGCTCACCCGGACCCCGTGAGGGTCGCCTGACATCTGCAGCGCATGATGCAGCCAGGCTTCGTCGCCTCCGGTCTGCTCATGTCGTTCGCAGAACGTAACGGGCCGCCAATCGAGTCCTGCTTGCGGTCCGGAGCACGCGTACTGCTGAGTCCCGTCCGGAGACGGACCATGCACACGACAAATGCCCCCGCCCTGCGCGTCGCGATTGTTGACGACGAGCCCATTGCGCGCTCCCGGCTGCGCAGGCTTCTCGGCAGGATCGACAGTCCTCCCTCGACGATCCTCATCGAGTGCGGGAGCGCGGAGGCGATCCTGTCGCAAGGGCGCGGGCTGCCACTCGATGCCGTGTTCATCGACATCGAGATGCCCGGACGCTCGGGCCTCACGGCGCTCGAACGGTGGCAGGGATGGCGTCCGGAATTCGTTTTTGTCACAGCGCACCACGAGCACGCCCTCAAGGCCTTCGACCTTCAAGCCACAGACTACCTGACCAAGCCGGTCGCTGAAAAACGCCTGCACCAGACCCTCACACGGCTCTGGAGTCACTGCCGGGCGACGGGGGTCGAGGCCTCCGGAGTTGGCTCACCGGCGGAAAGGAGCCTCACGGAGCGCCAGATTCAGATCCTCAGCCTTCTTGGAAAGGGCCTGGCCAACAAGGAGATCGCGCAGGCTCTCGGCCTGTCGCACTTCACGGTTCGCAATCACCTGATGGCCCTCTTTCGGCTGTACGGCGTGTCGCGACGCGCCGACCTCTGTCGGGTCGCCGGGCCGGATATGGCCGGGTAAGGCAGCGGCCCACACGCGTTCTACCGCGCCGAGGCCCTGCCGACGGGACGATCCGAGTCACAGCTTCAGACAACCCGAAAGGACGGAGCCTCCGCGGCGCCAATCAGCTGGGCGCGTCCGATCAGGGTGTCCAGTCGCTGAACGATCGCTACCCCCAGCGGCGTCAGATACAGATGCCGCGAGATTTTCTCACGGTCGTTGGACGCCATCACAAGCCAACCCAGACCGGGTGGGAGCGCCCCGAGATCGCCTCTGGAAACCAGGGCTCGCGCGGCACGCGACGCGGTCGCCGGGGTGGTGCCCATAAGCTCAGATAGCTCCTTGATCCGGATGCCCGCGTTCTCGGCGACATACAGGAACACCAGCATCTCGGACATGGTGATTTGCGGCGCGCTTTTTCGAAGAAAGGTCAGGCAGGCCAACAGACTGTTGCGCCGCCGCCCCGGCCCGTCAGTCATCGGCATAGGCCGCAATGATCAGGCCCGGCGCGCCCGGCCGGGGACGCGCCCGGGGCTTGCGGCGCCTGAAGTCCAGTTGCGCGCTTTTCCGGACCAGCTGGCTGGCTGCGAAAGCCGCTTCGATTGCAGCTTTCTCGTCTTGCGCTTCGAACTCGTCGCCAGCCTCAAAATCGATCGTGATCGTGGCGCGGTATCGCATGGGCTCGCCGGGCGGGCGTAGTCTGTTGCGCAGCGGGTGATCGACAAGGGTCGCGCTCATGTCATCCAACCAACAGGCGCGGCTGAAGCGCCGCCCACTTTGATCGCGGGCCTCGAGCGGTGAGGGAAGGTGCTGCGATGTACCCGTACACCGGGCCGGCTGATCGCTGCCATTGACGAGCGGCCCGCCCGGCTCGCCGCGCTTGCACAACAAAAAAGGGCGACGGATCCCAGGATCCGCCGCCCCAGTTTGCTCGGGGGAGCAGGGTTTAGAAGTTGGCCGTAATCCCGAAGAACACGTACCGCCCCATGGCGTCGTAGAGTTGCGGGTACGTATTCCCGTTACCCGTCGTGCCAACGCTCCGGGACAGTTGCGGATCGTTGTCCAGGACGTTGTTCACCCCGGCGCGAACCGTGACGGTGTCCATGACCTGCCAGACGGCTGCGAGGTCGAGGTAGTTTTCCGCATCGAAATAGCGATCGATACGATTCCCCCCGTTGTTCAGCGAGCCGTTTGCACGGTTCAGAACCGCGATCTCCACCTCGCCGTAATGACGCCACGTCGCGGAGAGGTCCAGTTCCCACGGCGTCGCCCAGTTGACCCTGGCGCGGTGACGATATTCCGGGTTCGGAATGCCGCACTGGTTCGCATAGAAGCCGGCGCAGTCATAGACGGAGTCCCCGTTGTCAGTGACGAGCTCCGACAGGATGGTCGAGACGTAGCTGAGCTGGAGACCACCCATATTCGCCATGCCCAGGTCTTCGAGATCGAAGCTGTAGCTGGCGTTCACATCGATGCCGGTTGTGCCGAAGCCGCCGATGTTTGTGTTCGGGTCGCTGACCACGCCGCTGCCGGTCCACAGCGATCCGTTCGAGTTACGCGTGATGCGGGCACACGCCGCCGCGTCGCCCGAGATGTAGCACGAGTCCAGGGTGTTCAGCGGGTTGAACGGCTGGATCGCATCGTCGATCTGGATGTCGAAATAGTCGACCGAGATGTTGAACCCGGTCAGGAAGGACGGCGACCAGACGACGCCATAGGTGATGGTGTCGCTCTCTTCCGGACGCAGGGTCGCAGTGCCACTGTTAAGACGGCTGTATTGACCGGCGGGGCTACGCAGGGCGCCGCTGGTCGACTGGCCGGCGGTCACCTGCCAGGGGTTGGTGCCGAAGCAGGACGCCGGAGCGACGCCGGTGGTTGCGTCGCAAGGATCCCGATCCGCGTCAAACAGGGCGAAACCGGGAGCCGTGAAAAGCTCGATGGCGTTCGGAGCCCGGACGGCGCGCGAGTAGCTGGCGCGGAAGCGGATGTCCTCGATCGGCGCATAGTCGGCGCCGAGCTTGTAGGTATCCGTGCCGAAGTTTTCGTACTCGGAACGCCGATAGGCGCCGTCGATCGATGCCGAATAGGCCCAGGGCTGGTCATCGGCGAGCGGGATCTGGAACTCGCCGAAGACTTCCGCGACATCCGTGTCACCGGCAAGGCCGAGCGTCGGTCCACCCTGACCAGCACCGTCGCCGGTCTGGAAGGTCGCGTCAGTCGTCGTATCGAGGGCGTCACGGCGGTACTCGGCGCCGAACGCGACCTGAACGGTGCGCGACGCGGTCGGCATTGACCAGCCCGTGTCACCCGTAATGGCGGCGGTGACGACCTGTTGGGTCGTTTCACCGGTCTGGATCAGCGGGATCTGCAGGTAGTCGAGGGCCGCCTGGGTCACCCCACCGGCAATGAACACGTCGTAGGGGACGCAGTTGGGGTCGGTGCCGTTGACGACAGAGCGGCAGGTCGGCGTGACGCCGGGTCCGGGGTTCGTATCGACCACATCCAGCGCGCGGCCGAGACGCGTCACGGAGAAGTCGTTCAGATAGGTCCGGGCCAGGGCGACACGCGAGTATTGCGCGGCGATGTCATAGTTCCAGCCTGGGGAGATCTCGCCGCGAACGCCGACGATGCCGCGATAGGAGGTGTAGTTGAGGGAGTCCTGACGACCGCCGCCTTCAACGTTGCGGCGACCGATGTAGAGGGTCCGGCGGTTGTCTGCCGTGATGTCCGCCGCCGTGCAGCCGATGGTCGCGGCCTGTTGAGGCCCCAGCAGCGGGTTGCCGCAGTTGATCTCGGCCGTGTTGAAGAAATTGCCCGACGGGGCGATCTGGGCGACCGACTTGTAGTCCGAGAACATCAGCTGGGCGAACACCTCGGCCTGGTCGTTCAGCTCATAGCGGCCGAAGGCGCCGAGGGTGTAGCGCTCGTCGGGGCGCTGATAATAGTTCAGCGGGCCGAAATTGTAGTTTCCGGTGGCGGCGTTGAACGGCACGAAGGTGCGTCCCGTGCCGAGGGTGGAGTTGAACCCACCCGCGAAATCAGTGAAGCGGCCGGGGAAGGACGTGCCCGATCCGCCGCAGGTGAAGGTCGTCGGCGTGGCGGCGGCCGGCGCGTCGATAGCGCAGGCCGAATAGTCACGATCCCGCTGAAGGACCGGATTGTTGTTCCGGTAGCCGGCGTAGGCGGTGATGTTGCCGCGTCCGTCGGGGGCGGAAACGCCCATGATGATGTTCACAGAGCGGCTCTCGCCATCCGAGACGTCGTCTTCAGGCAGGACAAACTGGCCCGGGTTCGTAAGGCCGCGACGCGCGATTTCCGCGCGAACATTGCCGACGCCGTCGTAGTCGTTGTTGTGCTGGTAGAAGCCGTACTGGGCGTCGACCTGCAGGCCTTCGAAGTCCTTCTTCATGATGAAGTTGACGACGCCGGCCAGTGCGTCCGAACCGTAGACGGCGGAGGCGCCGCCGGTCAGGACTTCAACGCGCTCGACCAGTTGTTCCGGGATCTGGTTCAGGTCGGCTGCGTCATCGTTGGGGGAACCGTAGCCCATCCGGCGGCCGTCGATCAGCACCAGGGTGCGCGACGAGCCGAGGTTGCGCAGCGCGACCGTGGCCGTACCCGAGGCTCCGTTTGACACGGTTGAGTTCTGGGCGGCGAACGCTTGCGGAAGCTGATTGATCAGGTCCTCAACACGCGTAACCCCCGCAACATCGATGTCTTCGCCCGTCACCTGGGTGACCGGGCTCGTGGTGACAAGGTTTGCCTGCGGGATCCGCGAGCCGGTGACGATAACATCGTCAAGCTCTGCATCCTGCGGCGTGTCCTGTGCCATGGCCGGGGCGGAAATGACCAGGAATGCAGCTCCGGTCAGCAGCGTGCTGGCCAGCAGTCTCTGCCGGTTGTTGGGATTTTTCAAAGGACGTCCTTTCGTTGTTCGATGCTGCTGCCGCTTGAGCGACAACCGGAGTGACACCCGAGCCTCAATGCTCACGGCGATCCTGCAACGCTCGCATCGTGGTACAAGGCGCGCTTCGATTACAACTGGTCTTCAATACTTATGTCATGTTGTCTCTATTACGTCACAACTTAATAGAATTACGTCCGCGTAATTGGTAGCTTTTACTCTATCGTTATCAGGATTCATTATGTTCTATTACTGACCTAACCCCCTTTCAGCGCCGCGATCATCTCGCGCATACCCGGATTGGTCGGCACACCCTGGATCGGCGAAAAGCCTTCAATGTCGAGGCGGTAGCCGATGGAGATCAGGATCCCACCGTGGCGAGCGAAGGCTGTCCCGTCATGTACCGGCACCATGGCCGCGCCGCCGGTCCAGGCATCGCCGTGGATCCAGACCATGACCTTGGGTACCGGAACCTGCCCCGGGCTGGCCAATAGCGGCTTTGCCTCGCCGCAGCTGTCGATTGCCCGGACGGCTTTCCCAAGCTGGCGTCAGCCGCGGCGACCGTGCCGTATGCGCGGCTTCATGGTGGTCCTGCGCCGCGTCTGAGGCCCCTGGATCGCAGGCTCAACTCATGCCGCAGGTCCGACGCCCTTCATGCGGCGAAAGGCCATCAGGTCGTCTACCCAGTCCTTGTCTTCAAGGACGTGAACCAGAACCCGACGGATCATCGGCCGTAACCATTCGACCTCCTCCGCCTTTAGCGCGCCCGTGATCCGGTCATTGAAGCGGGTCACGTCCAGCAGGGCGCGCTCGTAGACCGCCCGCCCCTTCTCGGTAAGGACCAGATGCACCTGTCGTCGATCGACAAGGTCGCGATCCCGCTGAACCAGGCCATCTTCGACCATTCGGTCAACGGTTCGGGTCAGCGTCGTGCGATCAGTAGCGCAGAAGGCGGCGACCTCTCCCATCGTAGCCCTGTCAAGCCGACGCAGGGTGGCGAGGATCTGCCATTGATTGAGCGTAAGGCCCATCTTGACCAGTTCAAGACCGAGGGCGGTCTCGCGCTGCCGGACGACGTGGTGGAGCAGGAAGAACAGGTGGCCGGCCGTCAGGGGTTCGAACGGGTCCGACGCCCCCCCTGTCCGATCTTCCGACTCCGCGCCCGACATTTTGATTGAGCCTCCGCCTCCGTCAGGACCAGTCCAAACAGGTTCGCGTCTCGCGTGCAACCTTGCCGCTTGTCGACTGCGTCCGCCGTAGGGCCCGGCTGACAGAGAGGAGAAGGTCTTGATGAAAGCAACCCGGCGAATAATTATCGGGCACACTGGATAGGACCACAGGCGCGGTCTAGAACAACCGCTCAAGCATCTGTTGCGTGCGTGGGGCGAGCCGTCCTGTGTAGACGAGGACAGTTCTTCTCACCCGGGCTCCGGAGCGGGGGAAGAGGAGTTCCATGCGTTGGAGTCCACGAACACCGAGGCGCCTGAGTATTTCCACAAGGTCGTCGATTGCCAGTGGGCCTGCCCGGCCCATACGCCCGTCCCCGAGTATATCCGGCTGATCGCCCAGGGGCGTCACGCCGACGCCTACATGGTCAACTGGAAGTCCAACGTCTTCCCCGGCATCCTCGGGCGGACCTGCGACCGTCCGTGTGAGCCCGCCTGTCGCCGGGGACGCGTCGAGGACGAGCCGGTCGCCATCTGCCGGCTGAAACGCGTCGCGGCGGACAACAAGGGCGATGTCTCCGCCCGTATGCCGACCGCGCCGGCAAACCGTATCGGCAAGAAGGTCGCCTGCATCGGCGCGGGACCGGCTTCAATGACCGTCGCGCGGGATCTCGCGCCGCTCGGTTACCACGTCGTCGTCTATGACGCCGACGCCAGGGCGGGCGGGATGATCCGCAGCCAGATCCCGCGGTTCCGCCTGCCAGAGAGCGTGATCGACGAGGAGATGGGCTACATCACCGACCTCGGCCTGGAGATGCGGCTGGGTGAGCGTATCGACAGCCTCGGAGCGCTGCTCAAGGAAGATTACGACGCCATCTTCGTCGGCACCGGGGCGCCGCGCGGCCGGGATCTGGACGTCCCCGGCCGACAGGAAGCCGCCGCCAATATCCACATCGGCATCGACTGGCTCTCCAGCGTGTCGTTCGGCCACATCGAAAAGATCGGCCGGCGGGTGATCGTTCTGGGCGGCGGCAACACCGCCATGGAC
>DDSO01000070.1:0-3420 GCA_002343425.1 Brevundimonas sp. UBA2388
TTCCACAAGCACGTCGGCAAGCTGTGCAGCGGGGTGCAGATCCACACCGAGCAGCCATCCTACGACCACGCCGCCTTCCGGCCGTGGCGGGTGCAGGCCCTGGGCTTCAAGGCGATCCGTCGGCTGTATCCGGACTACGCCCTGTGGCGGGATTTCCCGTACGAATACGTGTTCGACAAGCTGGCCATCGATGTGATCAACGGCGGGCCCGGGCTGCGCGAATGGGTCGACGACCCGGCGGCGACACCGGCCGATCTGGAGGCGCTGGCCGGGCCGGACGAGGCGGCGTGGGTGGCGCTGCGGCGGCCGTATCTGCTCTACTGACGCGCAGAGGAGAGCCACGCCTCGGCCATGTCGGCGAACAGGCCGGTGACCTCACGTATCAGAACGATCGGCTGCTCCGGGCGAACGGGCAGGCGTTCCTCGAGCAGAAGGAAAGTCAGGCCGTGGACGCTGCTCCACGCCAGTGTTTGCAGTGCGGTTGAGGCGGACGCTGCCCCGCCGCCGTGGATGAGGAATGCATTCAACCCCTGCTGAAAGACGCCAAAGGCGCGCGCGCTCTTGTTTTCGAGGTCCCCGACGCCCTTCAGCAAGGCCAGGTCGGCGCTGAACATCAGCTTGAACAGGCCGGGGTTCTCCAGTGCGAACCGCAGATAACCCTCTCCGATCGCGAGGAAACGCTCGCGATCGTTCGCGTCGTCGTCGACCCGCTCCATCTCGGCCACGAAGCGCTCATATCCGACCTCGGCGATAGCCGCCATCAGCTCACGCTTGCTCCGGAAATGGCTGTAGGGCGCGCTTCGGGACACGCCGACGGTCTCCGCCAGCCCGCGCAGGCTCACCCCCTCTGAGCCTTCCCTTTCGAACGCCTCAAGTGCGGCGCGGATCAAGGCCGCGCGCAGGTCGCCGTGGTGATAGGGTTGAGCCGATTGCACTGTTGTCGCCATTTAACTTGACACCGCTCAGATTGAGCCAGCATCTTCCCCTCAGGGAGGAAGCACATATGACCTACAGGTTCCCGCTCTGGCGCGACAAGCTGCTGCTTGTGACCCTGCTTGCGGTTTTCACGACCGGTTCGACCTACATCCGCGTGCTGTTGCGTTCGCTGCTGGAAGGCCCCGGCTTCCTCTGGAGCTACTACGCCGGGGTGAAGTCCAGTGACACACCCGCCATCGTCAGCGGCCACGGCATGTTCGGTCATACCGATACCCTCCTCTTCGGAGCGTTTGTCGTCTTGTGGCTGATCTGGGCGGCCAGCCGGCGTCCCGACCGCTTTGTCATCACAGCCCTTGCCGGCTGGACCACCTTGCAGCTCGGTTCGGCGATCTGGCTGGCGTCCCAGCTGGGCGACGACCTGCGGGTGTCCAAGGAGACCATAGGCCTGGTCAATGTGTCCTTCGCCTGGATCGTCATGCCGCCGCTGGTCTTGGCCTGGCTTCTGACGGCGGCCCTGTGGGTGCGGACGATGATGCGTCGCGCCGATCCGGGCCCTGACGCGCGCTGGATCATGCCCAACACCGCCTGTCTCATCGCCGCCGTCATAGGCTGCGGCGCAGCGGCCATCGCTCTGAACATGGGGGAGCAGCATGGCGCGGGCGATCTCGCCGGCATTGTGCTGATGTATCTGAGCCTGACCGCGCTGTTGCTGGCGCTGGCCCCGTGGGAGCGGAAGTCTGCCTAGGCCGGCTTTTCCGTCAGCCGCTTGTCCAGATAGGCGCCAACGCGGGTCTCCACCGCACCGATGTGGTCCTGCCAGAAGTGGGTCGCGCCCTCTTCCAGCTCATAGTCGATGATGATGCCCTTCTGGGTGCGCAGCTTGTTGACCACGCGCTCGACCTCGACGGGGGGGACGACGGTGTCGGCCGTGCCGTGCAGGAAGAGGCCCGAGGCGGGGCAGGGGGCCAGGAAGCTGAAGTCGTACATGTTCGACGGCGGCGAAACCGAGATGAAGCCGTCGGTCTCGGGGCGACGCATCAGCAGCTGCATGCCGATATAGGCGCCGAACTGATAGCCGCCGACCCAGGTCTGGGAGGCGCCGGGGTTGTTGGACTGGAGCCAGTCGAGGGCGGTGGCCGCGTCGGCCAGTTCGCCAATGCCGCTGTCGAACTCGCCCTGCGACTTGCCCACGCCGCGGCTGTTGTAGCGCAGGGTCGCGAAGCCGCGCTTCTGGAACAGCTGGTACAGGGTCACGGTGACCGGGTTGTTCATATGCCCGTTCGCCTTGGGGTGCGGATGCAGGATCAGGGCGATCGGCGCGTTCGGGCGCTTGCCCGGCGAGTAGCGGCCTTCGATACGGCCAGAGGCGCCGGGCAGGATGACTTCAGGCATATGCGTCGAATTCCGTGTTCAACTGTCGTTTCGCACCTGCGTAATACTTGACCGCAGCAGTAGGACTTTCTAAGTCCCGCCTGCGCGTCGACGCCTTTGCGAAGGCGCGGGTTCTAGCACAAGAGCCCTGAAAAGCGCGCGATTTTTGAAGGTGTGCGATGCGTCTGTCGACCAAGGGACGATACGCCGTGATGGCGATGGCCGATCTGGCCAGGAACGGACAGGGCGAGGGCGGGGTTCGCGCCGTCTCACTTGCCGAGATCGCGACACGTCAGGAGATTTCGCTGAGCTATCTGGAACAGCTGTTTGCACGGCTGCGGAAGAGCGGTCTGGTGCAGAGCGTGCGCGGGCCGGGCGGCGGCTACCGGCTGGCCAAGGGAGCGCATGAGACTGTCGTGGCCGAGATCGTGCTGGCGGTCGACGAGCCCATCCGCGCGACCCGCTGCATCGGTCACTCGTCGCCCAAGGGCTGTATGATGGCCGGTGAACGCTGCATCACCCACAATCTGTGGGAGGACCTCGGCGACGAAATCCATCGCTATCTGGCGGGCGTGTCGCTGGAGGATGTGGTGATGAACCGTACCGGGGCGCGCCGTCGGGCGACCGCCGAAGAAGTTGGAGTGGCGGCGTGAGCGGCATCTATCTGGACTACAACGCCTCCGGTCTGGTCCGTCCCGAGGTCCAGGCGGCGATGGCCGAGGCCCTGGCCGACAACGGCAATCCCAACGCCGTCCACGCGGCGGGCCGTCGGGCGCGGGCGCGGGTCGAGACGGCGCGGGCGATCGTGGCCGAACTGGTCGGCGCTGACCCGACGGCGGTCGTGTTTTCAAGCGGCGGCACGGAGTCCAACGCCCAGGCTGTGGCGAGCGCCATAGCGGCCGGCTGCGAGCGGCTGATCGTCAGCGCGACGGAGCATCCGTGCGTGGCCGAGGCGGCGACGGCGTCGGGCAAGCCGGTCAAGATGTTGCCGGTCGATGCGCGCGGCGTCGTCGATCTGAACAAGCTGCGGCAACTGCTGGGTCAGCCGGGCAAGGCGGTGGTTGCGATCCATCACGCCAACAACGAGAGCGGCGTCATCCAGCCGATCGCCGA
>DDSO01000070.1:3497-4195 GCA_002343425.1 Brevundimonas sp. UBA2388
GTCGGCGGGCAAGATCCCGGTCGATATCCGTACCCTCATGGCCGACAGCCTGACCCTGTCCGCGCACAAGCTGGGCGGACCGCAGGGCGTCGGGGCGCTGGTGATGGCCGAGGGCCGCGAGGCGGTTCGCATCCTGCACGGCGCCGGGCAGGAGCGGGGCCTGCGGGCCGGGACGGAAAATGTGCCGGGGATCACCGGCTTCGGCGCCGCCGCCGTCTGCGCCGCGCGCGACCTGCCGGCGGCACAGGCGCACGCCGCATGGCGCGACGCGGCCGAGGCTGTGGTCAAGGCGGCCGGGGCGACCATCATCGGCGAGGGCGCCGAGCGGCTGCCCAATACGCTGTTCATGGCCGTGTCCGACTGGGAGAGCCCGCAGCAGCTGATCACCCTCGACCTGATGGGTCTGATGGTCTCGGCCGGCTCGGCCTGTTCGTCCGGCAAGACCAAGCCGTCGCGGGCCATCGTGGCCACCGGCCGGATCGATATGGCGACCGGCGGTATCCGCATCTCGGGTGGCTGGGGCACGGTCGAGGATGACTGGAAGCGGTTCGCCGCCGCCTGGGTCGAGGCCTATGCCAAACAGCGCCAGCGGGCTGCCGAGCGCCTGAAAGCCGACGCCTGATGGCTGCTGTCCAGAAGACCATCGACGCGGTCGCCGCCCTCGAGAAATACGAGCACGGCTTCACCTCGGACATCGA
>DDSO01000070.1:4322-4713 GCA_002343425.1 Brevundimonas sp. UBA2388
TCGCTGGACGAGGTCGATCCGGAGATCCTCGCCATCTACGCCAAGCTGGGTATCCCGCTGAAGGAGCAGGAGGTGCTGGCGGGCGTCGAGGGCGCGGCGCGTTATGCCGTGGACGCGGTGTTCGACAGCGTCTCGGTGGTTACCACCTTCAAGGCCGAGCTGGCCAAGGCCGGCGTGATTTTCATGCCGATTTCCGAGGCCTTGCGCGAACATCCTGATCTGGTGCGCAAATATCTCGGCTCGGTGGTGCCGGTCTCGGACAACTATTTCGCGGCCCTGAACAGTGCGGTCTTTTCGGACGGGTCGTTCGTCTACATCCCGCCGGGCGTGCGCTGCCCGATGGAGTTATCCACCTACTTCCGCATCAACGCCAGCAACACCGGCCAGTTCG
>DDSO01000022.1 GCA_002343425.1 Brevundimonas sp. UBA2388
TACAAGGAGAAGTTCGCCAACCCGTTCGTGGCGGCGGGCCTGGGCTACATCGACGACGTGATCATGCCGCACGGGACGCGGCGCCGGCTGATCCGGGCGCTACGGACGTTGAAGAACAAGCAGCAGGAAAACCCGTGGAAGAAGCACGATAATATTCCGCTGTAGGGGATCCTGATGTCGGACGCGTGGGCGAAGTTTTGGCTGGCTATGGCGTTGATGGCCCTTGCCGGCGTCATCGCCGGGTCGGTCGCTTGGGGCGGAAAGTTGGAAGTCGGAGCGTTGGCTCAGTGGGTCGCAGCGGTCGCTACCTTTGGCGCGATTTGGATTGCGCTGCACAACACTCAGCGGACGCTGGCCGAAACAAATGTAAGAGAAGCCAAGAAGCAGGATAGGCTTGATAGATCGTATATTGCCGCGGTGATAGCGATGTGCTGTGACGTTCTTGAGAATATTGCAATAATTCAAGATGAATGTGGCGCAATAAAAAGATCAACAAAATATTTGAAGGAGCTGGAGTGTAGGACCGGGCTTGGAAGCAATACGTCGAGCCTAGAGCGAATTCCTATCCACGCGAGTCCTGACAGCGAGCTGGTACTTTTGTGGATCAATGCCCGCTTAGCTGCTCACAACGCACACACGAAGCTGAGCGATGCGATTGTGTGTCAAAAACCTAGTACTGTGGATGTTGATGACGAGCTTAAGCTGATTGAAGATGCGGTAAGGAGGATCAAGCGTCGTTACGGTGCCGATTACGCGGAGATAATTGGCGATTTTGGCAGTACCGTAGCACTCTGACCAACCTCCTCTTCCTCTGCTCCCGCAACCGCCTCCGCTCGCCCACGGCCGAGCAGGTGTTCGCGTCCCGGCCCGGCGTCGAGACCGCCTCTGCCGGCCTGGCGCCCGATGCGGAGGAGCAATGCTCGGCCGAATTGGTGGAATGGGCCGACGTCATCTTCGTCATGGAGCGCGCCCACCGCGCCAAACTCCAGCGCCGCTTCAGGGCCCAGCTGAAGCGGGCGCGGGTGATCTGCCTCGACATCCCCGACGACTACGCCTTCATGCAGCCGGAGCTGGTGGCGCTGCTGGAGAAGAAGGTGGGTGTGCATCTCGGTCACTCCCAAGGGCCCTCCTTGTCATCCCGGCCGAAGCGAAGCGAAGAGCCGGGACGGGACTGACAAACCACGATCTCCTCCCGGACAGCCCCCTTGGGCTGAGCCGGGAGACGGGTTGAGGTGACCTCGGTCGTCAGGGTGTACCGGAGGCTTCCGAACAGCCCCCTCGGGCCCCCGGTGTGACAGCGCCCCCTTCGGCTGTCGTGCGGCGTCCGGCTGTCTCCCGGCTCAGCCCAAGCGGGCTGTCCGGGAGCGATGTATTTGATGCGTCGGGCCGTCCCGGCTCTTCGCTTCGCTTCGGCCGGGATGACAAGGTGGTGCAATCTTGACGACCTGATGTTCGCACGACAAGGTTGTGTTCCATGCGCAGCGCTGACCACAGCTACTGGGTCTACATCGTCGCCAGCGGGCCCTGCGGTTGGCTCTATGTCGGCATGACCAACGACCTGATCCGGCGGATCGGGGAGCACAAGCACGGCCAGATCGATGGCTACAGCCGCGCGCGGGGCACGGACTGTCTCGTCTGGTACGAGCACCATCGCTACGTCGATCAGGCGATCCGGCGAGAGAAGAGCATCAAGCGCTGGCTGCGGCCCTGGAAATTCGCTCTGGTCGAACAGGCGAATCCGAACTGGGCCGACCTGTATGGCGACCTGACTTCATCGATCGGTGACGTCAGTCCCGCATAGCGCCTGCTGCGCTTCCGGGACGGCAAGGTCCTAGCGCTCCCCCTCGATCCGGATATCCACGCGGCGGTTCTCGCGTTCCGGCCCGTCCTCCGGCCCCACCGCCTGCGGCCGGTCCTCGCCGTAGGACCGGATCTCGATTATGGACGCCGGCACCCCCAGGGCGATCAGACGGTCGGCGACCGCGCGGGCGCGGGCGAGGGCGATGCGGGCGTTGACCTCGCGCGAGCCGACGGCGTCGGCGTGGCCGGTGACGATCACCCGCATCAGGCCGCTGCTGTCGCGATAGCGGACGGCCCGCTCGATCCGCACCATGGCCTCGGGGTCGAGGGCGATCGATCCGGAGTCGAAATAGACCTCATAGTCGCGCGAGCCGGAGGGCGGCGCGACCACGGGCGGCGGCGGCGGTCCGGCCGGCTCAAGCACGGGCGGAGGCGGGGCGGAGGTGACCGGCTCCTCCTCATCCGCGCGCACGGTCTCCGGCGCATCGGGCTTGTAGCGGCGGCGCAGGGCGCAGTTGTCATCCGAGGCCTCGCCGCCGGACCGGGTCAGGAAATAGGTCTGTCCGTCGGGCCGCCCGTCGTACCGCGCCGGGTCCAGGGCGCGGTCGTCGATCGGCAGGTCCGCCAGGGCGCAGCGGATGTCGTTCAGGATGAAGGGATTGTCCGAATAGTAGCCATGGCCGAGGCCGAACAGGGTGCTGGCCACCGGGGTGGCGTCGATCGTGGTGTAGCCGGGGACGTCCCGGATCCACGGCCGGTCGCCGTCGGTCTGGCCGAGACGTGGCCGGCGGTTCAGCACGCGCGACACCCACAAGGCGGTGTCGTCATCGGATGCGTAGACGGTGACGTTGGGCTGCAGATTGTCCAGCTTGCCCGCCACGATGCCGAACACGTCGCGCTCGACATCGGCGGCGGCCAGGATGATGCGGAACTCCACCTCCGGGCGGTTCCCGTCCAGCAGACGGGCCTCGGCATAGTCCTCCAGCGCCTGGGTCAGGACCCGGTTGCCCATCGAATGGGCGATGATGTTGATCCGCGCGGGGCCGACCTCGTCGAGAAGCAGGTCGAGGAAGGCGTTCAGATGGGGCACGGCGGCGTCGGCCAGTCGCTGGTCGCCGAAATAGGCCCAGGGCGTGACCGAGGCCTGCGACGGCCAGGCGAACAGCACCGGCGCCCCCGGATCGAACCGCCGGTCCTCGCGCAGGTCGACCGTCAGCTGGGCGGAGCTGATCAGGGCCGGCTCGAAGCCGACATTGAAGCCGTGCACGAACAGCAGGATCGACGGCTCGCCGTTGGTGTCGGAAACCGCCTCGCCCAGTTCCTCGACGAAGCGGTCCCGACCCTGGGCGGTGATGCGGGTGATCATCACATAGCGTTCGAGCAGGTTCGGGTCCTCGGGCGGTTCTCCGGTCAGCAGGGGGGTCTCGCCCCGTTCACGCGGCGTCCCGTCGGCCTTGAGCCGCGGCAGCCAGACATCGGCCCGTCCCAGCCGCAGTTCGCCGGCGTCGCCGCGCGCCACCTGATCGACATCCACCTCCGCGTCGCCCTGCGCCGTGGCGACGATCGCCCGGTTGGAGCCGTAGAAGACGCGAACGCAGGTCACGTCGGCGTCGAACGCCTCGCAATCGGTGCCGAAGGCGGTCGGATGCCGAAGGGTGGGGGCGCAGGCGGACAGGCCCAGCAGAACGAGCACCCCAACGACGCCGCGCACAACCATACCGTCCCTCGTTGAACCCTGATCGGTCGCGGATAAGGCCACGCTGGTCGGCCAGCGTCCAGTGGCGGACGCGCCGTGGCTACATCACATCCGCCGTCAACGCGTCCAGCGTCGTCGTCAGGGTGAACACCACCCCCGCCGGCTCATAGGTCAGGGTCGTGGCCCCGCCGACGTAGCCTGACAGGGCCCGCTGGATCATGCCGGTCCCGAAGCCCGTGCGGGTCGGCGGCGCCACCGGGGGGCCGCCGCTTTCGGTCCAGGTCAGGACGAAGGCCGTGTCGTCGCCGAGCGGCGTCACCGTCCAGTGCACAGTCACCCGTCCGCCGTCGGCGGACAGGGCGCCGTATTTGATCGCATTGGTGGTCAGCTCGTGCAGCGCCAGCGACATGGCCAGGGCGCAGCGTGGCGACAGGTCGACGTCGGGTCCCGAGACGGTGACCTGACCCTCGCGACCATGGGGACGGAAGGCGTCGGCCACGATGTCGGCAAGACGGGCGCCGGTCAGGGTCGTCTGGGTCAGCAGATCCTGGGCCGAGCCCAGGGCGCCCAGCCGGTCGATGAAGGCGAGCCTGGCCTCGACAGGATCGGAGGTGGCGCGGAAGGTCTGGCTGGCGATCGCCTGCACCATGGCCAGGACGTTCTTGATCCGGTGGTTCAGCTCCTGCGCCAGCAGTTGGTGCTGCTCCTCGGAGCGTTTCAGCTCGGTGATGTCGCGCGACACAGACAGCAGGCTCTCGGGCTTGCCGTCCGGGCCGAAGACGGGCGTGACCTGTACGTCCCACCAGCGCGGATTGCCCTTGGCGGTATTGGCCGGCCCCTGGAAGCGGTAGTTGCGCCCGGCCCGCGCCTCGACCACCGCCCGGGCGGCCTCGGCATGGCTCTCGCCTTCCCAGAAGGACGACCAGGGACAGCCGCGCAGCTGGTTGAAGTCACTGACCTCCATCACCCTCTGCCCGCCCTCGCTCATGAAGGTCAGGTCGCCGTCGAGGTTGAGCAGTTTGATGCAGTCGTTCGAGGCGGCCAGGACCGTGCGCACGAAGGCGGCGTCAAGGGTTTCGGCGTTGAAGGGCATCCGTGACCTGTACGAGGTCATCGGCCCCAGGGCCATCGGCGATTGTGTGGCCGTCGCGTGCCGGGGCCGTCGCTGAACCCTGTTCCAGCGCCACCCGAACAGGCCCCGTGCGCGCTTCGGGTCGTTCGGCAGCAGCACGGGCCTTGGGCTATTCCCGGCGACCGGAACTCGCGGCTGGTCAGCCCGCATTCCAGCCCGCAGACTATCGGCATGGCCCGCCTCGTCTTCGATATGAATGTCTCCCTGGACGGCTATGTCGACCACGACAAATTCATGCCCGATCCGGCGCTCTTCCGGCACTGGATCGAGGTGGTGCGCAGCGCGACCGGCCAGATCTACGGCCGCAAGCTCTACGAAATCATGCGCTATTGGGAGCAGGACGATCCCGCGTGGACCGACGATCATCGTGCGTTTGCGGACGTCTGGCGCAACGAGCGCAAATGGGTCGTGTCGCACACCCTGACCTCGGTCGGCCCCAACGCCACACTGATCGCCGACGACGTCGGGGCCGCGGTCCGCAAGCTGAAGGCCGAGCTCGACGGCGAAATTCACGTCGGCGGGCCCGTTCTGGCGCACAGCCTGACCGAGCTTGGCCTGATCGACGAATACCGGCTCTACATCCACCCCGTCGTTCTGGGGCAGGGGGCGCCCTTCTTCGCCGGCCCCCGCCCGCCGCTGAAAGTCACGGCGCACGAGCGGATCGGCGGCGAGGCGGTCCGGCTGACCTGCGTTCCGGCCGAGGACGTCTGAAACAGTGTCTTCCCGCCCCGTATAATCTCGCCCCTCGCGAGCCCCGAAGGCGCCCTTCCGACCCTCCCGACGACGGTGCGCCGGCCCCTGCGACCGTATCTGACGCACGCGCGTGCATACTGCTTGAATGCCCGCCGGGCCGGTCTTTGACAGTCAGCTCCAACCGCGCCGCGTCCGCCCAGGGCCCGGCGCACGCCCCCCGACCCGCGGTGGCCGGATTCCTGAAATCGGGTCCGCAATTTTTCCGGCGAAACCGTACCCTTTCGACCCTTCAGCCGACCAGCGCCGCCCGCTCTTCCGGGGTCAGCATCCGCCACTTGCCCTCGGGCAGGTTGTCGAGTTTCAGCGGTCCGATCCGTATACGGATCAAATCGACCACCTCGAGATCGACCATCTCGCACATCCGACGGATCTGGCGGTTGCGTCCCTCGCGCAGGATGAATTTCAGCCGGAAGGATTCCATCCGGCTGACATAGGCCGGCTTCAGCTGCCGGCCGTCCAGCATCAGGCCGTGGCGCAGGATCTTCAGCTTCTTCTCGGTGATATCGCCCGTCACCCGGACCAGATATTCCTTGTCCAGATCGGACTCCGGTCCGATCACCGCCTTGGCCACCACCCCGTCCGACGACAGCAGCAGCAGGCCGCGCGAGTCCTCGTCCAGCCGGCCGATCGGGGGCAGGGAGACCTCGTCCGCGGGCGTCACGCCTTCGCCAACCCGGTTGTTGTCGGTGACCAGCCGGACCGCGGGCAGCTTGTTCGGCTCCGGCTGGCCCGAGACATAGCCCATCGGCTTGTGCATCACGATGGTCACGCCCTCTGCCAGCTGGGCGGTGGCCCGGTCGCTGAGGGTCAGGGTTTGGCCCGGCTCCAGCTTGCGGCCCGCGTCGGCGACCACCTCGCCGTCGACCGAGACCAGGCCGTCAGCGATCAGGGCATCCGCCTCGCGCCGCGAGCAGACGCCGCTCTGGCCCAGCCATTTGTTGATCCGGACCGGCGCGTCGCCGTCATAGGTCTTGGAAAACGCCATGCGGGTCCGTAGCCGCAGGGGGGCGCCGGGTCCAGCGGCCGATCAGCCGCCGAGGACGGCGGCTATGGCCGCCCGCGCGACCTCGTCGTCCTGCGCCGACGAAGCGCCCGAGACGCCGATGGCCCCGACCACCTTGCCGTCGACCACGATCGGCACGCCGCCGGCGACCGGCACGATCCCGTCGATGGCCAGCAGGGCCATGCGCCCGGCGGCCAACCGCTCCTCCGCCGCGGCGGAGGAACCCCGGAACCGGGCCGCGGACCGGGCCTTGTCCTGGGCGACGTTGATCGAGCCGTACTGGACGTCGTCCATCCGCCCGAAGGCCACCAGCTCCCCCGACGGCTCGACTACGGCGATGGCCAGACGGAAGCCGCGGGCACGGCCGGCCTCGATGGCCCGATCGATCAGCGCCTGCGCCGTCTCCAGCCCGATCGGCGCGCCATAGGACAGGGGCGGAGCCGGCGCGGCGGCCGGCGCCGCCGTCGGCGGCGTCTGCGCCCAGGCCGGCGCCGCAACGGCCAGAACGGCCACCGCAAGAAGGAGAGGTTTCATGTCGGCGCTTTCAATCAGCTTCAGCCAGCTTGGCCGGGATGCCGCCACATCCCCGTAAGAAGCGCAAGGCCGCTCAGACACGCCGGAACAACAGCATCAGATTGTTCGCCGGCATTTCGATCCGCCGCGTCAGCGCCAGTCCCGCCGCCTTGGCGACCGCCGCCACCGCGTCCCGGTCCCTCAGCCCCCAGGCCGGATCACGGGCCTTGAGACTCTCGTCAAACGCCGCATTGGACGGAGCGAGCGGCGCGTCCGCTTCCCGGTACGGCCCGTACAGGACCAGGAGGCCGCCGACCGCCAGCCGGCTTCCAGCCAGCGCCATCAGGCCCTCTGTCGCGGCCCACGGGCTGATGTGGATCATGTTGATGCAGACCACCGCCTGCAGTGGTCCCTCCGGCCAGGTCGCCGCGTCCAGCACGTCCAGGGCCAGCGGCGCGCGCAGGTTTGGCAGACCGGCGCTCGCAGCCCATGCCGCGATACTGGCCCGCGCCTCCGCCGAAGGATCGCTGGGGGTCCAGTCCAGACCGGGCAGGGCGGCGGCGAAGGCCACGGCATGCTCGCCCGACCCCGCCGCGATCTCCAGCACCCGCCCGCGCCCCGGCATATGGGCCTTGAGAACCTCGAGAATCGGCGCCGTGTTCCGCGCCACGGCGGGCGAGGCGAGGGCGGCTCCAGGAGTCGCCGGGATCGGGTCCATCGTCTGCATGGCCGCCCCGATACCTCGCGCCACGCCTTCCGGCGACCGGAAATATGCAGGCCCCTCCGGGCGCCCCGCTCGCGAGAGGTTGAAACGTGCATCGGTTGACGCCGCGTCGCCTAAGATGTCATTCCGCGCCTGAAACATTGCGTGATGCCACGCAAGGGAGAGCCACGGCGGCGCAGATCGCCGGGCGACGTTCAGGAGAGTGATTGTGACCGCATCCGCCATCCAAGGCCTTCACCCGGCTCCCACCAAACACGCCGGCCTTATCGCCTGGGTCGAGCAGATCGCCGCCCTGACCAAGCCTGCGCGGGTTCACTGGTGCGACGGTTCGGAGGCCGAGAAGGCCGCCATCGTCGCTGATCTGATCGGTAAGGGCACGCTGCGCGAACTGGACCAGACCAAACGCCCCGGCTGCTATTACGCCGCCTCGGACCCCAAGGACGTGGCCCGCGTCGAGAGCCGGACCTTCATCTGCCCGGCCGACAAGGCCGACGCCGGCCCGACCAACAACTGGGCCGACCCGGTGGAGATGCGGGCGCGCCTGAACGGCCTTTTCGACGGCTGCATGGCCGGCCGCACGATGTACGTCGTGCCTTTCTCGATGGGTCCGCTCGGCTCCGAGCTCAGCGCCCTCGGCGTCGAGATCACCGACAGCGGCTATGTAGCCATTTCGATGGGCATCATGACCCGGATGGGCCAGCCCGTGCTGGACCTGATGGGCGAGGACGGCGTGTTTGTGCCGGCTGTCCACACCCTCGGCGCGCCCTTGGCCGAGGGTCAGGCCGATGTGCCGTGGCCCTGCAATGACGACAAATGGATCGTCCACTATCCCGAGACCCGAGAGATCTGGTCCTACGGATCGGGC
>DDSO01000110.1:0-287 GCA_002343425.1 Brevundimonas sp. UBA2388
AACATGAAGACCGGCGAGGGGCTGGCGGAAATCATCGCCTTCATCGAGGAGCGCGGTCTCTTGATCTGACCGTCGCGTCAGCGACTCACGAATCTCCTTCTCCCGGGCGCGGGAGACGGGTCGGTGATGAGCGGAACGGTCATGACTTGCGTCATCCCGGGTGTCTCGGCAGCGATGAGCGCTCGCGTGCGCGAGCGGTGAGCAGCCTCGCGGTCAGCAGGATCGGCCATCGGGCAGACGGGTGAAGCCGAAGCCGCCGCCGTGGCCCGGCTGGATGCAGATCGTCA
>DDSO01000110.1:315-4775 GCA_002343425.1 Brevundimonas sp. UBA2388
CTGGTCGCCGGCGTTGAGGACGGCGAACGATTTCAGGCTGCCGTTGGGGTTGATCCGGAACTGGACGGCAGCCGGCCTGACCCCCCGGCTGCGCGGGTCGTTGCGGACGAAGGCGGCGCTCCGGTTGAGTCGCCGGACGATGCCGTCGAGGTAGAGGTCGAGGCTGAACGGGTCGGGCGGCGGCGTGTCGGGGCGGCGTTCGAGCATCAGCAGTCCCTGTTCGTCGCGTCGCGCCTGCTGCCGGCCGAGCTCCGCCGCCTGTGCCAGCGAGCGCTGCGCGAGCGACGGTTTGGGCGCCGTCCTCGCCTGCGTTTCGAGTTCGTCGAGGAACCGTTGCATCTCCTGCCTTTCGCTCGCGCTCCAGCGCGGCGCATCATGGCGAGCCGCCGGACCGGCCGGTTTCGGGAGGCTCGGCGCGCGCGCGCGCGACGGCTTGCTGGCCGAGCGGGTGGCGGCGCGCGGCGGCGCCGTCGCGGTCGCCGGCGGGCGCGGCAGGGTGGCCTGCGCGGCCGGTTGCGGAGCGGGCGACAGCCGGGCCGCGAAGCGCGTCGAGGCGACCGGGCGGGGCGCCGTCTCCCGCTGCGGAAAGAAGAGGACGATGGCGTGCAGGAGCAGCGATGCCGCCAGGGCAGCAAGCAGCGGGCGCGGGATCGGAGCCGGTTCTACGCCAACCTCGTCATCTGCCCGCGCGGCTGCCGGCAAGGCGTCGCCAACGGGTCTCGCGGCGCGGCGCGGGCGGGCGAGCGGCGAGGCATCGCATGGCCGGGTGGGCGAGTGGCGAGCGAATTGGCCAGCCGCCAGATCGATCGTACGGCCGCTTCACTCACCACCCGCTGGCGGCGGCGCGCCTTACCCGGACTGTGATCGGCTTCGCCCCGGTTCGGTGAGACCGTGGTCGCTGGAGTTCATCGAGGGCCATGTGGGCAGGATAGCGAGCCGACCGGTGGTCGTCAATTCGGCTGGCAGGCGGTCCGCGGCATGCGCCTGCGGTGATCGCGGGCGCCGTCGGCGGTCGCCAGCGTGCCCGGCGGCGGACCCGATCCGAGCTGGCGCCTCCCGCAACGAGCTGTCCCCCGGGTCGGCGGGCGGTGACTGCCTTTGCTATACTGCAGGCGTCCATTCGGGGTGGGGGGTGCCGGTTGGGCGCGAGCGTTGATTCCTTGCTGGAGAAGGGGCAGGTGTCGCGTTGGCGGGGTCGGCTGGACTGTCGGAATTTTTTACACCACAGCCCGCCGAAAGCAGTGTGATATAAGTAACATTCTGCTCGAAAAAGGAATTTTTTTTTGGCATGAATCTTGCTATGTAACCTGCAGGTTTTGCTGAGGGCGGGGGTGGACCTGTACAGCCCTTTGAAGCCAAGACTTGTGAAGCCCAAATTAACCCTCATCCACCGGTTTTCCGANNGGCTGGTGACCGAAGTGAAGGAGTCAAACGATGAGTGTACTTCGTAGCAGGACCACAATAGCCCTGGCCGTCATCGGCCTGACCGTATCGACCGGCGCTTTGGCGGCGCCGGTAGCGATGAGTGTCGACAGCATCTCCGGTAGCTACATCCTCTGGAATACGGTCAATCCGAACCAGACCGGTGTGCTCGCACCGACCCCTCTCTTCGGCAATGGAGTTCTCAGTGCCACCGAGAAGGGCGCCGTGGAAGCTGCTCTGGCGGGTGACGCAGCGCTGCCGGGCGGCAATGTCGAGTTGAGCAAGTTCGGCGGTCCGGTCACCACCATGAGCGGGACCGTCGCCGGCAAGGCGATCACGCTCAGCAGCCTGGTCGAGAGCGACTGGAGGCAGGGCGGCGATGCTCTGGCCCGGAGCTATATCCAGGGGGCGGCGGTGAACAACGGGATGGGTGCCCTGAACGCCGCGGACCTGCAGACCGCGGTCAACGCGTTCTTCGCCCCGACGCTTCCGGGCGGAAGGGCGCCATGGCAACTGGTGAGCGATCCGAACGTCTCGTACGTGAACATTGACGGTCACACCGTGAGCATCGGCCTGGCGGGATTTCTCGATGCCAGCGCGGTGTTGAGAGGTTTTTTCTGTGACCCACGGCAACCGCAGTCTTGCCAAGTTCCCGACGATGCACAAGTCAGCGAGGTCGTCAAGGTGGAACTCGGCGGCTTGCCGGCGCAGTACCTCTACGGTTTCTCCTCGGGTGACTCGCAAGTTTGGGCGTGCCCTCCTAATCAGCCTCAATGTACGCCGACTGAACTCAGCTCCTACACGGGTAACTACGAAGTTTCGATCCCCGAACCCGCTTCGCTGGCGCTGCTGGGCCTCGGCCTGGTCGGCGCCTTCCTCGGTCGCCGTCGCCGCGCCTGACGCGCTTTCGCGAACGCTTCGCGGCGCGCAGGCGCCGCTGGGGTCATGCCTGCAGAGCCCGCGAGGGCTCTGCGCGCGATGGGGACCGGGAGTGTGGGACTGTGTCGGCAAAGGGGCAGGAACTGAAGTCTGGGACTGCTCACCGGGGAGGTGACTTTGGAATACGCTGTGCTGTTTGGCCTCTGCGCGCTCGTATCGGGTGTGGTCATCCGTTTCAGTATCTCGCTGGCCGGTCGCCTGGGGGCGATGGATCGCCCCGGCGGGCACAAGCAGCATGCGGTGAGCACGCCATTCGTCGGCGGTTTTGGCCTCATCAGCGTGCTGGCGGTGGCTTTCGCCGTCCGTGACCTGGTTCCCGGCGGCCCAACCTCGGTTGCGTTGCTGGTCGGCGCTCTGGCCATGTTCGTGACCGGTCTGGCCGATGACATCCGGCACCTGGGTTTCAAGTCGAGGTTCGTGGTGCAGGCAGTGGTCGCCCTGTCGATGGTCTACGTCGGCGGGGTGGAGTTGGCTTCGCTCGGTGAACTGCTGCCGGGGGTCGAGGTCGAGCTCGGCTGGCTTGGCGTGCCGGTCACGGTCTTCGCGACGATTGGCATGATCAACGCGGTCAACATGATCGACGGGATCGACGGGCTCTCCGGTTCGGTGAGTCTGGTCAGTCTGGCGTTCATCGCCGTCGTCGCCCAAGTCGCTGGCAACTCCGCCGGCCTCCTCGTGGCGGTGGCCTTGGCGGGTGGGGTCGCGGGTTTCCTGTACTTCAATCTCCGCTATCCGGGGAATTCCCGCGCAAGAGTGTTTCTCGGCGACAACGGCAGCATGCTCCTCGGTTTCGTCTTTGCCTGGCTGCTGATCGCCCTGTCACAGGGCGGTGAGGGCGGTGAGGCGGCGGCGATGACTCCGGTCACCGCCTTGTGGCTGTTCGCCCTGCCTTTGATGGACACCGTCGGCGTCATGCTGCGGCGGATCTGGCTCGGCAAGTCGCCTTTCCGGGCGGATCGTCACCATCTCCACCACCTGCTCGTACGGGCCGGATTTCGCGTCTGCGATGTCATCGCTCTGGCCGTGGTGATGCAGATCGTCTGTGCGCTGGTCGGTGTCGGCGGCCTGTTGTTGCGGGTTCCCGAGTATCTGATGTTCTGGCTGTTCCTCGGCGTTTTCGCGGTGTATTTGCTGATCATCGCGCGGCCATGGCGTCTGGTACCCTGGCTGGAGCGGTTCCATCGGCGCTTCGGTCTGCCGTCGGCACAGGTGCGCGGCATCTTCGTCGGCTACGTTCGCCGGGAAAGTTGCCCGCAACTGCTTGCCCTGATTGCGCAGGGGATCAGTGGCCGTTATGACTACCAGTTGAGTGTCTTCGAGACCGACAGGAAGGACGCGCAAGGGCGCCAGGTCTACTGTCTGGTGCATGTTCCGCAAATCGGCGACGAACACCTGATTGGCGCTGTCCGGCGGGACGTGGTGCGGTTGCGCCGACGGCTGGCCCGCAAGCATGGGCTCGACATTCGCCTGCTGCTGTCCCGCGCCGAAGAGAGCCGGTCGCACTCGTCCGTCGATGGCGCCGCGGCCGCGGGCCGGCGCAGCGGCGGCGATCGTCGGCAGTTGCGCGGCACCCTGATCTACTCGATCGAGCGCGGGCGCCACAGCATCCGCGGCGACCACCGCGGCTTTGAACTCAGCCTGCCACCTCCCTGCAGCTAACGGTCATGACTGTCGANNCCGTTTTCCTCATCCCCGACCCTTCTTCCGCGCGCGGGACAAGGGAGATTGGCGAGTCGCTGACGCGACTTTCACATTGAGCGTCATGTTCAGTCGTATCCTCACCGTCTGTACCGGTAACATCTGCCGCAGCCCGGCGGCGGAATACCTCCTGCGGCAGCGGGCCGCCAACTCCGGACGCTCGATCGAAGCACGCTCGGCCGGAATCGGCGCGCTGGTCAATCATCCGGCGGAAGAAGCCACATGCGAGCTGATGAGTGCGCGCGGGGTCGATCTCAGTGGTCACCGGGCCAGTCAGCTGACGCGGGAGCGCCTGCGCTGGGCGGAACTGGTGCTGGTCATGGAGAAGCACCACCGGGATGCGGTCGTGGCGATGGACCCGACGGCGCGTGGCAAGACCTTCCTCATCGGGCACTGGACGA
>DDSO01000021.1:0-1227 GCA_002343425.1 Brevundimonas sp. UBA2388
GCGGCGCAGCAGGTCGAACTGCTCGGTCGTGGCTTCAGCCTCGACCAGATCGCGAGATAGATCAACGTTTCTCTTCAGTACCTTGCGCTGCGATCTTGAGAACTCGAACTCGGGAACGGGCAGACGCACAGAGACGCAGGCGTCGCAGGATTCACAGGCGGGGCGGTAGGCGATGTTCTGGCTGCGGCGGAACCCGGCCTGGGTCAGCTCGTCGTTGACGTGAGCGCCCTCGCTGAACGGCAGGTTGGCGAACACCTTTCGCTCGATCTGCCCGGGCAGATAGGGGCAGGGGGCCACGGTCGTCATGTAGAAGCGTAGCTGGCGCTGGGGAACGAAGGTCACGGCCTCAGGTCCGCATCCAATTTCGCCAACAGTGGGGCAGCCGCAGTTTCATGAGACTGATCTGACCCTCCGGGAGGCCATGGAGCAAGACCATTCGCCCCACACAAGCATGCAGGGCGACGACTCACAGGCTGGTGTCCGTTGGAAGGACCGGCGCCTCGCGCAACAGGACGATGGCGATGCGACGGTTGCCGGCCAAGGTTGGGTCGTCAGGGTACAGCGGGTCTGACCCCGCCTTGCCCGACACCTGATAGACCCGGTCCGCATCGACCCCGGCGCTCTGAAGGATCAGTCGCGAGGCGTTGGCCCGGGCCGAGGACAGGGCCCAGTCATTCGGCAGGGTGGCGCGGTTCGATCCCGGTGCGGCCGAGGTATGGCCGGTGATGGAGATGCGGTTGGGCAGCTGGTTGATGACGCGCGATATGGTCCGCAGCAGCAACTGGGCGCGGGCGTTCGGGCGGGCGGAGGTCGCATCGAACATCGAGCGGCCTTCCTGATNNGCCTTCGGGCGTCTGGTCGATGATCAGCTGTTTCGACAGCTCGGCCAGTTCGGGCATCGACTGCATCGCCTGACGCAGCGATTCGGCGGCCGAGGCGAATTCCGCGGCCTCGCGGCGGGCGATCTCCTCACGCAGGGCTTCCTCGCTCGCGGCGGCGAGGTTTGCGTTCTGACCGACTTCCCGGGGCGAATCGGCCGGGGCTTCGGGGGCCAGTTCACTGATGACCGACTGCGAACCCGAGCTCTTGGAGCCGTCGTCCCCGAGCGACGTGCCGCCCAGGATGCCGCCGGAGCCTGATGTCGTGGGGGAGACGCTGGCCGGGGCGAAATATTCGGCGATGCCGCGCTTCTGCTCCGGATCGGTCGTGTTGATCAGCCACATCAGC